>JAIKWH010000044.1 GCA_024684955.1 Pseudobutyrivibrio sp.
CAATAAAATAGGAATCACTTTTTTCATATTATTTTCCTTTCCCAAAATTGTAAAAACCCTAACATTAGTTACGAGAATTTCACAACTCACCTACTCCCCAATTGGCCCAAATTAGCCATTCCGCGACGCATATGCATTTGCTAACCCTAAATACCGGAATTGGCCTATTCTCCTACTTCTGAGCCAGCCCAAAATGTCCATTCCGCGACGCATGTGCGTTGGCAAGCCCTAAATACCGGAATTAAATAGTCTGGAGGTCATCGCGCTTCATTTTTCCGCGAAACAAGCCTCACAAACCCAATGCGATACCGGATTCCATTTTTCAAGCCCACTTAAACAGGCCATTTTAGTCCATTTCCGCGAAATGCAGCCCACAAATGCATATCCATACCGGTTTCCCAATATATAGGAGCAAAAATGGCCAAACTCACTGGCTCCATCACTCCATTCCGCGACGCATATGCATTCCAAACTCCGGTTATTAATCCAGAGAATCCCCTAGCCCTTCCAGTCCCCAAAGAACTGTGGCAAGTACTTTTTGTGAGCCTCCAAGAGTTCGTCCAAGACAATTCTGGCATCCCTCTGGGAAGCACACAAAGGATTAATCATCATAGCCATCAGGGCTGTGTAGTAGTCTCCTGTTACTGCGGCCTTGGCTCCGGCGATTTCAAAGGATTTAATCTGCTGGATCAGACCCTTTACAGAATCTGGCAAATCACCTACTGCCATAGGCACTGGGCCCTCCTTTGTAATAACGCAGCTGACCTCAACAGCCTGATCGTAACCAAGGAATCCTATGGCTCCTCTGTTCATGGTGTCTACCACTTGTACATCCCTGGTGTCATTGTAAATAGAGCAAATCAAATTGCAGGCTGCATCTGAGTAGAAGGCGCCGCCACGCTGCTCCAACTGCTTTGGCTTTTCTGCCAGGTCTGGATTTTTGTATAGTTCAAAAAGTTCTGTCTCAATCTGGCGCACCTGCTCTGCTCTAGTGCCATGCTGGGCATATTTCTCCAGCTCGTCCTCCAGGTTCTCTTTTGCCATATAAAAATATCTGTGGTAAGGACATGGAATAACTCCCAGGGCCTTGATAAAGTTGCTGTCCCACTCCATGGCCTTAATATTTTTAACAGATTGCACTCCCCATTTTCCCATGACCTCATCTATGACATCCACCCCGTCCTTGTAGACGTGGTTGGCGTATACCATATGGTTTAGTCCTGCAAAAGTGGTAAAGAAATTCTTTCTGTCAGTTTTTAAAATATCAGCGATGCCTTCCTCCATACCGATAGGCACATTGCAAAGACCGATTACCTTTTTGTGAACACCATATCTCAGCACTGCCTCGGTCACCATACCAACAGGGTTGGTAAAATTAATCATCCAGGCATTTGGGCAAAGTTCCTGTATATCCTTGCAGATATCCAGAATTACAGGGATAGTGCGCAGACCCTTAAATAGTCCACCGGCACCGTTGGTTTCCTGGCCTAACATGCCGTGGCTGAGAGGAATTCTCTCGTCCAAAATTCTGGCATCCAACTGGCCAATACGCATCTGGGTAGTAACAAAATCTGCATCTTTTAGGGCCTCTCGGCGGTCCAAAGTAGTGTGCAGTTCAATTGGCACATTGGCCTTTTCTAACATACGCCTAGCCAGGGCAGCTGTAATCTCCAGTTTGCTCTTGCCCTCTTCGATATCCACCAGCCACAACTCTGTGACCGGTAATTTGTCGTATCTTTTGATGAACCCTTCGATTAGTTCTGGAGTGTAACTTGATCCTCCCCCGATAGTAACAATTTTCAGTTTTTCCTTCATTTTTTACATCCTTTCCTTGTCCTTCAGTAAAATCGCCGCCCCGATTTTTCCTGCCTGGTTACCCAGGCTGCAAGCTTTTATTTTTGTATATTCTTTTAGCGGAAAGAGGTCGTATATTTTGTCAGTCAAATCATTGATAAAAACTGGCTCCTCACTGATACCTCCACCGATTAAAAGCATGTCCACGTCGAGAATTGAAACCACATTCCCCAGAGTGATGGCCAGTTCCTCCAGCCAAGACAAGTAAATGTCCCGGACCCGGGAGTCGCTCATGTGGGAAAAAATAAATCTGCCATCCACTAGAGTCTCATCAGAATACTGAGTTTTGTCCCCAGCACCCTCTTTGCACTCCTTTACATAGTCTGCCACCCGCCTCACCAAATCACTGGTGGCTCCCGGGAATCTGCCCTTTTCAAGCATTAAAAATCCCAATTCTCCAGCCTTAAAATGGGCCCCTCGCATGAGTTTGCCTCCGGTGACGATGGCTCCCCCCAGGCCCGTGCCCACAGTAACCATGAGATAGTTATCACATCCCTTTGCTGCCCCTACTTTGCCCTCGGCTATGGCTGCACAGTTGCTGTCATTCTCCACACATACAGGCAGGCCCGTATGCTTTTCCACTTCCTCCTTTAGGTTGAAAGCTATAAAGCAAGGCCACACTGTAAAATCTGTGTTTTCTCCAGTGGCCGGATTTACAAATCCCGGCAGGCTGATGCCTATTCCCAGGATGTCATCCCTGCCTTGCCTCATCTCGTCAATGATAGAAAAAACCTGATTTAAAAATCCCTGGTTCGAGGTTTCTGTGGCCACCAGGCCACTGGCAATCTCTTTTCCCTCCTGGTCCACCAGGCCGTATTTGATGCAGGTCCCCCCTATGTCTAGCGCTATTACTGTCATTACTTTCCCTCTCTATCCTTTTAATCCTCCCATGCTGATTCCCTCTGTCAGTCGTTTTTGAACAAAGGCATATATAATCATTGTAGGAAGCATTACTATTACCATTCCGGCAAACATGGCACCCCAGTCAGTGGCAAATTTCTGCTGCTCCATGAGATTTACCAAGCCAACTGGCAAGGTCCATCTCCTTTCCTGCATCAGGGTTGTAGCCATGATATATTCGTTCCAATACTCCATGTAATTGAACATGAGGACCGTCACCATGGCAGGTTTTGCCATTGGCACAATCACGAGAAAGAGGGTCTGCCCATATGAACAGCCATCTATTTTTGCTGCATTCTCATATTCATCGGGAATGGTTTTCAAAAATCCTGACAGGAGATATATGGAGAATGGCAATGAGCATACTGCATATATCAGTGCCAGAATGATAAGGTTGTCCGTCAGTTTTAAGTGCTGGAATTCTACATATTGGTTTAGATAATTCTGTACCTTGTTAAGTGACAGAAAAATCGGTACCACTATGTAATTCTGACTTACGAAAAGTCCAGACATGAAAAGCAGTGAAATAGGCCTGGCCAGCCTGAATTTAAAGCGGCTGGTAACATAGGCTGTAGGTACTGCCAAAAGAACCAAAAATGCCAGACCAAGTAAGGTGACAAAGATGGAATTTTTGAAATAGGCAACCATGTTGCCCTTTTCTAAAGCATTTGTATAGTTAGGCCAATACAATCCCTTGGGCAACATCCATGGATTTGCCAAAAACTCTGTGGTGGTTTTGAAGGATGTATAAATAGTCCATATAATTGGCAAGAGCACTACCACTGTAAAAAGGAGCAGCACAAGACGTGTGCCGGCTTTTTTGGCCCCTGCCATATGTAATGTGGTTTTTCGCTGATTCATAACTTCTCCTTAATACTCCACTGTCTCTTTCTGTGTCAGTTTGTCGCTGATCAGTGCCAGGGCAAAGGAGAACAAAAAGATAAATACACCAAGAGCCATAGCATAGCCAAAGTTAGAATTGGTAAATGCCTGCTTGTACATGTAGGTCAAGAATACCTCGGTCTTGCCATCTGGGCCTCCAGTAGGAGTCATGATTTTTACATATACAAAACTCATGTTGATTGTGGATATGATGAAAAATACAATTGTTACCCTGATAATCTCCCACATCAGGGGCATTGTAATTGCAAAGAACTGTTTGAATTTGGACATACCCTCCAGGTCTGCCACCTCATACAAATCCTTTGAAATACCATCCATGGCGGCTATGTACATAACCATGTAATAGCCCACTGCCTGCCAGACCATTGCAGCCACTATGCACCAGCGGCTAGATGTAGCCATGCCAAGCCAGCCTTGCTCTGCCACCTGTATTCCTAAGGCATTGCATGTGGCTGTGAGAATTCCCTTTGAAGGGTCATATATCTGAATGAAAAGTGTGCTGATTACAACCAGTGACAGTACATTTGGAAAGAAAAATACGGTCTGATAGAATGGCTTTTCTTTTAAGTTGCTGTTTGTAAGTAGGGCCGCAAAAAACAGGGCCAGAATAATGGTGATGATTGTTACCACCACTATGAAAAATATTTGGTTCCTGAATACCTGCCAGAATTTTGTATCAGATATCAGGACCTTGAAATTATCCAGTCCGACAAATTTCTTTTCCAAGGACAAGCTGCTCATCTTAAAGAAAGACATGTAAAAAACATTAATCGCCGGATACACCATGAACACCGCAAATAAAATGATTGCAGGCACGGTGCATTCGGCGATAAAAAGTTTTCTCTGAAACTTACTTTTGGAAAATTTGCCGGCTAATTTTGTGTTTACTTTAGCCATGGCATCTCCAATTTTTATTTAAGTACAATTTCTGATAATTTGTTTGAATCTGACTCTATCAGTTCTGACCATTCGTCTACATTTTTCTCACCAGCCATGATGCTGTTTAGTGTGTTGTAGATGTCATCTCTGATGCTGATTTCAGACTGCTCTGTCATAGCAAAACCACCAGTTACAGGTGTGTATCCCTTTTCTGTGATTGCATATGTCTCATAAACTGAATCTGAAAGAACACTCTTTGTCAAATCAGCTGCTCCCTCGATTGGAGGAATGGCGCCTGTGCTTTCAGCCAGTGTCATGATGCTGTCATCTGTGTAAAGGAACTTGATAAATTCTTTTGCAAGGTCAATTTCCTTTGCTGCAGAAGGTACATAAATCTCCTCGATGTTTGACCATACGCAAGGGGTGTCACCCTCTTCAAATACAGGAATACCTGTAAAGCCATAAGCAAATCCATCTGCACGAGGGGTGTCCTTCATCTCATTCTCCAGCCAGTTTCCATTAGGGATGAAAAGTGACTTGTTCTGCAAAAACTGCTCCTGAGACTGGGTGTGAGTCATGGCCAAGGTGCCGTCCAAGAGGTAGCCTCCATCGGCGATTTTCTGGTAAACACCCATAACCTTCTTTACAGGCTCAGATGTCCAAGCACCCTCTTTGTAATTAAAGCAATCCTCTAACAGTTCTGGGCCACCTGCTGATGCAATTGCAGGGTTGAATACGATCTCATTGTAAGAAGGGTCATTAGCAGCGGCATATGTAAAGAGGCCAATGCCCATTTCCTTTGCCTTGTCTCCCAATTCAAAGAAATCATCCCATGTCTTTGGCACTTCTAAATTGTTCTCAGCAAAAAGTGTCTTGTTGTAGAAGAGACCCATTGTGCTGTAGAAAAGTGGTGCAGCGTATATTTTTCCGTCCCCATATGGAGAAATGGTTGGAGCATCCAAAGAGCCTGGCACAAACTTTGCCTTCATCTCATCATCAAAGACATCATCCAGACACTCTAGGGCCTTGTCCTGGATCAGTGACTGGAGAACGCCAGACTCGTTTGTTGCAGAAAGGAAAATTACATCTGGTGGGTTACCACTCATAATCTGTGGTCTGATTACATCACCCAACTTTGGATTGGCTGTGACATTTACTGTTACACCTTCGTGCTCTTCCTCAAATCTCTCTGCCAATGTGTCCCATACCTCGCGACCATATCCTCCCTGGAATACAGCCACATTCAGTACCTTTTCTGAGCCGTCAGTTGCTGTTTCTTCTCCTGCCTCTGCGGCCTGTGTCTCATCTGAGTTTTGTGGCACATCACTGACTTTTGTGCAGCCTGCAAACATAGCAGTGCCAAGGCTTGCTACGCACATGAGTGCCAAGATTTTTTTGATATTTCTCATGTTTTAACCTCCCTTGTTTTGGTGTTACTACCTTGTTAAAAAAAGTATAACAAGGGAATATTTTCCTTCCTATAAAGGAAATGGACCATGTTTTTCACTTTTTTGCCCATAATTTTGCCCCTGAAAATTTCATTTATACTTTTTTGCTAATCACTTGTACAATTTTGCAAAATAGTCCTGGATCTCCGATGGGTTCTTTTTGTATACCTGGTTAAAAGTCCTGTTAAAATAAGACTGGTCATTAAATCCCATCTGGCCTGCCACACTTTTCACACTGGCCTTTTCAATCAAAAGGGCAAATAGGGCTCCCTCCATCTTTCGCATGTTAATATAGGTGAGCAGATTGATGCCCACCTCGCTTTTAAAGAGGCGGCTAATATAACTCTCGGAAAAATTCACCACAGCCGCCAAATCCCCCAGGGAAATCTTTTCATTCACATGGCTGTTGATATAACTCATGATTGGGCCGATTTCTGACCGCAGGTAGTAGTCAGTGTCTTTGAGGGGATGGGTTTCCATGACTGCCATCCATCTTTTAAATGCCAGTAGGTAATCCTCTAGGGTCATGGCCTCTAAAAAGGCTTGGTCGATTTCCTCTTTTATCTCCTCTTTCCCCTCCAGATATATTCCAAAAATCAGTTGCCAGGCCTCCTGCATCTGTCCCAAATATTCCACGACAAAATCCGGATTTACCATGTCCCCTCTAAAGGAATCCAAAAGAATCTCCAGGCTGGTGCCTGCCCCGGCAAAGTCATTCTTTAAAATCAGACAGCAGATTTTTCTAATCTCATCCCCGGCCCCCTTTTTTATGTCATGGATATAGATAGACTCCATAGATTCCACAATCAAATTGTCTCCGGCATAAAGGCTGTATTTTCTCAGGCTAGGCAATGAGGCTATATTCCAGGCCATATCCCTTTTGTTTGAAAATGAATCAGTCCTGCTGATAAAAAGGCTGGTGTTCATATACATCCGCACCGAGTTGCGGAGCTTGTTTATTCTCATGTCATTTTTTTCATCTTTTGCATCCCTGGCCCTCATGACGAGAATTGTCTCCATGCTGTCTATTGGAACAATTGTTGTGTCTTCAAGACCTGCCATGGCCTCCCCAATGAGGCTGGCCAGCATCTTGGGAGTCCCCTGGCTTTCCCTGGTCCTGTCAGGTTTTTTATAGCAATCAAAAATCACATAGTCCCTGCCAAGACTTTCATCACCATTTATTTCCACAGGACTGCCCTTTAATATTTCTCTTATCTCATCCCCATCAAAGGATGCCCCCGGACAGTCTGCCTCGTCACTTACCTCCATATCCACTGCCACTTTGTTTAGGGCATCCAGGAGAATTTCTCCTGTGATTGTGGATTTGAGCAAGTACTCTGAGACCCCATATTTGATTCCCTGCCTGGCGTATTCAAATTCTCCAAAACTGGTGAGAAAGACCACCTTGCCTTTAAAATGATTCTCTGATAGAACCCTGGCCAGCTCGATGCCGTCCATCTCTGGCATCTTTAGGTCTGTCACCACCAGGCCCACACTGTTTTTGTCCAAAAAATCCAGGGCCTCTTTTCCATTGGACACGGTGGCAGCCACAGTAAAGTTGGTTTTTTCCCAATCCACCATAGAATTTAAAGCCACCCTGACTATCATTTCATCATCTGCAAACAACACAGGTATTTTTCCCATACACACTACCTCCCCCTTTGAAATGGCATCTCAAAGCAGACCCTGGTGCCCTCTCCCGGCACGCTATTTATATCAAAGTAATATTCCCTGCCAAAACACAGGGCTATTCTCTCTTTTACATTTTTTAAGGTGAAACCACACAGTTGCTTTTTCCTGCCCTCGGCAAATGCCTTGTCTTTGTCAAAGCCCTTGCCATTGTCTATGATTTCCACCAGCAGATTTTCCCCCTTCTGACACAACTTTATGTCGATGACATTGGTGGTGACCTCCTCGTTGATGCCGTGGATAATGGCATTTTCCACTATTGGCTGGAGGAGAAATTTGATTATGTAACTCTCCCTGACCTCCGGGGTTGCCTGGTAATTTACGGAGAATATGTCCCCGTAGCGGATTCGCTGGATGGCAATATAACTCTCTATATTTTTTAGTTCATCCTCCACTGTGACAAACTGGTTTGTATCAATAATGGTGTTGGACAATAGGTTGGACAGGGCTGCCAGACCATTGCTGACATTGTCTGCCCCTGACATCATGGCAGTCCACCGGAGAGAATTGAGGGTGTTAAATAAAAAGTGAGGGTTGATCTGAGCCTGGAGCATCTTTAGTTCCGACTCCCTCTTTTCCCTCTGCTCCTCCTCATTTTTTTCCATGAGTTCTCCCAGGGTTTTTATGATGCAATCTTTCATATTGCGATAAACAATTACCGCACAGCAAATGCAGGCAAGAACACAAATCAAGGTGGTGAGAGAAATGGTCTCACTCTCCGAATAGAGATAATCATTTGGCAAAATCAGAATGGTAGTCCAGTTTTGCCTCTCCACCGGTGTGTAGACAATAGTGTTTCTCCTATCAAATATGTCATAGTTTCTGATGATTGGACCTGTAGATTCCTTGCATTTTTCAAATAATTCCTGGTCCAGTGGCTCTCCCCTGGCAACATAAGAATTCTGACTGACGATGACATTTCCTAATTCATCAACTATTGTGTAACTGGCATCGGTGCCAATTTTCATATCAGAAAAGCAACCCATAAATGTCACCGGATTGATGTGCATGGAAACATAGCCCAATACCCTGTTTCCGTTTCTATCAATGACAGGCCTGGTGTATATCACATAATTTTTGTTGGCTTCTGTTACGGAAATCCAATTGATACCCTGGTTGCTTTTTTCTACCAGTTCCCCCAGTTTTTCTGGGGAGAAATAGAACCAGCCCTGACTGTAAATAGGCGTTAGTTCATTGTTTATCAAATAGATTTGCATTATGTCTGGCTGGTTTGACATATAATCGGACATGACCCTGTTTAAAGAGGATATCCAGGCATTTTTTTCAAAGGGATTCATGTCGGTAAAATTCCTCAGCCCGTCCTGGACCTCTCCGTTTATCATGACCAGGTCCGACACATGCTCATATTTTTTGCACTCGTAACCAATCATTTGCTTTACAGCCTTTTGTGTTTGAATGGAATAGTCGCTAATTTTTGTCTCCATGGCCCTGTTGGAAACCATGTATGTGATTGCAGCAAAAATCAGCAGCGGCACGATGGCCATTAGAATAAAAGAATACAAAAGCCTATTAGACATTGCCATTTTCTATCCCCCCTAGGACATAGTTTACAAGCAAATGTCTCCTATGTGGGGTCCCAATTTTAGGCATTTATACCCAAAAAAAGAATGCCAAGTCTAAAACTTGGCATTCTCCACATTTTATTAATAATTTTCTTCATTGTTTGGAACTAATTCCATAATTTTCTCAGCCGCATCTTTTGGAAAATCTGAGGTTGGCGGGTTTTCTATTAATTCCATAAGAAGCTCATGGGTATTACCACTTTGTGGCAACATAAAACCCCCTTCCCTTTCAATATCTTCTTCCATCAATCTTTGTGATTTTGCCACAGCTGTCATAAGCCGCTTTAATCCCGTTTTGTCGGTGGAAGCTGCTATCTGCCTTGCTGTAACTTCACCATCCGACTTGCTTTGAGCAAGATGATTAAGCACAGATATCACATCATCCCTTTTATTTTGCTGCGGAGGATACTCAGTTGGAACCATGCTTATTGCTCCGCTGGGACAGGCTTGTGCACATATACCACATCCAACACACTTAGATATATCAATAATACTGTCTTCCGTATCAGTTGCTCCATAAGGGCATACATAAAGGCAAAGGCAATCTTTTGTACATAATCTTAAATTCCTAACCGCTTTCAGTTCCATACTCAAGCCCCCCTTTCTATCTTTTCAAACTTATAAGGAGGTACTTTGCATACAGGACATAATTCTGGTGGCTCTTGTCCTATATAAACAAAACCGCATACCGTACACACCCATATGTCTGTATCAGCCAGCATTTGTTCACCTTCTTCAAGATACCTGTTTACCAATGAAGAGAGCATCCTGGTAACCTTTTCTCCCCAAACGCAAACTCGTGCAGCCCCTCGATCCTTGCCATTATCTGCCACATCTCTTATATGTGGATAATCCTCAATATCCTCTTGCAAAAGCTTAGCAACTTTTTCCACAGTTGCATCATTAACAGCCGGTGTGATAGCCGTGAAATAATTAGCCAATTCATTAAATAATTTCGATTCTTCTGCTTTGTACTGTTTTTCACAGCCTCTTGCGAGATTTGAACAAACTGCAGCAAGTTGGCCTGCAGACAGTTTTTTCAAATCTGCGGTCTCTGTGTGAGTAGGCACATACGCTTTTTCTACTGCAGGAGCCTCAGCCTTAAAATCAGATTTCATTGCCCCACATAGTGGGCATTTCCAATCATCGGGCAATTGCTCAAAAGGTACAGCCTCTTTGTCTTCATCATAAATATATCCGCATATTTGGCAAACATATTTCATGATAGCCTCCTTTCTGAATCCTTAGATCCCCTCTTTACATTATATTTATTGTTTCTTTTAGAACACTTAATTATTTCCCAGCCAGTTCATTACAATGTTTTATTTCATCTCCCCAGCCATCATGGTATAAGTCTTTTTCATTGTTATTATAGGCGCTATAAAAGTATTCTTTCCATTCTTCTGGAGAACTAAAATAGCTTAAATAATAGCTATGTGTTCCATCATCTATATTAGATAGGAGAGTTTCACTTAACCCAGCACTAAAAGAATTATCATAAGTAAAATATGAAAAAATACAATTGTGTTCTTTATTGTTTAGGACCCATACAGACACTAGCTCTATTAACTGTAATGTACATGATTTCCCCCTCAATTATTATTTAATACCTTCATGAAACGTCTTTTATTAAAAATCAAGAAGCTATATTTTTCCATGTTGTTCATTTCAAACGTAACTATTGGAAATACAATCCATCTCCATGACAAATCAACTATACAACTTCTACGCAACTCAAGATTTCTGTATTTCTCACTTACTGTTACTTTGCCAGTTTTATAGGTTATAGTGCTTTTATCTACAATTAATTCTCCACCGAGAAGTCCATTATGACAAAGGCTACACCAAAAAAATGATTGATTATTTTTCATTTCCCTAATCTCTTTTCTTAATTCCAAGTCTCTCTTTCGCCAGCGCAATTTTTCATCTGTATTATAGACCTTCCATTTGCCTTCCTCTTGTGCTATTACGACCTCATGCGGTTGCAATGACGTAGCATTACATTAGCCAAAAATACGGGTGGTAATGGACGAAGTGGCTGGTAAATACTTTAAATACTCCTTCATCTTGAATGCACAACTATTCCTCTTCGCTATTCTTCCGATTTCCCATAACCATTCCAACCATCATTCCAACGCTCATTCCGACACACATCCAGATTCCAATTTTATCGGTAGAAGCTCCAATAACCGCTCCATAAGCCATACCGATGCACATACCAATAGACATTCCTGATGACATGCCTTCAGACCTTCTCTCATCTGCTTTAACATATTTACGAACTATCTCCAATCCGCCCATAGGAACGCAGAACTTCTCATCCCTTGGTGGCTGGCATGCCTGATACACTTCTTCCAAATCGAACCACTCTATACTGTCCAGTTCTTCCTTTTGGATGGTAAGGTTATCGATTCCTACTTCCGTGTCATAGACATAGACAAATGCAATTTCATTATCCTTGAATGGCTTACCATGGAACTCTTTTTCATACTGAATTGGAAATGTTCCTACAAAATGCAAATCATCTGGATTCGCCTGGATTCCAAGCTCCTCTGACAGTTCTCTAACAGCAGATTCCAATGGCTCATCTCCAGCTTGAATATGCCCGGCTGATGAAGTATCATATCTGCCAGGGAAAGAATCCTTATTCATAGCTCGCTTCTGTAAAAGTATTTCTGTCTTATCTCCATTTTCACGAACCACCCATATGTGAGCCGTTCTATGTCTAATG
>JAIKWH010000067.1 GCA_024684955.1 Pseudobutyrivibrio sp.
GCTATCCAGAACAGACTTGAGCACACAATTGCTAACGTAGACAACGTAGTAGAGAACTCTACAGCAGCTGAGTCACGTATCCGTGATACAGATATGGCTGATGAGATGGTTAACTACAGCAAGAACAACATTCTTGCACAGTCAGGCCAGTCAATGCTTGTACAGGCTAACCAGTCTACTCAGGGTGTTCTTTCAATCCTTGGATAATTAATGGTATGGATAACAGGGTCATCTCTTTGAGGTGGCCCTGTTTTTTTGAAATTCTTTAATAAAAACTAAATTATTTTTTTTGAATTCCGATAAAAATGTTAGATGATATATTATCATCTTATAAATAGTAGCTTTAAAACTAAATATAGTCTAAGGCGAAACATAATTTCTACTTAACCTTCATCCCTTGGGATGCCCAGTTTTTGGGGATCTGTGATAATTGGTTCGCAGATGAAATAGGTATTCTGTGATATGGCCTGAATCACTGAATATAGATTAAGAATGTTAATTATTAAGTTATGGGGAAAATCCCATCTCTATTGAATGGAATCAACAGAGTATCTACAAGGAGGTAGAAATTATGGTAGTACAACACAATATGCAAGCAATGAATGCTTCAAGAATGTTAGGAATTACAACAGAGGCACAGGGAAAGTCAACTGAGAAACTTTCATCAGGTTTCAGGATTAACAGGGCCGCTGATGATGCAGCAGGACTTTCAATTTCTGAGAAAATGAGAAAACAGATCAGAGGACTTGATCAGGCTTCTACAAATGCATCGGATGGTGTATCAGCTGTACAGACCGCCGAAGGTGCCCTTACAGAAGTGCACGCAATGCTTCAGCGTATGAATGAGCTGGCAGTGCAGGCCGCAAACGGAACAAATAGTGAGACTGACAGACAGTCCATCCAGGACGAGGTTGACCAGCTTACAACTGAAATTGACCGTGTAGCCGAGACAACAAAGTTTAACGAGACATACTTGCTGAAGGGCGATCCAGATGGAACCAGTAAAACTGTTTACTTTGATTTCAAAGACGCAGGTCTCGATGGAAAATATCTTGGAGTAACTGAGACCGCTAATAACGCTTCAGTTACAATTAAGGCAACAATGATGACTGCAGGATCCAATGTGACTATCGGTGGCAAAGAATACACAATTCTTTCCTCTGATGCCGGTGACACCACAAAAGACTATTACACTGCAGCAGCAGATGTGGATGGCGGTGTTTCTAAAAACGATAGCAGACTTATTACAAACACCAAAGCAGTTAGCCTTATGTTGACAGAATTAGCAGCAGCAAACAGCGTAGGTTCAGCAACAGCAATTACTGCTCCGACCTATACAGCAACTAATGCAAATGTTGATGCTAATCCAAGTGCATTCACTATTACCAAGGGTAGCAATACCACAACCCAGGCCCTTGCATTCAACCTTCATGTTGGTGCCGACGCAGATATGACCAACAAAATTGGTGTAGACATTGAGACAATGGATACAAAATATCTTGGCATTAATAAACTGAATGTAAAGGACGATACTGGAATAGCTGCAACATATGCAATTGATGCAATATCAGGTGCAGTTGCAAAGGTATCAGCCCAGAGATCTTCTCTTGGTGCTATCCAAAACAGACTTGAGCACTCAATTGCCAACTTAGACAACGTTGTTGAGAATTCTACAGCTGCTGAATCACGTATCCGTGATACAGATATGGCTGACGAGATGGTTAGATACAGCAAGAACAACATTCTGGCACAGGCCGGCCAGTCAATGCTTGCACAGGCTAACCAAGCAACTCAGGGCGTTTTGTCATTGTTACAGTAGTACTTTTACGTACTATCATAGGGGTCCCTTTCGGGGCCCCTTTTTGCATAATTCCTAGGCACTTGAAAAGTAGAGGGAATCCTCTTATAATATTGGAGTAAATTTGGCGTGTAGCCGTGGAGCCGGTTTTGTTTCCGGATCAGAAGGAGTTTTAAAATGAAGAAAGTAGAAGATTACATTAGAACAATACCTGATTTTCCAGAGCCAGGGATTATGTTTAGAGATGTTACAAGTATACTTCAGGATGCTGAGGGTTTTCACCTTGCAATAGATGAGATGAAGAAACTGCTTGATGGAGTAGATTGCGATGTTATCGCTGGGGCAGAGAGCAGAGGATTTATCTTTGGAGCACCTCTTGCTTACGCACTTGGCAAGCCATTTGTTCTCATCAGAAAAAAGGGCAAGCTGCCATGTGAGACAGTTGAAAAGTCTTATGACCTTGAGTATGGTCAGGCTACAATCGAGATGCACAAGGATGCTATCAAGCCAGGACAAAAGGTTGTTATTGTAGATGACCTGATTGCTACAGGTGGTACAATCGAGGCAGCATGTGACCTTGTTGAGGAACTTGGCGGCCAGGTTGTAAAGGTGGTATTCCTTATGGAATTAGCCGGTCTTAATGGACGTGAAAAACTTGCAAAGTATGATGTAGCATCAGTTGTCACATATGAGGGCAAGTAATTTTGCCTCATAAGCAAATTAAATTTTTGAGATGGCGCTTTTTTAGGCGCCATCTTTTTAATTAATAAGAGAAAGGTATCACAGGGCTTAATATGGAATTAAAGAAAATAGGAATAATCTCCACAGGATTTACACAAAAGTTTGGTATACCTAGACAAAGTGGATTAGTTAGTGAAATAGGCCACATTATTTTTGAACCGGAATTTAGGGACAGTAATTACATAGATGGGATAAAAGATTATGACTACCTATGGCTAATATGGGGATTCTCCAAAAACAAGCCCCTGGAGGGGGCAAAAGTTAGGCCGCCTAGGCTGGGGGGCCAGACTATGATGGGGGTGTTTGCCACCCGTTCTCCATATAGACCAAACAACATCGGCCTGTCCTCAGTGGAACTGGTGGATGTGCTAGAGTATGGAGACCCAGATTATCAGGACATTGTTAGGTCCAGTGCTGTTAAGTCGGTGGATGGAAATGTGGGACCTATACTGGCTGTGTCCGGGGTGGACATGCTAGATGGCACACCAATCTATGACATAAAACCATATCTGGCATATGCGGATTCTCATCCTGAGGCCAAAGGAGGTTTTACCGATGGCCTAAGGGCAGGCCAGCAGATAGAGGTGGAATTTGACGAGAATCTTTTGCATGTCCTGCCGGAGAAATACCGTAAAAGTGCAAAAGAATTATTGAACCAAGACCCACGAGCGGGTTATGATAGAGATAAGGAAAGAGATTTTAAACTTTCCTTTCATGGATATGACATTACCTTTATAGCCAAAGAAAATCGACTTGTAGTAACTTCAGTTATTAAATTATAACAACAGCAGTTGTTTATTTAAGAGGAGGAGATACAATGGGTACTATTTTTAATGAGCGGGTTATTGAAGATTTCATGCTAATGTGCAAAAAGGGTGTAGACCAGGGCTGGCACGAGAGAAACGGTGGCAACCTGTCCTACAGGATGACTAAAGATGACGTGGAATACTGCGCCAGATTCTTTAAGAAACATCCCGGCGAATGGGTGGAGATGCCTGTTTCTGCCAACAACCTAAAAGGCGAGTTTTTCATTGTTACAGGCTCCGGCAAATTTTTGGAGAATGTTAATACTGAGCCTCAGAACAACATTGCCATTGTTGAGATAAATCAAACAGGAAATAGTTACCGCATTGTATGGGGCCTGGATCAGGGTGGCAAGCCTACATCTGAATTCCCTACCCATTTCCTTACACATTCTGCCAGAAAGATGGCTACAGATGGTGATAACAGGGTTATCTATCATGCCCACACCCCTTATGTAGTTGCCCTGACCAATGTGCTTCCTCTAGAGTCTGAGTTATTTACCAGGATGCTTTGGAAATCGGCAACAGAGTGCTGCCTATTCTGCCCTGGCGGAGTGGGAGTAGTGCCTTGGATGGTGCCTGGCTCTACCGAGATTGCAGAGTGCACCTCAGATTTGCTCTCAAAATACGATGCAGCTATATGGGCATTCCATGGAGCCTTTGTAACAGGAAAGGATTTTGACTCAGCCTTTGGATTGATGCAGACCATCGAAAAATCTGCCATGGTCGCCACCATCACCCTGGCCGCCAATGCAGGCAAGATGCCTAACCAAACCATCACCGATGACCAACTGCGGGAGATGGCCAAGGCTTACAATATTAGACTGAATGAGGACTTTTTAAAATAATTAATAAAAAGCCTCTTATGAAATAAAGACTTTAAAACATTTTGTTTTAAAGTCTTTATTTATTTTGGAGGCCTGGAGTGCTATGTAATTATTTCTATTTTTAATTTCTTTGCATACTTACTATTGAATTTCGCACTTTAATGTACTAAACTGTCATAAAGCCAATTTTTTGGATAGGATAAACAATGTAATTAAGGAGACCAGAAATGACATTTAATATAGGGGTAATCAGAGGAGACGGCATTGGACCGGAGATTGTCACTGAGGCAATCAAGGTTTTGGATGCTGTTGGAAAGAAATTTGGTCACGAATTTAATTATACTGAAATTCTCATGGGAGGATGCTCAATAGATGCAACTGGGGAGCCTCTGACAGATGAGGCAATAGCAGCTGCCAAGGCATCTGATGCAGTATTGATGGGGTCTATTGGTGGCAACACTTCTACCAGTCCATGGTACAAACTGCCGGCTGACAAGAGGCCGGAGGCAGGACTTCTCAAACTTCGCAAGAGCCTAAATCTATTTGCAAATTTACGCCCAGCATATTTATATGAAGAATTGAAAGAGGCTTGCCCTCTTAGAGAAGATATTATCGGTGATGGTTTTGACATGATGATAATGCGAGAACTCACCGGTGGCCTTTATTTTGGAGAGAGGTCTACCAAGGAGGAAAATGGCCAGCTGGTTGCCAGGGATTCCCTCACCTATTCAGAGACTGAGATTCGCCGCATAGCAAAGCGTGGTTTTGATATTGCTATGAAGCGTCGCAAAAAGGTGACATCGGTGGACAAGGCAAACGTCCTTGACAGCTCCCGCTTGTGGAGAAAGATAGTGGAGGAAGTTGCTTTAGATTATCCAGAGGTAAAATATGAGCACATGCTGGTAGACAATTGTGCAATGCAACTGGTAAAAGACCCAGGCCAGTTTGATGTAATTCTCACCGAGAATATGTTTGGAGACATTTTATCTGATGAGGCATCCATGGTGACAGGCTCTATTGGAATGCTTTCATCTGCATCATTAAATGATACAAAGTTTGGATTGTATGAGCCATCAGGTGGTTCTGCTCCAGATATTGCAGGCAAGGGTATAGCAAATCCCATTGCCACAATTCTTTCTGCAGCAATGATGCTGCGCTACAGTTTTGATTTAGATAAAGAGGCGGATGCCATTGAGTCTGCTGTAAAGCAGGTGCTGAAAGATGGCTACCGCACTATAGATATCATGCCTCAGGAGGCAGAAAAACGAGGCGAGGTTACCCAAGTTGGCACTGGAGCCATGGGGGACTTAATAATCAGTCGAATATAAATAATCTTGACAGCCTAACAGGCGGATTTTGGAGGAGTCAATATATGAGAAGTGATAATGCAAGAGCTGGCATTCAGCAGGCGCCAGCAAGATCTTTGTTTAATGCACTGGGATTTACCAGTGAAGAAATGAAAAAGCCAATGGTTGGTATTGTATCCTCGTATAATGAGATAGTGCCAGGCCATATGAATATTGATAAAATTGTGGAGGCAGTAAAGTTAGGTGTGGCTGAGGCAGGAGGAGTGCCGGTGGTTTTCCCTGCTATTGCTGTCTGCGATGGAATTGCCATGGGCCATGTGGGAATGAAATATTCCCTTGTTACCCGAGATCTTATTGCTGATTCTACAGAATGTATGGCAATCGCTCACCAGTTTGATGCCTTGGTTATGGTGCCAAACTGTGACAAGAATGTGCCGGGACTGCTGATGGCAGCGGCCCGCCTGGATCTGCCTACAGTATTTGTGTCTGGCGGCCCAATGCTTGCAGGCCACGTAGGCGGCCAAAAGCGTTCCCTTTCATCTATGTTTGAGGCTGTCGGCTCATATGCGGCAGGCACTATGACAGAGGATGATGTGGAAAACTTTGTTGAGAATGTTTGCCCTACCTGTGGTTCATGCTCAGGTATGTACACAGCAAATTCTATGAACTGCCTTACAGAGGCTCTTGGAATGGGTCTGAGGGGCAACGGCACAATCCCTGCAGTTTACTCAGAGAGACTGCGCCTGGCAAAGAGGGCAGGCTATGCTGTTATGGATATGTATAATAAGGGTATCACAGCCCGCCAGATCATGACTAGGGATGCAATCATGAATGCCCTTACAGTGGATATGGCTCTGGGATGCTCTACAAACTCTATGCTCCATCTGCCAGCTATAGCACACGAAATTGGTTTTGACTTTGATATCGAATTTGCTAATCCTATTTCTGAGAAGACACCAAACCTTTGCCACCTGGCACCAGCAGGTCCTACATACATGGAGGACTTAAACGAGGCCGGCGGTGTTTGGGCTGTTATGAAAGAATTGGCAGACATTGGCCTGCTCAATACAGATTGCATGACAGTGACAGGCAAGACAGTTGGTGAGAATATTAAGAATGCTATCAATAGAAATCCAGAGGTCATTAGACCTGTGGACAATCCATATACAAAGACAGGTGGCCTGGCAGTATTAAAGGGCAACCTGGCTCCAGATGGCTCTGTTGTAAAGCGTAGTGCTGTTGTGGCAGAGATGCTTGTGCATGAGGGACCAGCCAGAGTATTTGACAGTGAAGAAGATGCAATTGAGGCTATCAAGGGTGGCAAAATTGTGGAAGGTGACGTGGTTGTCATCCGCTACGAAGGACCTAAGGGTGGTCCTGGTATGAGAGAGATGCTCAATCCTACATCAGCAATTGCAGGCATGGGTCTTGGTTCATCTGTAGCACTTATTACAGATGGTAGATTCTCGGGAGCCAGCCGTGGCGCATCTATTGGACATGTCAGCCCAGAGGCTGCTGTAGGTGGCCCAATTGCACTTGTAGAAGAAGGGGATATGATTTCAATTGATATTCCTAATTATAAAATAGAACTAAAGGTTTCAGATGAAGAGTTGGCAGCACGAAAAGCAAAGTGGCAGCCACGTGAGCCAAAGGTTACCACTGGATACCTGCGCAGGTACGCAGCCCAGGTAACATCAGGAAACCGTGGAGCAATCCTTAAGACTCCTGAAATCTAAATACGGTATAGGGTTAATGGTAAAGGAAATAAGAAAGGGCAATATATGTTATTAAGTGGTTCACAGATTATAATTGAATGTCTCAAAGAGCAGGGGGTAGACACTGTTTTTGGTTATCCAGGTGGGGCTATCCTTAATCTCTATGATGAATTATACAAACATAAGGATGAGATTCACCATGTGCTTACTAGCCATGAGCAGGGGGCAGCCCATGCAGCAGATGGTTATGCAAGGTCCACTGGTAAGGTAGGAGTTTGCATGGCTACTTCTGGTCCTGGTGCTACAAACCTGGTCACTGGTATTGCAACAGCCCATATGGATTCTATCCCTATTGTGGCAATTACTTGTAATGTAACTGTTCCTCTCCTGGGCAAGGATTCCTTCCAGGAGATCGATATCACAGGAATAACCATGCCTATTACAAAGCACAACTTTATTGTAAAGGATATAAGCGAGTTGGCTTATACAATTAGGAGAGCCTTTGTCATTGCCCAGTCTGGCAGACCAGGCCCTGTGCTCATTGATATCCCAAAGGATGTTACAGCTCCAAACAATAAATATGAATATGAATATATCAAGCCAATTCCTGCAGGCAGGTCTAAAAAGGGCATCACTCCTGAGGCAATTGAGGATGCAATCGCTCTTATTAAAAAGGCAAAGAAGCCAGTTGTCTTCGTAGGGGGTGGCGCAGTTCTCTCTGGGGCTGCAAAGGCTTTGAAGACTTTTGTTGACTTGGTTGATGCACCAGTTTGCGACAGTTTGATGGGCAAGGGTGCCTTTGACGGGGGAGATGAGAGATACCTGGGCATGCTGGGTATGCATGGATGCAAGGCCTCAAACCTCAGTGTGGCTGACTGTGACTTGCTCATTGCAGTGGGCACCAGATTCTCGGATAGGGTCCTGGGCAATCCAGACAAGTTTGCTGCAAAGGCAAAGATTCTCCAGTTTGACGTGGACCCAGCAGAGATTAATAAAAATATTATCGTAGATCACTGTGTTGTAGGTGACATTAAAGAAATATTAAATACCATCAATAAAAAACTGCCTCAGCAGGACCATAGCAAGTGGGTGGAGGGTGCAAAAGCCCTTTCAAAAAAATTCCCACTTACAATTCCAGAAAAAGGCCTCAGCGGCCAGTTCCTTGTGTCAGAGGCATACAGACTCACAAAGGGAAATGCAATCATTACCACTGAGGTTGGCCAGCATCAGATGTGGGCTGCCCAGTTCTACAAATACAAGAAGCCACGTCAGCTCCTTACCTCAGGTGGTCTTGGCACAATGGGCTATGGCCTGGGGGCTGCAATCGGAGCAAAGACAGGTAATCCTGACAAGACAGTTATAAATTTTGCAGGAGATGGCTGCTTTAGAATGAATATGAATGAGATGGCAACTGCCGCTAGAGAGGGATTGCCTATCATTGAAATTGTTGTTAATAATCACGTGCTTGGAATGGTTAGACAGTGGCAGACACTTTTCTATGAAAAGAGGTATTCCGCAACTGTTTTAGATGATGGAGTGGACTATGTAAAACTGGCCGAGGCTATGGGAGCCAAGGGATACAGATGTACCACCAGGGATGAGTACTCCAAGGTTTTATCGGAGGCATTAAAGTCCGAGAAGCCAGTGCTCATTGACTGTATCATTAATGAGGATGATAAGGTATGGCCAATGGTGGCACCTGGCGCACCTATAGACGAGTTTTTTAACGAGGATTAGTTTATTCATTTGAAAAGGAGAATATGTAATGAGCAGAGTTTACAATTTTAGTGCAGGACCAGCAGTGTTACCTGAGGAGGTACTGAGGGAAGCAGCAGAGGAGATGCTTGACTATAAGGGATGCGGAATGTCTGTTATGGAGATGAGCCACAGATCAAAGGTCTTTGACAACATTATCAAAGAGGCAGAGGCTGACATCCGCACATTGATGAATATCCCTGACAATTATAAGGTGCTTTTCCTTCAGGGTGGAGCAAGCCAGCAGTTTGCAGCAGTTCCAATGAATCTGATGAAAAATAAAAAGGCTGGATATGTTATTACAGGTCAGTGGGCTAAGAAGGCATTTGCTGAGGCAAAGATGTATGGAGAGGCAGTAGAATTGGCTAGCTCTGCTGACAAGACATTCTCATATATCCCAGATTGCAGCGACCTGCCTATCACAGATGATATGGATTATGTTTACATCTGCGAGAATAACACAATCTACGGCACAAAGTTCAAGACTTTGCCTAACACAAAGGGCAAGGATTTGGTAGCAGACGTTAGCTCATGCTTCCTTTCAGAGCCTGTTGATGTTAGCAAATACGGCATTATCTACGGCGGTGTTCAAAAGAATGTTGGACCTGCAGGTATGGTAATCGTAATCATCAGAGAGGACCTTATCAGAGATGATGTGCTCCCTGGCACACCAACCATGCTCAAATACAAGACTCAGGCTGATAATGACAGTCTTTACAACACACCTCCTTGCTACGATATATACATCTGCGGCAAGGTCTTTAAGTGGCTTCTTAAAAACGGAGGCCTGGAGGCAATGAAGGCTACAAACGAAAAGAAGGCAAAGATTTTATATGATTTCCTTGATTCTTCAAAGATGTTTAAGGGTACTGTTGTGGCAGAGGACCGTTCTCTTATGAATGTGCCATTTGTAACAGGCAACGAAGAGTTGGATGCTAAGTTTATCAAGGAGGCTACAGAGGCTGGCTTTGTTAACTTAAAGGGTCACAGAACCGTTGGTGGTATGCGTGCATCCATCTACAATGCAATGCCAATTGAGGGTGTTGAAAAATTAGTAGAGTTTATGAAGAAATTCGAAAGTGAAAACTAATTGGTGCACATAAAAAGGAGAATAGCAAATGATTACATATAATTGCCTAAACCCTATTTCAAATAAGGGATTGGATTTATTTTCTACTGACTATAAAAAGGTAGAGACTATTGGGGAGGCTGATGTTGCCTTAGTTCGTTCTGCAGCAATGCACGATATGGAACTGGGAAACAAACTGATTGCCGTTGCCAGAGCCGGGGCAGGGGTAAACAACATTCCTCTTGATAAATGTGCCAAGGAGGGAATCGTAGTATTCAACACACCTGGTGCCAATGCCAACGCCGTAAAGGAACTGGTTTTTGCAGGAATGCTCCTGGCCAGCCGTGACATTGTTGGGGGAATTGATTGGGTTAATGAAAATGCTGCTGACGAGAATATTGGCAAGACAGCAGAAAAGGCTAAAAAGGCCTTTGCAGGTACAGAACTTGCAGGAAAGAAACTTGGTGTAATCGGACTTGGAGCCATCGGTGTAAAGGTTGCCAACGACGCTACCCACTTTGGCATGGAAGTATTGGGATATGACCCATATATTTCTGTTAGTGCTGCCTGGTCTCTTTCTAGAAATGTAAAGCACGTAACAAACGTTGAGGATATTTATAGAGAATGTGACTTTATCACAGTTCACGTTCCACTTCTGGACTCTACAAAGGGTATGATAAACAAAGAAGCAGTCCAGATGATGAAAAAGGGCGTAGTTATTTTAAACTTTGCCAGGGACCTTTTAGTGGACGAGGCTGTTGTAGTAAACGCCATCGAGTCAGGCAAGGTAAAGCACTATGTTACTGATTTTGCAAACCCTACCACAGCAGGCAAAAAGGGCGTCATCTGCACACCACACCTGGGTGCATCCACAGAGGAGGCTGAGGACAACTGTGCTGTTATGGCTGTCAATGAGGTTATGGACTACGTGGAGAATGGTAACATCTGCCACTCAGTAAACTTCCCTGACTGCGACATGGGCAAATGCCAGGCAGAGGCCCGCGTTGCAATTTTGCACGAGAATAGGGCCGGACTTATCGCAAGTTTCACAACCATTTTGGGAAATGAAAAGGTAAACGTAGAAGATATGACAAACAAGTCAAAGGGTGATTATGCTTATACTCTCCTTGATCTTGGAGCAAAACCAGCAGACTCTCTCATTGAGGAAATCAGAGGGGTGGACGGTGTTATTAGAGTAAGGGTTATTAAATAATGGCAAAGATATTACCATTTAAAGCAATTAGACCAACCAGAGAAGAGGCTGCTACTATAGCAGCCCTTCCTTATGATGTTTATTCCAGACAGGAGGCCTATGCCAAGGTGAAGGAAAAACCTGATTCCTTTTTGGCTATAGACAGGCCGGAGACTCAGTTTGCTCCAGACATAGACATGTATTCCAAGCCTGTATATGACAAGGCAAGAGAGATGTTGGATGACTGGATTGCAAGGGGCAGGTTTATGACAGAAGCATTCCCTGCTTACTATGTCTATGAGCTGACCATGGATGGCCGCAGCCAGACAGGTATTGTGGCTATGTCTTCCATTGATGATTACAATAATGCAGTTATCAAAAAACACGAGAATACCAGGGCAGACAAGGAATTAGACAGAATCAATCACGTGGATAACTGCTCAGCCCAGACCGGTCCAATATTTTTGGCCTACAGGGATAGTGAGGCCATTGAAAAAGTAGTGGAAGAGGTCAAAAAAACTCAGCCGATTTTTGACTTTGTGGCAGAGGACGGTATTGGCCACAGGGGATGGATAATAGATGGGGATGCTGACATAGCATGCATCAAAGATGCCTTTGGTAAAATGGACTCTATCTACATTGCAGACGGTCACCACAGGGCGGCCAGTGCTGTAAAGGTGGGAATGAAGAGAAGGTCAGAGAATCCCAACTATACAGGGGACGAGGAATTTAATTATTTCCTGTCAGTGCTTTTCCCGGCAGACCAACTTGTAATCTATGATTACAACCGAGTCCTCAAAGACATGAATGGCATGAGCTCAGAGGAACTTATGACTGATATGGAGCCTTTGGTTGATTTTCTAAAATCAGATGATAAAGTTATCAGACCTGAGAAAAAAGGACAATTCTCCATGTATTTAGATGGCATGTGGCACCTTTGCCAAATCCATGAGGAATTGGTGCCTGTAGGAGATGATGGCAGGCCAGACCCAGTGGAAAGCCTGGATGTTTCCCTTTTGCAAAACCTAATCCTGGAGCCTATGTTTGGAATCCAGGACCCAAAGACAGATTCCAGAATCGATTTTGTGGGAGGAATTAGAGGACTAAAGGAATTGGAACGCAGGTGCCAGACAGATTCCAAGGTGGCTTTTGCCATGTACCCAACCTCAATCACAGAACTCTTTGCAGTGGCTGACGCAGGACTATTAATGCCACCAAAATCCACCTGGTTTGAGCCAAAACTTAGAAGTGGATTGTTTATACATAGGATTTAGTTATCTAGAGCACTATCATCAATTTGGTAGTGCTTTTTTGTTTTTTAGGGGATGTGTTATAATACTTCCTAGATTTGATAAAAAGGAGAGGACTAATGAGCCTGTTAACAGCAGATATAAAAGTGGGTATAATACAGCAGCAACTGGAAAATCTGATTCCAAAGTTTTGGAGTTTTCTTTGGGCGGCAGTGCTGGCACTGATTGTATTTTTCCTTGGGACCAAGATTATTAAGTTGGTTCTTAAAATATTTAAAAAGGCCATGGGCAGAAAAAGTGTGGATGTGGGGGTAGTTAGTTTCCTGGAATCCCTGATTAAATGGGTCCTCTACATTATTTTGCTGACCATTATTCTCGGCCTATTTGGAGTTACTACCACATCTATTTCGGCTGCTGTTGCCGGCATTGGTGTGACAGCAGGTCTTGCCCTGCAGGGTGCCTTGTCCAATTTTGCAGGTGGGGTTTTGATTCTTGTGGTCAGACCTTTTAAGGTGGGAGACTACATTATTACAAAATCATCTGATGCCGAGGGGATGGTAGAAAAGATTAGCATTATCTACACCACCCTAAAAACTATTGATGGATGCACAGTCCAGGTGCCTAATGGAGAATTGGCGGCATCCACAATCATTAATTGCACTACCGCAACCAAGAGAATGGTGAATGAGACAGTTGGCATTGCCTATGGCAGCGATTTGGCAAAGGCCAAAGAGATTCTCACATCTGTGGCCACAAATCAAGAGTACAGGATTAAAGAGGAACCATACAATGTCTTTGTGGCTGAGCTGGCAGAATCCTCAGTAAAACTGGGAATAAGGTTTTGGGTCAGCACAGATTCATACTGGGCTGCAAAATGGGACACATTAGAAGAAATTAAAAATAGATTTGATAAAGAGGGTATTGAGATTGCATTCAATCAGTTGGATGTAAACTTGAAGCAGAGCCAGTAATAAGAACTGGTATATAAAGCAAATCACTATTAGTTAGAAAGGTACTATTAAATTTGAATTCCAACTATCAATTAATTAAAGAGGAAATGCTGGACGGACTTGATTCTGTCGGCTACATGTATGAGCATAACAAGACAAAGGCCAAAATTGTTTTCATCAAAAATGATGATGACAACAAGGTTTTCTATATTGGATTTAGGACCCCGCCAAAGGATTCCACTGGAGTGGCCCACATTGTGGAGCACACTGTGCTGTGCGGCTCTGACAAATATCCTGTAAAGGACCCATTTGTGGAACTGGTCAAGGGCAGCCTAAATACCTTCATTAATGCTATTACCTATCCGGATAAGACAGTTTATCCAATCGCCAGCACCAATGACATTGATTATATGAATCTGATTGATGTCTATATGGATGCTGTTTTCCACCCAAACATTTACAAATACAAGGAGATATTTGAGCAGGAGGGCTGGCACTATGAGATGGAAAGCCCTGATGCTGATTTGACTATAAATGGTGTTGTCTACAACGAGATGAAAGGGGCCTTTTCTTCACCGGATGATGTTCTAAACAGGCAGATTCTCAATTCCCTTTTCCCTGATACCACCTATGCCATCGAATCCGGCGGGGATCCAAAGGATATTCCAAAGCTTACATATGAGAAGTTTTTGGAATTCCACAGCAGGTATTATCACCCTAGCAATTCCTATATTTACATCTATGGCGATGTGGATATAGAAAAGATGCTTAAATATTTGGACGAGAATTATCTTTGCAACTATGATTACCTAAAGGTGGATTCTGAGATTGGTCTGCAAAAAGAGTTTGAAAAACCTATAGAAAAGACCATAGAATACCCAATCGCAGCAGACCAGGATGAAAAAAACAATACCTATTTGTCCTACAACGTGTGCGTTGGAGATGTTTTAGACGACAAGTTATACCAGGCTTTTGAGGTATTAAACTATTGCCTTGTTTCTGCTCCAGGCGCACCTTTATATCAGGCCATCATCGATGCCAATATTGCAGAGGATGTAGAATGCTCCCTGGAGTCATCCCAGAGACAGATGTTCCTTTCCATTGTGGCAAAGGGTGCCAACGAAGAGGACAGGGACAGGTTTGTTTCCATAATCGAAGATACCCTTTCAGATATCATCAAAAAGGGCTTTAATAAAAAGACTATACTTGCAGCAATCAATGGGGAGGAATTTAGGGCAAGAGAGTTAGACTTTGGCTCTATGCCAAAGGGACTTATCCTAGGGCTACAGCTCTTGGACTCTTGGCTTTACGACAGCAGCAAGCCTTTCCTCCATATGCATGCAGTGGACACCCTAGAAGAAATTAAATCGAGAATTGACAATGGCTACTTTAGTCACTTGGCTGAAAAGTCCCTTTTATTAAATCCTCACAAGTCTATTGTTACCTTAAAACCAAAAAAGGGACTTACTACAGCAGGAGATGAGGCCCTTAAAGCAAGGCTGGCCAAGCAAAAGGCTGACATGTCTGATGAGGAGATAAAAGAGTTGGTAGACCACACAGCCTTTCTTAAAGAATATCAGGCAAGTCAGGACAGCAGGGAAGACCTAGAAAAGATTCCAATGCTTAAGAGGGAAGACCTGGGCAAGAAAGCGAGAAAGATTGACCTGGAGGAATACAAGGAGGGGGACACAACAATTCTCCACCACAATGTTTCCACCAATGGCATCCATTATCTCAATCTAGTATTTGATATTAGTGACCTGGGCATGGATGACCTGCCATATCTTTCCCTCCTGGAAAAGTTTATTGGCCTGATGGATACTAAAAATTATAGTTACGCTGATTTTACCGATGAGATGTATCTCCACACAGGTGGCATTTCTACCAACCTGGTGCTGAGAGAGGTCCTTAGACAGCATGGGGTATACAAGGTGACCTATGAGGTCCGCAGCAAATTTGTCTTTGAGGAGGCAGAGGCTGCCAAAGACCTGATTCTTGAAATGATTTTAAACACAGATTTCTCTAACAAGAAGAGGCTCAAAGAACTGATTACAGCAGAGAAATCTCATTTGGAAAGCATTTTGAATTCCAAGGGAAACATGGTGGCTGCCACAAGAGCCATGATGGGTTCCACAAAAAAGGCTGCCATGGCGGACAAGACTTCCGGGCTGGACTTTTACAGATTCCTTTCAGGTATAGAGGCTGATTTTGATGCTCAGGCAGATGAAATTATATCTAGACTAAACAAATTATCCAAGACTGTATTTGCAAAAGACAGGCTGATTGTTTCATCTACCGGCAAGGAGGAGGCTTTAGACCAGGCCAGAAAACTCACAAGGGAAATCCTTCCTAGATTGTCCCAGGAAAAGGGAGAATTCTCAAAGGGCAATGATTTTGAGGAGACTACAGTTAGGGAAGCCCTAAAGGACGCATCACAGATTCAGTATGTTGCCATGGCGGGAGATTACGTCAAGGCGGGATATGAGTACAAGGGCAGTTACAGGATTTTAAATACAATCCTGGGATACGATTATTTTTGGTTAAAGGTGAGAGTCCAGGGTGGAGCATATGGATGCAACATGCTTTTGGACTTAGGGGGCTCCCTGGCTTTTGTTTCCTACAGAGACCCAAAACTGGCAGAGACTCTTGAGGTATTTAAAGCCACAGGGGATTATCTGAGAAATTTTGATGCTGACGAAAGAGATATGACAAAATACATCATTGGCACTATCTCTGGCATGGATACTCCGCTTACCCCATCACAGCGCGGTCTCAGGGGACTGGGATTCTACCTGACTGGATCCACATATGAGGACATTCAAAAGTACAGGGACCAGGTATTAAATGCCCAGCCTAAGGATATTAGAGACATGGCAGACATGGTGGATGCTGTTATGGCTCAGGCCAATATATGTGTTGTGGGCAACGAGGATAACATTGAAAAGAATAGGGACTTGTTTAATAATATTCAGGCTTTATACTAATTAGGCAGGATAGATTTAGAGGATAAAAAATGAGTGAAAATTTTAAATCAGGATTCGTGACAATAGTAGGCCGCCCTAATGTGGGCAAGAGTACTTTGATGAACCACATCATAGGCCAAAAGATTGCTATCACTTCCAACAAGCCACAGACAACCAGAAACAGGATACAGACTGTCTATACAGAGGAAAACAAGGGACAGATTGTCTTTCTTGACACTCCTGGTATGCACCAGGCCAAGAATAAATTGGGAGAGTACATGATGTACGCTGCCAAATCTACCATCAATGAGGTGGATTTAGTCCTTTGGCTGGTGGAGCCTGACACAAAGGTTGGGGCCGGAGACAAAAAAATCGCAGAACTGTTAAACACTGTGGATGTGCCTGTCATGCTTATCATCAACAAAATAGATATGGCAGACGGAGCCAAGGTGGGAGAGACAATATCTGCATTCTCTAGTCTTTGCGACTTTGCAGAGGTTGTGCCGGTTTCTGCCTTACACGGCCAGGGATGTGATGATTTGCTGGATACAATATTCAAATATTTGCCAGAGGGTCCTGCCTTTTATGATGAGGAGACAGTGACAAACCAGACTCTCAGGGAAATCACTGCAGAAATCATCCGAGAAAAGTCCCTGCATGCCCTGAATGATGAGGTGCCACACGGCATCGCAATAGAGATTGATGCTATGAAAGAGCCATCAGGCAAGAAAAAGATTTGGGAGATTGAGGCCACCATCATTTGCGAGAAGGATAGCCACAAGGGTATCATCATCGGCAAAGGGGGCTCCATGATTAAAAAGATTGGCACCAATTCTCGATATGAGATAGAAAAACTCCTGGATGCCCAGGTTAATTTAAAACTTTTCGTCAAAGTTAAAAAGGATTGGCGAGACAATGAATATCAACTAAAGAATTTGGGATACAAAAAAGAGGATTATTAAGTAAATGGGACTTGTGACCCTGACTGGCCTGGTGCTTTCTGCATCAGATGTGGGAGAATTTGATAGACGCCTGGTTATTTTGACCAGGGAAGCAGGCAAGGTCACTGCCTTTGCAAAGGGGGCCAGGAGGCCCAACAATCCCATGGTGGCTGTGTGT
Organism: Pseudobutyrivibrio sp.; assembly: GCA_024684955.1. Taxonomy (GTDB): domain Bacteria; phylum Bacillota; class Clostridia; order Lachnospirales; family Lachnospiraceae; genus Pseudobutyrivibrio. The sequence continues at coordinate 17,490 of JAIKWH010000067.1, forward strand.
TCACCCTTTGTCTTTGGCCAGTTTAGTGCCTATGAGGGTCGCAATTCTTACCACATTACCAGGGCGGACATCAAATCCTATTTTAGGGATTTGGTCACAGACTATGAAAAGGTTTGCCTGGGGTCCTATTTTTTGGAGGTGGCAGAAAGAAAATCTGCAGAGGGTCTGGACGAGAGAATGAGGCTGGCCCTTTTATATCAGAGCCTAAAGGCCATAGAATCCGGCAGATTCTCCCACAGACTCTTGAGGGATATCTACGAATTAAAGACCTGGGTTATTGATGGAGAATATCCAAATGTGTTCTCTTGCACTGTTTGTGGGGCCAAAGAGAATCTGGCAATGTTTTCCATAAAAAATCACGGAATGGTTTGCAGCAAGTGCAGCAATTTGCAAAGCGGTATAAAAATTAGCAATTCTGCATTATATACACTGCAATTTATTGTTTCCTCTCCCTTAGAAAAGTTGTATACTTTTGTACTAAATGAGGAAACTGAAGAGGAGGTAACCAGACTTATCACAGGATACAGAAACAGTTACCACCCCTACAAATATAAAAGCGAGGAATTTTTATGACAGAGCGGTCAAGAAGACGCCCTGGGGTTGCCGCCAAAGAACTGCAGGCTGAGCGCAGGAAAAGACGACACAGACAGGTCATCAGAAATAGAATAGTGTTTGCTTTGATTATTCTCCTTGTGCTACTGCTTGTTGTCCTGGGGGCAAGAGCCTTACTTTCTGGCTTGTTTGCCGGAGGAGAGGCAGCTGAGGTCACCACCATCACCCTGGCAGAGGATGGCAAGGTCACCCTGGAGGAGATTACAGATTTTGACACAGAAGAATATGACAAATCTGCCCTCAAAGAAGATAGCAAGGAATTGGTTGAGAGTTTTAACGAGACCTATGGCAAGGACGCAATCACAATTGACAAGTTAAAGGTGGGGGATGGCAAGGCATATATGAAAACCAGTTACCAGGACTGCGACACCTACACAGCCTTTACATCCTATGGACTTTACGCTGACACAGTTGAAAATGCTGCCCAGGCAGGGTATGATTTCAACGAGATTTTTACCGCAGTGGTGGATGGGCAAAAGGGGGCAGTAGTTGACTACGATTCCCCAGGAGATTTCGCCGGCATGAATGTCCTTTGCATAGAGGAAAATGTCCAGGTAAAGGTGCCTGGCATCATCTCCTATGTTTCCGGGGCCAGCACTGAGATAGTGGATGACAGCACAGTTTCCATCAGCCCGGTAGATGGCAATACTGACGCAGCAGAATTGGTTTATATTGTCTACACAGACAATTCATTAGATAAATAATTTTTAATCATTAGGAAGGAACTTATTATGGAAAAGACAATGGACAAAATTATTGCCCTGGCAAAGGCAAGAGGATTCGTTTATCCAGGTTCAGAAATTTATGGAGGACTTGCAAATACATGGGATTATGGCAATCTGGGCGTTGAGCTTAAAAACAACGTAAAGAAGGCATGGTGGCAGAAATTCGTACAAGAGAACAAATACAATGTAGGTGTGGATTGCGCCATCCTTATGAACCCTCAGACATGGATTGCATCTGGTCACCTTGGTTCATTCTCTGACCCTCTTATGGATTGCAAGGAGTGCCACGAGAGATTTAGAGCGGACAAAATCATCGAGGATTTTGCTGCAGAAAAAGGCATTGAGCTCAAGTCATCTGTTGATGGATGGTCACAGGAGGAGATGAAAGCCTTTATCGAGGACAACAATGTTCCATGTCCTACATGTGGCAAGCACAATTTCACAGACATCAGACAGTTCAACCTTATGTTTAAAACATTCCAGGGTGTTACTGAGGACGCTAAAAATACAGTATACCTTCGTCCAGAGACAGCCCAGGGTATTTTCGTAAACTTCAAGAACGTACAGCGTACTTCTCGTAAAAAGGTACCTTTTGGTATTGGACAGATTGGTAAGTCATTCCGCAACGAGATTACCCCTGGCAACTTTACATTCCGTACCCGTGAGTTTGAGCAGATGGAATTAGAGTTTTTCTGCAAGCCAGGCACACAGGATGAGTGGTTCCAGTATTGGAGAGGCTTTTGCCGTGATTGGCTCATGGCTCTTGGCATGAAAGAGGATGAGATGAGACTGCGTGACCACGACCCAGAGGAGTTATCATTCTATTCTACAGGCACTACTGACATTGAGTTCCTCTTCCCATTTGGATGGGGCGAGCTGTGGGGTATTGCCAGCCGTACAGATTATGACCTTACCCAGCACCAGAATGTTTCTGGTCAGGATATGACATATTTTGATGATGAGACAAATGAAAAATACCTTCCATACGTTATTGAGCCATCTCTTGGTGCTGACCGTGTGGTACTTGCCTTCCTTTGTGCAGCATACGACGAGGAAGAGGTAGGCAAGGATGGAAAGAGCGATGTTCGTACAGTGCTTCGCTTCCACCCAGCCCTTGCACCTGTAAAGATTGGTGTCCTTCCACTTTCTAAAAAGTTAAATGAGGGAGCTGAAAAGGTATTCGAAGAACTCTCTAAGAAATATAACTGCGAATTTGACGACAGAGGTACAATCGGTAAGAGATACCGTCGTCAGGACGAGATTGGTACACCATTCTGCATCACTTATGACTTTGATTCAGAGGAAGACCACATGGTTACAATTCGTCATCGTGACTCAATGGAGCAGGAGCGTGTTGCTATTGCTGACCTTGATGCATATTTCGCTGACAAGTTCACATTCTAATGTGAATAATATTCATATTTTACTTTCTTAGGATTGTCTCAGTTTTTTGTTTTATTTTTGATGCAAAAATGATAGGATAATGTTTAGAGAAATGACAGGTCTCTGATAGTGTTATTGGAGACCTGTGTTTATATTTGATGCTTGATTATGGGAAAGGAAAATAATGCTATGGAAAATATAATTGATGAGGGGGAAGATCTTTTATTGAAGGAGATCGATGCTTTCCGTAATAAAGCAAAACAGTTGCAGGATCTTATTGCTCAAAAGGAGCAAAAGGCTGCAGAATTAGAGGCTGTTGTACTTGAAAAGGAAGCAATTAATGTAAAACTCCAGGACGAGCTTACTAGAAAGCAGCAGGAGGCCGATGGCCTTGTTGCAGATGTGGAGACCCAGGTTGACCGCATGATGCAGGTTGTAAAGTCCAATATGGAGCAGCTTGAAATCGATATTAAAGACCAGGTCAATGGAAATCAAAGTTCTTATGAGGAGCAGAATCGCACCCTCCAGGACACTCTCAAAAATGTTTCCGACGGTCTTGATACCATCCAAAACGAACTTTCTGAAAAGACTCATTCTGAGTCAGTTCATTTATATCGCCTGATTCAGGACCTCTTAAAAGAACATGACACAACAGAGGCTCAGGCAGCAAAGGCGTTAGAGCACTATTCATCTTTGAAAAAACTCTTAATAGCCGTAATAGTACTTCTTGTGATGACAATGGGAGTTTCCGTTGCATCATTTGTAATGTCGTTGGGTATTTTTTAGTATATTAATCTAGCAGTTGAGGGGCTTTTGCAAATAAAACGTAGGAGCATGTATGTCTAAAGAAATATACGTAATAGGACACAAGAATCCTGATTCTGACAGTATCTGTTCAGCAATTGCCTATGCAGATCTCAAGAACAAGCTAGCAAAAGAAGAAATCTATATCCCTAAGAAGGCGGGAGACGTCAATAGTGAGACCCGCTATATCCTTGACAGGTTTAAAGTTCCTGAGCCAGAGACCATCGATGATGTTGGAGCTCAGCTCAAGGATATTGAATATCGCCAATTGGAGCCGGTAGATGGGCATATTTCCCTTAAAAAGGCCTGGGAACTTATGCTTGAGAGAGATGTTGTTACTCTCCCGGTTGTGGCACCATCCGGCAAATTAGATGGTCTGATTGTAAATGGTGATATCGCATATTCTTACATGGATGTATATGACAACAACATCCTTTCCAGGGCCAGAACCCAGTATAGCAATGTTATAAGTACATTAAATGGCACTATGGTTACAGGCAACCCTCACGCATATTTTGTGAAGGGCTCTGTTGTAATTGCCAGCAATAATAGAGAGGATTTACCAAAAGATATCAATAGGGACGACCTTGTTATCGTTGGTAACATCACTGCCCGCCAGATTATTTGTATCGAGGCTGGCTGCTCTTGTCTTATTGTTTGTGGCGCATCCTCTGTAGACCCTACTGTTGCAGATCTTGCAAAGAAATACCAGTGCGTTCTCATCACTACAGAGTATGATACCTTTACTGTTGCCAGACTAATCCATCAGTCTATGCCTATTAGGCAGTTTATGAGCAAGTCAGGTATTGTATCATTCGAACTGGATGATTTTGTCGATGATGTAAAAGAGACAATGAAGTCTGTTCGTCACAGAGATTTTCCTATTTTGGACGAGCAGAGGCATTATATTGGCATGGTTTCTCGTAGACACTTGCTGAACATGTCAAAGAAAAAGGTCATTCTCGTTGACCACAATGAAAAGTCTCAGGCTGTAGATGGCATAGACCAGGCCGAGGTAATTGAGATTATCGACCACCACAGACTGGGCTCTTTGGAGACAGTTTCTCCAATTCTATTCAGAAATCAACCACTAGGCTCTACCGCTACCATCATTTCTTTGATGTATGAGGAAAGAGGAGTGGAGATTGATAAAAATATTGCAGGTATACTTTGTTCTGCTATTTTATCTGACACACTTATGTTTAGGTCGCCTACATGTACCCCTACCGACCAGGCTAGGGCTAGACATTTGGCAGAAATAGCAGGTGTTGACGTCGAAGAACTTGCCACCTCTATGTTTGAGGCAGGCAGCGACTTTAATGGCAAGACCGCTGAGCAGATATTCCACCAGGACTACAAGATATTTGCAAATGGGGATGTTAAATTTGGTGTTGCTCAGGTTAGTTCTATCTCTAGGACTCAACTGAACTCAATCAAGAAGGACTTACAAAAGTACATGAAGACTGTGCTGCAGACATCAGACCTTAATGCGGTTTACGTTATGCTCACAGACATACTGGATGAGGCTACAGAGCTTTTATTTGTCGGCGGGGAGGCAAGCAAGATAATAGCCGATGCATTTAGGCTACCTGTATCAGATTCTTCTTACATTCTAGAGGGAGTAGTGTCTAGAAAGAAACAGCTCATTCCAGCAATTATGGAGTCTTTACAAGAATAAAAACTAGATTAATGAGGACAATTATTTAATGAGCACACTTAACGGTTTCAATGTTGCGGCAGAAGGAATATCACTAGTATTGGCCATAATTATGGTCTATCTGGCCATTGCCACCAGGCCTAAAAAGTCTAGGGGATTCTATATTTTTCTGGCAGGTGGAATTGTTTCATGTATCAATATGGTCTTTCATATTGCCCTTATTGTTTTTCTCAGAGGGGCTGTTATTATCAAGAGCCTTCCTTATAGGCTTCTAGTTAGCGGTTATTACATTACATATCTAATTATACTTTTGATGATTTTTTCCTATGCTTTTGGCCTTGCCTATAGAGGCAAGGGAAGCACCGGAAGTCTGGTTATATTCTGTTTTTCATTTTCCACTGTATATCTGGTGGTTGCTGCAATCATTATTGCCAGTGGCACCTATATGCACATAATCGGAAATTTTGTTAGATTATCAAATCATTTCTATTTCAATGTTGTATTTGGAATACTGGATGCTGTGGCAATTGGTCTTATGACTATCCATAACAAGGAAATGATTCCCCAGGTAGTGAGAAGATACGTGGGAGTTAGTTTTTTTGCTGAGATAATTCTCCTTCTGGCACAACTCTATCAGCCAAGGACAGTATTCTTGGGAATCACTTTTGTTCTCCCACTTTTACTTTGCTATATTCTGTTCCACGCATCTATTTTTGATGAACTGACAGGATGTCAGGGCAAGCCTGCTCTGGAAAATCACTTTAATCAAGTCAGCAAGAAATGCAAGGGTTGCACTGTTATCTACGTCCGGTTTCCCAGATTGCAAAATGATGGAAACAGCCGTCTCCGGGAGACTATGAAGACTATGACCTCCATGGAGGCCAGAAAACTGGAGAGAGCCAACCATGATGCCATAGCATATCTCATTGATGGCAGCACCTTTGCGGTAATCTTTGAAAATAGGGATGACAAATTGACAGAGTATACTATTGATGCAATTCTCAAATCCCTCAACAATGCCATGGATGAGTGGAAATTCTCAAACAGGCCAGAGTATAGGATGGCAGTAATTGGGCCAGAAATCACTGTAAGTACTTTTTCTGCTATGGAATCCCTCATTTCATACCTCTTTGAGGAGGCTGACATTAGAAAGAGTTGGTTTATAAGGGCCACAGAGGATGACTATGCTGCAGCTATGCAGAGACGTCGCATCCAAGAGGAAATCATCGATATTAGAAACAAGGGCAACCTGGATGATGAGAGAGTAGTTGTCTATGTTCAGCCTATTTATGATGTTAATCAAAAGAGTTACAGGACTGCTGAGGCTCTTATGAGACTGGAGGTGGCTGGGGAGATTATTTACCCTCAGACCTTTGTGCCACTGGCTGAGAGTATGGGCTGTATTCACACCCTGACCCGCATTATCTTAAATAAGGTTTGCAGACAGGTTTATCTAATGCAGGACTACTATGACTTTGATGCCATTTCTGTGAATGTGTCCCTATCGGAATTTATGGACTATGACCTTCACGATGAATTGCTTGAAATAATAGAACACAATGGAATCTCATCAGAAAAGATTCGCCTAGAGATGACAGAGTCTATGACCTCTGCAGAGATTGATGCCATTACCCACAACATGAGGGAGTTTAATAAGGCCGGCATCCATTTCTACTTAGATGACTTTGGCACAGGCTACTCAAACCTAGAGAGAATTATTAGTCTTCCATTCAAGACTATTAAATTTGATAAGAGTCTTCTCTACAAATCGGAGGACGACCCAATTCTCCGCCAGTTGATCGTCAATATGGTGGAGGTGTTTAAGAGCCACGGAATGGTGGTATTAATCGAGGGAGTTGAGACTGACAACCAGTCTGATATTTCTGTGGAAATAGGCTTTGAATATATTCAAGGCTTTAAATACGCTATGCCTTTACCAATCAATGATGTGGTTAATTTCTTTGACAAGAAAGTTGGATAGGTTTATAATCAGCGTGTCAAATTTTTCACGAGTCAATTCGGCTGTATATTCCACTAGATTCGAACTTATTAGGTTATATTTATATATACAAGGAGTTTATATGAGAGAAAAATATGAAAGCTTATCAGCAGTGGTACTGAGAGACCTTGCAAAGGCCAGAGGTATCAAGGGCATATCTGGTATGAAAAAAGCAGAGCTGGTAGAGGCTATGCTTGCTCAGGACGAGATCGATGCCCAGTCTGCACCAAGCGCTAGTACACCAGCAGAAAAACCTGCAAAGACAGAAGAGCATTCTGCAAAAAGCGAGGAAGTGGACAGGCGCCCTGTAAAGAAAGCAAACATTCCATCTGACATTCCTACAGATGGCCTTGTCAATGCCAGCGGAATCCTGGAGGTCATGAATGACGGTTTTGGCTTTATCCGTTGCGACAACTACATGCCTGGCAATGAGGATGTTTACGTTTCTCAGTCTCAGATTAAAAAATTCAATCTCAAGACTGGTGACATCATTGTTGGAAAGAAACGTTTCAACAATCCTACAGATAAATTTGCAGCCCTGATGATTATTGATTCTATTAATAACTATCCACCGGAGGCAGCCACAAGACGTCACAATTTTGAGGACCTGACCCCAATTTTTCCTAATGAGAGAATCAGGCTGGAGAGGGTTGGTTCGTCAGTGGCAATGCGTATCGTAGATTTGGTCAGCCCTATTGGAAAGGGACAGCGTGGTATGATTGTTTCCCAGCCTAAGGCAGGTAAAACCACACTGTTAAAAGAGGTGGCAACCTCAGTTAATTATTCTCACCCTGATATGCACCTTATCATCCTCCTCATTGACGAGCGTCCTGAAGAGGTTACTGATATGAAAGATACCATGAGGAATTCAAAAAATGTTGAGGTTATCTATTCAACATTTGATGAGAGCCCAGAGCATCACAAGAGGGTCTCAGAAATGGTTATCGAACGTGCAAAGAGACTGGTAGAGCATGGACAGGATGTAATGATTCTTTTGGATTCCATCACCCGTCTCGCCAGAGCCTACAACCTGACAGTTCAGCCTTCCGGCCGTACACTTTCAGGTGGTCTTGATCCAGCGGCCCTTCACATGCCAAAGAAATTCTTTGGTGCAGCCAGAAACATGAGAGAGGGAGGCTCCCTCACAATTCTGGCCACAGCCCTTGTTGAGACAGGTTCAAAGATGGACGATGTTGTATTCGAGGAATTCAAGGGCACCGGCAACATGGAACTTATCCTTGATAGAAAACTTTCTGAAAAGAGAATATTCCCAGCTGTAGACATTACAGGTTCCGGCACCCGTAGAGAGGACTTGCTCCTTTCTAGAAAAGAATTGGATGCTATGGATATTATGCGAAAGGCTATTAATGGAGCCCGTAGAGAGGACGCAGTTGAGACAATTCTCAATATGTTCGCTCACACTAAAAATAATGACGAATACATAGATATGATTATCAGAAAACGCGTAATCTAAGTTTTACTATTTAGGAGGATATGTTATGGCAACAGTAGATGAACAGGCAATTGAGTTACACCGTAAATGGCAGGGAAAGATTTCTACAGAGGCTAAGGCCCCTGTTAATTCTAGACAAGATTTGGCCCTGGCCTACACACCTGGGGTGGCGGCCCCATGTAGAGTCATAGCAGACAATCCTGATGAGGTATACAATTACACACTAAAGGCAAACACTGTAGCTGTTGTGTCTGATGGGTCGGCAGTACTTGGCCTTGGAAATATTGGCCCACTGGCAGCAATGCCTGTTATGGAGGGCAAATGTGTTCTCTTCAAAGAATTCGGAGGGGTAAACGCATTCCCAATTGTTTTAGATACTCAGGACCCAGACCAGATAGTGGCAGCAGTAAAGGCTATTGCCCCTACATTTGGAGGCATTAACTTAGAGGACATCTCGGCCCCTAGATGCTTTGAGATTGAAGAGAGGCTAAAAAAGGAATTAAACATTCCTGTATTCCATGATGACCAGCATGGCACAGCAATTGTGGTTTTAGCAGGCATCATCAATGGCCTAAAGCTTGTAGGCAAGAAAAAAGAAGACTGCAAAGTTGTAGTAAACGGAGCAGGCTCGGCAGGAGTTGCAATCACAAAACTTTTGCTTAGATACGGATTTAAAGACGTTACTATGTGCGACCGTCAGGGAATAATCGGACCGGATTATCCAGATTTAAACTGGATGCAAAAGGAGATGACAAAGGTGACAAACCTTTCTCACAAAACCGGTAGTCTGGCTGATGCCTTGGTGGGAGCGGATATTTTTGTCGGTGTTTCTGCACCTGGCATTGTTTCAAAGGAAATGGTGGCTTCAATGGCAAAGGATTCTATCCTTTTCGCTATGGCAAACCCTACTCCTGAGATTATGCCTGATTTGGCAAAGGAAGCAGGAGCAAGAATAGTAGGCACCGGCAGATCTGATTTTCCAAATCAGGTAAATAATGTTGTGGCATTCCCAGGTATCTTTAAGGGAGCCTTGGAGGCAAGGGCCACAGCTATCACTGAGGAAATGAAATTGGCAGTTGCCGAGGCTATAGCAGGATTGGTAGAGCCAGAAAAACTGTCAGATGATTTCATTCTCCCAGAGGCCTTTGACCCACGGGTAGCAGAGGTAGTATCTGCAGCCATCAAAAGTCTGGCCTAAATACAATAATAAAGAGAGGAAAATGACATGGCAGAGCCAACAATGATTTATAAAATAACGATACTTGAATTACTTAACAAAAGTGGTTTTCCTCTTAGTAACAGTCAACTGAGCGATTTCTTTTTGGACACTGATTTGACTGATTACTTTACTATTCAGCAAACTATCAATGATGATGAGGAGGCTGGCCTAATTACCAGCCACAGCACCCACAGCACTACGACTTATTCCATAACAGAGGAGGGCAGAAAGACCTTGGAATTATTCCAGGACAAGATTTCTAAGCCTCTGAAAAAGGACATACTAAAATATCTCCAGGCCAACTCAATCACAATGAGGGAGGAGAATTCCTACAGGGCCAACTATTTCAAGGCTGACAAGGGAGGATATGTAGTCCAACTGAGAATTAACGAGAATGATGTGCCTACTATGGATATTTCTTTCCATGTGTCAACGAAAGAGATGGCTGAGACCATGTGCAACAATTGGAAGGTAAGATGCGAGGATGTTTATACATCAATCCTTGATATATTGATGAATTAATATAGGGCTTGCAATCATCAATTAGAGATGTTATACTATCACTGCTGTTTAATCGGGATGAATGCAAATCTTAGTGCTTTGCATTTAAGCAGTATTTGAAAATGTAAATAATTATTTAAATGAGAGGTGAATAAGATGAGACAGGGTATCCATCCAGATTATTATCAGGCTACAGTTACTTGCAACTGTGGTAACACATTTGTTGTAGGTTCTACAAAGCAGGAAATCCACGTAGAAGTTTGCTCAAAATGCCATCCTTTCTATACAGGACAGCAGAAGGCTACAAAGGCTCGTGGACGTGTTGATGCATTCAACAAGAAATACGGTTTCGAGACAAAATAATTTTTGACACGGTATAAGGGTTGAGATGTTATCTCAACCCTTATTTTAGTAAAAGGAGAAGTAATGAGATATTCTGGAATTGGTGGACAGGCAGTTATGGAAGGCGTCATGATGCGCAACGGCGAGAAATACGCAGTTGCTGTTAGAAAGCCGGACAAGGAAATTATAGTAGATGTTAAAAACAGCGGATCCTTAGACAATATCTGGCATAAGATTCCTATTATCAGAGGTATGGTTTCTTTCATCGATTCTTTGGTAATTGGTCTTAGCACCCTGATGTATTCCGCCTCCTTTTTTGAGGAAGATGAGCCTGTAGACAAGGATAGCCTCTCTGATGATGAGAGGAAAAAACTGGAGAAAAAGGAAAAGGCAGAGATGGGGACAACCATGGTGGTTTCTTTTGCCTTGGCTCTTGGAATATTCTTTGCCCTACCATATTTTATTTCTCTTTTGCTGGTAAAGTTTATTTCATCCCCTGCACTTTTAGC
>JAIKWH010000016.1 GCA_024684955.1 Pseudobutyrivibrio sp.
TTGTCGCATTTCTTATTGAACGGAGAGGTAAAGCAACTATCCCTAAAGGACCTGCAAGATAATAAAAAACCTAGAGTGTCTGTGTCAGTCCCACATTTTTTTGAATTGTAAAACCAGTTAAAAGACAGGTATGTGATGCTCTCTTGGGGCAATTAGAAAAACTTAGAATTTTAGCGGCGTCAGAGAATATGGGCCAAAGGATTAGAGCGACCTTTTAGAATATACTACATGGCAGGGGTATGTGGCCTGGGCTGGCCTATATTTGTTAGGCTGTGAATAGTAAAGAAAGCCCTCCTTGTTTTTTTTGCAAGGAGGGTTTTGTGGAAAGAATGAAAAATTTATAAAACCTTTGATAGGAAGTCCTTGAGACGTGGGCTCTTTGGGTTGTCAAAGATTTCTTCGGGAGTGCCCTGCTCCAGGATGCCCTTCTCCTCAAAGAAGAGGACTCTGTCAGCAACTTCCTTTGCAAATCCCATCTCGTGGGTAACGACAACCATGGTCATGCCGTCATCGGCCAGTTCCTTCATGAGGGAGAGGACCTCTCCTACCATCTCAGGATCCAGGGCAGATGTTGGCTCGTCAAAAAGAATTACCTCAGGGTTCATAGCAAGTGTTCGTGCAATAGCTATACGCTGTTTTTGTCCACCTGACAAATTGTCAGGATATGCGTCGATTTTGTCAGCAAGGCCAACTCGCTGTAGGAGTTCCTCGGCTTTGGCATCAGCTAATGACTGGCTCATAAGACCTGTTTTTACAGGAGCTAGGGTGAGGTTTTCCTTTATTGTAAGATGAGGGAAGAGGTTAAAGTGCTGGAATACCATTCCCACCTTGCGGCGGACCTCATTGATATCTACGCCCTTGCCAGATATTTCGTTTCCATCCAAGAATACCTGGCCACCTGTAGGCTCCTCCAATTGATTTATGCAACGGATAAAGGTAGACTTGCCACATCCAGAAGGACCGATAATGGCAATCACCTCTCCCTTTGTAATATCAAGGCTAACATCCTTTAGAACTTCATTTTTCCCAAAGGACTTAGATAAATTCTTTACTTGTATTAATGTCTCTGTCATGACTATCTCCCTACTAATTATTTACAACTTCTGATTTTCTAAGGCTCTTTTCCCACTTGTTGACACACAGTGTTAATACTTCTACTATTGCCAGATAAATAAAGGCAACAGCTACAAGAGGAATAAAGGCTTCGTATGTCTGGCTGCGGATGATGTCGCCGCCTCGGGTCAAATCAACCAGTCCTATGTAACCACAGATAGATGTCTCCTTAATCAAAGAGATAAACTCATTGGCCAGTGAAGGAAGTACTGTCTTTATTGCCTGTGGCAAAATAATTGCTGTCATGGTCTGCTTGTAGGTCAGGCCAAGAGAACGTCCAGCCTCCATCTGTCCTGCATCTACTGCCATGATACCGCCACGCATAATCTCTGCAACGTAGGCTCCAGAGTTAATGGCAAAGGCTATTACCGCCACCAAAATCTTTGATACAGAAACTGCCTGGAATACTACATAGTAGATAATCAAAAGCTGTACCATCATTGGGGTGCCACGGATAATTGTGACATATAATTTGCATAATAAATTTAATATCTTAAGATTGCCGGTCTTGTCGTAGGTGACGCGGACAATAGCAACCAAAAATCCAATGAAAACACCAAAGATTACTGCCAAAAGTGCAATTATAAGTGTGTTCTTGAGACCTGTAATCAGGTAATTGTATCTGCCGTTTTCAGCAAAGTTTTGATACATCTTTTCTGAGAAAGAAAGTTTTGAGCCAGCAGCCTGGCCATTTGTTGCAATGATTACCTGCTTTGTTAAAACATAAGAATCTGTAAAATTAATATTCTTTAGACGGTCCTCGGTAACAGTCATACCAGCAATACCGCAATCAGCCTTGCCAGAAGATACAGCAGTGATAATGGAATCAAATTCCATATCCTCTATCTTTACCTCCATGCCAATCTTGTCACCGATTGCTGTAATGATATCTGTATCGATACCTACTATCTCATCACCCTCATAAAACTCGTATGGTTTGAAGGCTGCATTTGTTGCAACAACCAGAGTGCCATTGTCATAGGTCACATCCTCAGGACTCACATATGGGCTCTTGCCCTTTGTGCTATCTCCGATATAGTTTGAGATAATCCCATCAATTGTGCCATCAGCCTTTAATTCTGCCAGGGCTCCATTCATGGCCTCAACCAACTCTGTGTTTTCCTTTGCAATACAGATGGCATATTCTTCCTCTGTAAATGGCTCGTCCAAGATAACAAGTCCCTGCTCATTTTCTACTGAGGCAATAGCAGGCTGCTCATCAGCAATAACGCAATCAATCTTTGACTGCTTTAGGGCCTGGACTGCATCTGTAATCTTGTTGTATCTCTCAACAGTAGTACCTGCCTCATCCCCCTCGTAATCGCTGGCATAGATGTCACCTGTTGTGCCCAGCTGAACACCGATTCTCGCCCCTGTCAGGTCATCAATGCTTTCTACTACTTTTACATTTTCATTTTCTTTTCCACTGCCGCATGCAACAAGTACTGTCGCCATTAAGGCAATGACTGTCAGGAATAATTTCTTTGCTTTCATTGGATATTTATTCTCTCCTATGTATTTTTATGCAATTACTATACCACAAGAATAAAAAAAATAAAGTACTAAATTAAAATTTAATACTTTATTTTGCAAATTTATTTATTTACCTTGGCTCTGCGCCTAATGCGGCGTACCCTGGTGGACTTCTTTGGGCCCCTGCGTCTCGGGCTATGTTCCTTCCTGTATTCATTGATTTGGGCCAGGAGGGCCTCATAATCTCTCTCGAATAATAATTCAGAGATTAGTATATTTAATTCATTGATATTAATTCTATACTCAGGAATAATAATTTCCCTGTCAGGATTATTCTTTTGCTCTCTTTTGAGTCTAGTAATCTCAGCCTGGGTAGGAGGTATCCTGGTCCATTCAACAATCTTTTCCACCACCTGTCTCTTGCTCTTGCCCTTGTAGGCCGGCATAGAAAAGTGTTCTTGGATCATGGCTAGTTCTGGTCTCCAAAGGATTTCCATTTTCCGGCTGATATTTACCTTAGGATTAGGGGATGGCTCTCTGAGAAAATAAAAATCAGCCTGTCCATCTAGCTCCTCCACAGTAATAATCCCCCAGTAATCCGGCACATGCTCAGCCACATGAGAGCCATGACTGCTGCCGACTACAGTAATATTGTAGTCGAAATATTTGTCATAGTCCTTTACCTGGGATGAAAGTCTGGTATAGGTGTCAGAATCAGATTTTATCTCTAGTCCTACAAGGCCTCCATCAATCACCATCACCACGTCAGCCCTAGAGGACCCCACCATCTTTTCTTCTATTATTCTGGTTTTCCCATATATCTCTTCTAAATAATCAAAGAGGGGCTCCCTGATATCCTTATCTAATAGCATTGCAATCTTCTTTTGACTGTTTCTTGTTCTGATACATCTTTTCGTCGGCTTCTTTGACTAATTCATTAATCTTGTTGCCTCTGCCCACTGCATATCCAGCAGATGCGGTAATGGTCATTCCATTAAGTTCTTCCAACTGCAGTGTCTTTTGAACGTGGTTAATAATCCTTTCTGGTTCATCCTCGCTTGGATGATCAATAACCATAATAAATTCATCTCCACCCATTCTAAAGACGCTTCGTCTGCCATCATTAGACACAGACATAAGGGCATCAGCCAACTTTTTAATGTAGGCATCTCCCATGGCATGTCCTAAACTATCATTGATAGGCTTTAGGTCATTCAGATCCCAAAAGATAACAGCAACCCAATTTACGTATGGATATATCTTGTCTGACATCTCCTCGAATTTGCCCTTGTTAAAGGTCTTGGTAGCATGGTCTGTACCAGATTTCCATTGGAGTTTGGCTATGCGAACAGCATCCTGCCTACTTTGAGTGTTTACCATCTGCAGAACAAAGACAAGAATCAAGGTTATCAAGGCCTTTGTTATGCCAGCATAAAACACCAGAATATAAACATAATTATCATTCAAAGTCAGGTTTTGAAGGGCGCCTGTCTCAGAATTAATGTAATAGTCATAGGTATTGTTGCTGACTATCAGGACATTAAGATCACATAGTCCATTATAAAAACCGTATATAGAAGCACATATAAATGAAAAATTATCTATGGCATATGTAACCCAAAGAGCCAACCTGCTCTTGTACTGGCTGGCAAAAATAATAGGGATTGCCATTAGAAGTGGAGTGTGAAAACTCAACTGGGAAAAGGCCACTGAGCATGCCACTGACAGGCATGAAAGACAAAGCCACTTGTACCAGGTGGAAGACAAATCAATTGAATATCCCAGGGCCAAAGGGAAAACTGTAAATATAAGAGCACAAATAAGACCTGAGTTTATTGCATGCTTGTTTACATCAAATACACCCAGATAAGTAAAAATCCATATAATAGTAATCAGAGCAACCACTCCATAGAGTCCATACATGGTACGCCTGTTGGCCCTGGCCTCTTGGTCTTTCATCTCTTGCTCTAAAATACCTTGATCTAATCTTGTTTCCAATATAAATACCTCTAACTAACTCTATACAGTTATAATTCTACCACACTTTTGTAAAAAGATAGATGTAGATTAACACTTTTCAAATATTTAATTAGTATATTCCCAAACTTTGAACTATACTATTTTTAGATTAGTGCCTTTAATAATTTACGAAAACAGGAGGATAATATGTATTACGGTTATTATGATTGGACTTATCTCTTGGTTATACTGGGCGCTGTAATCAGCGGCATAGCATCTCTCAGGGTACAGTCCACCTACAAAAAATATAGTCAGGTAAGCAACGCCCAAGGCTACACCTCAAACCAGGTGGCTGAGCGGATTCTTCACGCCGCAGGCATCTATGATGTAAGAATCGAGAGAATCAGCGGAAACCTTACAGACCACTATTCACCAAAGGAAAAGGTCCTTCGCCTTTCTGATGCAGTATATGGCAAGACCAGCGTTGCTGCAATCGGTGTTGCGGCCCACGAGTGCGGACATGCTATTCAACATCAGGAAAATTACATGCCCCTTTCCCTCAGATCCTTGTCAGTACCTCTTGCAAATGTAGGCTCATGGATTTCATGGCCAGTAATCATCTTAGGTATTATTATTGGTTACACTCCACTGGCCTATCTTGGTGTAATCCTTTTCACCTTTGTGGTGGCCTTTCAGATTATTACCCTGCCAGTAGAATTTAATGCCTCAAGCAGGGCTCTTGCCATCCTAGAGCAGGACCATATTCTCATTGATAATGAAAACAAAGATGCAAAAAAGGTGCTCAAGGCCGCAGCCATGACCTATGTGGCAGCCCTCTTTGCTACTATCCTACAGCTGCTTAGATTAATCCTAATCGTAACCGGCGGTGGCCGCAGAAGAGACTAATGGCCAATAGCCTTTTTTAGGGCTGATACAAGTGCGATATTTTCCTGGTGGCCTCTTACAGCGATCCTGTAAAAGCCCCTATGTAATCCCCTTATATCAGAGCAGTCCCTAATGAGGATTTTGTCCTTTAATAATTTTTCTTTTAGATTTAAATCATCTGTATAAAACAAAATATAGTTGGCATCAGAGATATATGCTTTGATGCCTTCTTTTTTTAATTCATTACTTAGGAATTCTCTTTCCCTGTCTATGATTTCTCTTTGTTCTTTTACATAATCCAGATTATCCAGGCAGGCATCTGCCACCCCACTGGCAAATACAGATATGTTCCACTCAGGCAAATGATTCCTGATCAGCTGGCACAAATCTGCATTGGAGCAAAGCCCGTATCCTATCCTAACCCCAGGCACCCCAAAGGATTTAGTAAAGGCCCTGAGGATTATGATTTTGTCCTCTTCTTTTATAGAGCCTGCAAAGGATTTATCCCAGCCTCTAGATAGGGGAAGGAAACACTCATCAATTAAAAGATATATAGATAGTTTTCTGCAAAGCCCTACAATCTCTTTTAATAAATCAAAATCCACCAGTCTCCCATTTGGGTTGTTAGGATTAGTGAGAATGACAAGTTCTGGCCTCACTTTTTTTATTTCATCTAGTATGCCAGCATCTAGGGCAAAATCATTTTTTTCATCCAAGTCATAGTAGGAAATCTGGCA
The DNA here is from genome assembly GCA_024684955.1 of Pseudobutyrivibrio sp. Lineage (GTDB taxonomy): Bacteria > Bacillota > Clostridia > Lachnospirales > Lachnospiraceae > Pseudobutyrivibrio. Next base: position 6,168 of record JAIKWH010000016.1, read on the forward strand.
ATGGTCCAGGCCAGCATTTATGGCATTTTCGTATCCTGTAAAGCAAGGGGCTGTGACCATGACCCTGTCTGGTCTTAGACCATTTATCAGTCCCATGATTATTTCTGATGCCCCATTTCCATATACAATTTTTTGAGAATCGATATTAAAAATCCTGCCGGTTTTTTCCCTGATATCCTGATTTAAAATATCAGGATAGGTCCCTGCTTTATCAATGGCGGCCACCAGAGCCTCCCTGACAAATTGGGGCATTGGACCAGGACTTATATTAACTGAAAAGTCATGTTCCACCTTGTTTGAATATATATCTCCGCCGTGCATTACTTTCCTTTCAAATTAAAAAATAACAATTAGGTCAAGAATAAATAATATAATGGCAAAAACCAAAATGGAGCCAGCAAACATAAGGCGGTTGGCCCTTATGATATCCTTTTCCTCCACCTCTCTTTTGGCGTCCCCTATATATGGCTTGTCTACGAGATTTCCAAAATAGGATGCAGGCCCTGCCAGCCTGACTCCTAGGGCGCCGGCACATACACTTTCCGTCTGGGCAGAATTTGGGCTGGCATGACAATACCTATCCCTGATATATATTCTTTTTGCATCCTGGTAAGAATAGTCATTGCCCAAAAATATACAAGAATAAATCATTGCCCAGGCGCTAATCCTAGATGGAATATAATTAATCAAATCATCAAACCTGGCCCCATAGTGGCCTAGGTCAATATATTTATCATTCTTGTATCCAATCATGGAATCTATGGTATTTGCAGCCTTGTACATTATGCCAAGGACAGGACCACCGATACCTAAATATATGAGGGGAGCAATAACCCCATCAGAGCTATTCTCAGCCACAGTCTCTACCGCAGCCTTTATCACCCCTGCCCTATCTAGGCTATCCGTATCCCTGCCCACAATCATGGACAGGGCCCTTCTTGCATCCTCAATGCTTACCTTTAGCGCCTTATATACTTTCATACTCTCTTTATAAAGAGACTTTGCAGCCATGCACTGGTAGGAAATAATAGTTTCTACAATCAGTCCAATGATAGGATCAATCCTGTAGGAAATAAACATAAGCAGTCCTACTATAAGGCCTGAAAGGCCCACAACAATTATTACTATATATAGTCCATATTTCTTTTTTGCACTTTTAATTTTGTCCTCAGCCCCCAAGGCCTCTGCCCTTTTTATAAATTTTTCACTCAGGGCAGAAATTAAGGCCCCTATCCACCTAACGGGATGAGGCCAGCCCATAGGATCACCTATCAAAAGATCTAGCAGTGAGGCTGCTACAAGCGCCATAAGATGATATATCAAAGGAATACCCCTTTCCATTTTCTACATGATAATTGTAATATTCTCCCCCAAACAAGGTAGAAAGCAGGGACATAATGGTCCCGCCGTGGACAATGGCTGCCACAGTTTTTACCCCATCTGATTCTGCCAATAGTTTGTTAAACCCCACTATGGTACGGATGTTAACCACCTGCTGGCTCTCACCACCAGGAAAGCCTCCCATGCCCCCGGTCTCCAGCCAGGCCTCATAGGCCTTGTCGTCCTCCAGGTCCTGGTAATTTTTCCCCTCGAATTGTCCAAAATCTGTTTCTCTCAGCTCATCGATAATGCTCAAGGCCATATGAGGATATATAAGGTCTGCAGTCTCAATGCACCTTTTCATAGGAGAGGCAAAAACCATATCAACTGCTGGATAGGCCCGTGACTCTATCTCCTCTATGCCAATGCCACACAGGCTCTCATCAGTAGTGCCTATATATCGTTTTTCCAGGTTTCCTTTGGTCTTGCCATGTCTGATTAAATATATGGTTCTATCCATTATTTTATCCGCCTTCCAATGCCACAGACTACCCTGTATACTTCCTCAGCCTCCCTGGCTATCTCAATCAATATCCTGCCAGTCCACTCTCTTAATTGTCTATCCCAAGCATTAGCAGGCACGACTCCAGATCCTATTTCATCTGCAATTATTACCCACTTACCCTCAGAGCACATTTCAAAAATCTGACCCAGGATTTCCTCCTCTGTCATGCCCTCCTCCATTCTCTTTTTTACAAAGAGATGGAATTGATTTAAATAATTTGCCTGACCAAAATTATCTCTGGCAAATTTTGTTTTACCCTGGTAACTGCCACCAACAATCAGTATCATTTCTATCCTCTCTAGTGGATCATATTTGTAATTCCAATGACTAAAGCGCAGGTCATTTCACATATGCAAACAAACCAGCCTGCCAAGTCTCCAGTGATTCCACCAAACTCCTTGTTAGCCATATTCTTGTAATATAAAAAACTAATAAGGCAGGCAAAGATGCCCCCGATGGCATAATATTTTCCCAACATCACCATCAATAGCAGTCCTATAATAGTCTCCACTATCAGCCAAGTCCTAACCGTATTTTTTTCTGCCGTATCCTTTTCTGTTTTTAGTATTCCATCCTCTCTTGCATTAGGAAAGGAAACAACTGCAATTCCTGATAGGCACCTGCTCAAAAAAAAGGAAAAGACAAAGGCCAAAAAAGCCATCTCGTTGTAAATCATGGACAGACCTGCAGCAAATAATAGTCCTAGGAGAGCCAGTTTGATAATGGCAAAGGCCCCTACATGACTGTCCTTTAATATGTCTAATTTTTTGTCCCTATCCCCCAGGCTGGCTCTGGCATCACAGGTGTCCATAAAACCATCTATGTGAAAACCACCTGTTATTATAATTGGAATGGCAAGGGCAATGGCCACATTTGCAATTGGGTTTGCCCAAAAATATCTATAGAATAATCTCCATGCATATTCCAAAAGCCCAATCACGATTCCAATCCAGGGAAAGAATATTAAATGATATTTCATATCCTGGCTGTTCCAATTAAATTTTGGCATTGGAATTCTAGAATACATTGAAAATGCTACTGATATATTTTTTAAAATCTTCATCACTTTATCCTTACAGGAATGCCTACTACCACCTCATATACCTCATCAGCATCCTGACAAATCCTACTATTAATTAGGCCAAGGGCCCTCATATAATCTTGGGTAGGCTTTTCATATCTGAGCCCATCCTCAAAAATATTGTTTGATACAATAACTAAATCCTCCACCCTACTAGCAAGGGATAGGATATCCTCCACTATTTTGTTGGCACAAAGGAGGTAGTCCCCTGGCTTGTCATCCACAAACATCTCATTGGCCAAAAGGTTTGACAGGCACTCCAACAAAAGACAAGAATCCTCTTTTATCTCAGGTATAATCTCCCTGATATTTCTAGGACATTCTATGGTTTCAAAACCCTTGTCCTTTCTCAAGAGCCTGTGTCTTTCTATCCTCTTTATGCTCTCCTTGTCATAGGCTTCCATGGTGGCCAGGTAATATTTATTCTCATGATTGAGCCCTTGTATCCTCTCCTCCCCATATGCAGATTTGCCTGAGGAGGAAGACCCATAAATAAATGTAATCATATTTAAAACCTTTGATACTGGTCTACCCCAGAGTCTCCAAATCTAATCGCCTTGCCATAAGCCACATCAACCTGACGCAGCAAGGATACTAAAAGCACTGCTCCAGAGCCCTCGCCTAAAGCCATGTCCCCATGGATGACAGGATTTACTCCCAGTTTTTTTATCAATTTCTCGGTGACCATTTCTGCGCTTTTGTGGCTGCCAATTAAATAATCCTTTGAATTGGTCAAAAGCCTCTCAGCCACCAGGGCCGATACCATAGAAAGCATGCCATCTAGTACCACGGGAATGTGATAGATGGCACCACCAATGACAAGTCCCGTCAGGGCTGCCAGTTCCAAGCCACCAAAGTTTACACAAATCTCCAGCGGAGAAAGGTCTCTGTACATAGACAAAGCCATAGAAACTACCGCCCTCTTTCTGCTAAATCCATCGTCAGAAAGTCCGGCCCCACGGCCTGTGACTGCCTCTGCATTTTGCTGGAGCAAATATCCTGCCATAACAGCGGCGCTGGTAGTATTCCCTATTCCCATCTCACCCATGAGCAGCATTTTGTATCCCTCCTCCTTGGATGAGTAAGCTATATCCATACCTACCTGGACAGCCTTTATAAATTCCTCCACAGTCATGGCTGGCTCCTTTAAAAAGTTTTTAGTGCCAGGTTTTACTTTTTTATCTACTGTGTTTTCTATCTTTTCTCGAGAATTAATTCCTACATCCACTGACACCAGGTCAATGCCCAGGCTCTTTGCCATAACCCCTGTGGTGGTGAGACCCTGTCCAATGGTAGAGGCACAAATGGCAGTGATAGACTGGTCAGTCTGGGTCACCCCCTCCTCCACTATGCCATGGTCTCCACAGAAAACTACTAGTCTGGCATTATTTAAATCAGGGTATTCCTGTCCTTGGATTGCCCCTATCTGGCAAAAAATATCCTCAAATTTTCCAAAGCCATTAATTGGTTTTGAAACCCTATCCCAATTATTTTTTACCCTATCTGCCATCTCCTTAGAAATGGGATCAACTGTAATTTTGTTTTCTAAAATATCTTCGAATTTACACTTTTCCATAAACCATTACCCTTTCTACAAAGGCCAAAGGAAAGTCTGGATTTGAGGGATAGTAAAGATGAGGAAATCCAGCAAAAAGATTACCCCTTTCATGAATGCAAGACCAACTTTTATCAGACATAGGCTTTGTGGCCAGGCAGTCTTTTCCGTTGTTGTCTGTATCGTAATAGTGGAATTCATGGCCCTTTATCTCTATTCCATTTTTATCCCTGATATTTACATATCCAAACCGCTGTAATCGGCCCTTCCAGCTGGCCTTGCCAGGAATCACATGGCAGAATTCGTATCCATTGCCATCCTTGTCCTCTATCTCATCCATCAGGTACATAAAGCCTCCGCACTCAGCCAGGCAAGGCAGGCCTGCTGTCAGCTTTTCTTTTATGTCTAAAAGCATGGACTTATTAGATGATAGTTCTTTGAGGAAATTCTCAGGGTAGCCTCCCCCCAGAATAAGTCCTGATATATTTTCTGGTAGTTTATCATCCTCTAATGGAGAAAAGGAGATGAGTTCCAGGCCCATTTCCTCCAGCAACTCTATGTTTTCCCTGTAGTAAAAGCAAAAGGCCTTGTCCCTTGCAATTGCAACCCTAGCCCTATTATTTGCTTCCTTTTTGACGGGGCTTTGGACCTCTAGCAGGGGGCCTGCCAATTTTAGGAGCCTATCCATATCCAGGCTATCCCCCATTTTTTGTCCTGCCCTATCTATTCTCTCTCTTATGTCATCAATTTCATCTGCAGTGACCAGGCCTAGATGCCTGCTATCAAAATCCAGGTCTGGATTAGATTCCACAGTACCTATATAGGCAATGGAAAGTTCCTCCTCTATTCTATTTCCCAGTTTGTCCCCAAATGCCTTTGGAGTCTTGTTTAATATAAAGCCCTTGATTAATTTATTTTCATCATAGTCAAGAAAACCCTTAATCTGAGCCATAAGGGAAATCCCAGCCCCCTTGGCATCCACCACCAGGACAATAGGGGCATCCAAACAAGTGGCCAGGTCATAACTAGACCCAAGTGACTCCACTCCCCCTACTCCGTCATATAGGCCCATGACTCCTTCCAAAATAGCCAGGGAGCCGGAATACTCTTTTTCAAACAATTCTCTAGTCCTGTCTGGGTCAGTGAAATAAGTATCCAGATTTCCTGCGGGTATCCCTATGGCCTTCCTATGAAACATAGGGTCAATATAGTCTGGGCCACATTTAAAGGAGCAAGGATTTTGTCCCATTGCCTTTAGGGCACCAAGTATGCCCACTGTGACTGCAGTCTTGCCGCTGCCACTTTTCATGGCAGCAATCATAAGTTTTGAATATGACATGTCCTACAATTTAAATGACATAATATATACAGGATTCTGTCCCTGCATCAAGTTGTAATCCCCAGCCTGCTTTGACTTGGCAATCACCACCTGGGTAATGTCATAATCCCCTATCTTATATTTTTTAATAACCTGATTTATCTCAGCAATTGTCTCTATGGTCACAGCATTGATAACCACATTCACCGGCATCAGATTGGCTTTTAACCTGCCAATGATTTCGTCTAATCTGCCACCAGTGCCTCCTATGAATACATGGGTAGGCTTTGGCAAATCCGAGAATACGTCCGGTGCAATTCCTGATATGACATGCAGGTTGTTTACGCAGTGCTTGCTGGCATTTTTGCTGATTAGTCTGCATGCATCAGAATTTAATTCCACAGCGTAAACCTGTGAATGTGGCGCAAGATAAGCCATCTCCACAGCCACAGATCCTGAGCCTGCTCCCACATCATAGATTACGCCTCCATCCCACAAATCCAGTTTGCAAATGCTAAGGCTTCTGACCTCCTCCTTGGACATAGGAATCGATTCTCTGATGAAACTGTCGTCATTAAAACCAGGTGCCAGACGCTTAGTCTGAGGCGTTTCATTTTTTACAAATACAGTGCAGAGTCCATCAGCATCAAATGTCTTTGCCTTTTGTGGAGAAAAGATATAAATCTTTTCGTCAAAGCATAGGTTAAATCCAGCGGTAATAGTGTATTTGCCTACACCCTTGTCCTGGAGACTGGAAAGGACCTCTGCCATAATCCTCAGGTCTTTTGCCCCAGAGGTCACTGCAAAGAGTTTGGAATTAAATCTTGCTCCGTCTGTAAATTCTCCAATCCAATCCTTTTCTGACAGGCCATGGCTGGTCATCAGATAGGCATCATCCCAGGATTCCTTTACACGGGCAGCCAGGGTTGATATAGATGAAATGCCAGGCAATACCTTTACAGCAAACCTGTCATTTCCCTCCAGGCACTGGCACATTTTTTTACATCCTGAGTAAAAGCCACTATCCCCAGAGAAAAGAATCAAAACATCTACTAGAGAATTTTCGTCCCACTCTAAATTTTCCAGAGCAGTCATAATATCCTCAGCCTTGTAGTAAGGCAATTTTTTTGCCTTTGTATCTATCTCTACTAGAATCCTGGCAGAACCAAATACATAGTCAGCAGAAGCAATCTTTTCATACAATTCCTTGGTGTTGGTCTCCTTTGACATTCCATATCCAGCCAGGGTGACGCTAATTATCACATCCTTGTCTGGATTTTTGTATGGGAACTCATCATAATCTTCCACAATAATTTTGCCTGTCAGTTCAGAAACCTTGTTTAATACCTGGACAAAAGTCAAAGTGGACTCAATACTCTCTGGCCTTTTTATCACAAAGCAGGTAACACCTGCCTGCATGGCAGCATCAATCCTGGTCTCTTGGCCACCCTCCTTGCCGCTTTCCTTCATTACCAAATATTTGATATCATAATCTTTCATGGTGACCAGATTCATCTCCTCCGAGAATGGCCCCTGCATGGCAATTATCTGCTCACCCTTCAAGTCATTAAATTCACATATTTTAAGAGAGTCTAATCCAGGAATTACCCTGGCTACAATCCTGTCTCTAATCTCCTCATTTTTGCAAAATACAGAAAGCTCCTTGGAGCCTGTGGTGAGGAATATTTTGCCTCTAGTCTTTTCTAGAGCCTTTACACAGTCCTCTGCAGTCTCAAAATAAGTGCAGGCTCCCTCAGGAATCTCCACCTCTTTCCTGCTCAGTCTAAAGAATGGCAGGTCAGGGAATTTTTCAAGAGACTTGTCTATCTCTTTTTTGACCTCCTTGGCATAAGGGTGGGTTGCATCAATTACTGCAATAGGCCTTTCCCTAACGTAGAATGCAGCCATGTCCTCAGAGTTCATCCGTCCCACTCTGACTTCAATAAAATCTACGTTTGGCATAACCTCCTTGCCGTATTCTGTAGCCACCAGATATAAACTGGCAATCTCAGAACCCGCCAATGTCTCTGCCAATCTCCTTCCTTCTGTTGTTCCTCCAAAAATAATCACTCTACTCATAAATTTTATAACCCCTTTTAGTTATAAGTTTACCTTCGTCAATATATGAATTGGAATTGCCAACAAAAACCGTTGTAAACATGTTTACCTGGGTCTCTTTTAGCTGAGCCAGGCTGCAGGTGTAGGTTTTGGTCCCCTTCCTGCCAATATTTTCTACGTATCCGCAGGCCCTATCTGGGCTAGCCCCCTGATCCAACATTATCTCCACAGCCTTTTTCAGATAATCCGCCCTCTTATGGCTGCTAGGATTGTATAGGGCCATGGCAAAATCTCCATCTATAGCTGCCCTAATTCTCCTTTCGATGGCCGACCATGGGGTCATTAAATCCGACAGAGAAATCAGGCAAAAGTCGTGATTTATCGGGCATCCCAGGGCTGCCGCTCCAGAGAGGGCTGCAGTCACTCCTGCCACCACAGAGATCTCCACTCCTGGATATGCTGGTAAAAGTTCGTACATCGGCGCCGCCATCCCATACACTCCGCTATCACCAGAGCATACCAGGGCAACATTCTTACCCTCCATGGCAAATTCAAAGCAAGCCTTGCACCGGTCTATTTCCTGCCTCATACCAGTGGCAAATATTTCCTTGCCATAACTAAAATCTCTAACCAAATCAACATAGACAGTATAACCTACAATAATGTCAGAATTTTGTATTGCCTTAATAGCCTCTACTGTCATGTAATCTTTTTTGCCTGGACCTAGGCCCACCACATATATATGGCCATATTCTCTATTAGTAGACTTGATATTTTCCTCTGACCTCTGGGCCTCAGCCAGGGTAATTCCATCCTTTGCCCTTTTTTCTGCCATCAGGCTCCCCTTTAATCCAGCGGCTAAAAGGGCTGACCTTTCGCACACATTGCCTACGCCTACAGTCTTTTCCACAAAATCAGATTCTGTAAAATCTCCCTCTACAGCCCTTAATTCCTCTGCAGAATAAAAGAAAATCTTTGCCCCATAAAACATGGCAAGTTTGATAAGACCTGTCTCCTCTGCCTTTACATCAATTGATGCAATGGAATAGAGATTATCCCTTAGATATTCATCCTCATAATATTCATTTATGAATTTTTTTAATTCCTCAAAAGACTTTCCCTTTTTGCATCCCATGCCCAGGACTAATCTTTTTTTAATCAGGACCCCAGGGAATTTCTCCTTTGGGTCAAAGTCCTTGTTACTTTTTATAAACTGGCCATTTATTTCTTTGATGGCCTTTCTATCACTTATCCTATAGCCATTTACCCTGGCATATTCATCTATTGCAAAAGCATTATTAACATCACTTGCAGTGGTTATAACGGGGTTTGCTCCAATTGCATGGGCCAATTCTTTGGCAAGGGCATTGGCCCCTCCCATGTGGCCTGACAAAAGGGATATTACATTTAGTCCCAATTCATCCACCACTAGAACCGGACTATCCCTTAGTTTGTCCTCTATAAATGGGCTAATAGTCCTGACACATATGCCACAGGCCCCAATGAAAAGTATAGGCAGGTGGAGCAAAAAGGATTCTTTAGTCCATTCCCTTAGGTCCTCATCCCTTCTATACTCAGGAATCCACTCCTGGCATTCCTCAAAGATTCTCTCTGCCAGTTCCTGACCCTTGTCTGTGAAATATACGCATCTAATGATTTTTCTACTTATCAATCCCTTTACCTCTAAATCCTGTCTCAAAATCTGGAGCATATAGTCTAGACAGGGCATATCCAGATTTCGAAATCACATCCCCCACCAAAACCACTGCCAGGTTTTTAATATCATTATCCCTTGCAGTCTTTGCCAGGCTATCCACAGTGCAAATATACTTTTTCTCATCTGGCCAGCTGGCCTTGTATACTATGGCTGCAGGACAATCCTTACTATAGCCACCGCTGATTAGCCTCTCCTGCAATTCATCCATCATGCCAGCACTCAAATATATGGCCATAGAAGCCTGGTGGCTGGCAAAACTTTCTATAGATTCTCTAGGAGGGACCTTTGTCTTTCCCTCCATCCTGGTGATAATCAAAGACTGGCTCACATCAGGCAGGGTGTATTCCAAATTAAGGGAGGCAGCAGCCCCAAAACAAGCGCTGACTCCAGGGCAGGACTCATAGGAAATATTATTTTCATCCAGCAAATGCATCTGCTCCTGGACAGCACCGTAGATGCTAGGCTCTCCTGTGTGGAGCCTAACTACCATCTGCCCCTTTTTATCAGCCTTTAGCATCTCCTCCATGACCTGATCCAGGGTCATATAGGCAGAATTAAAAACCTGACAGTCAGCCCTGGCATATTCTAAAAGCTGAGGGTTGACCAGGGAGCCTGCATATATAATCACATCTGCTTTTTCTAGCAGTTTCATTCCTCTGACAGTAATTAAATCAGCAGCACCGCAGCCTGCCCCTACAAAATAAATCATAGATACTCCTTTATATTCTCAGACATGGCAAGGAGGCCATATTCTGTAGAAAATACTAAGACCTCAATATTTTTAATCTTGCCCTGGCTCCTAAAATTCAAATAAAACAAAATCTTTTCCAAGAGGATTTGCATTGTAGATGCAAGCAGGCCTGCCCCATCTAAAATCTTGATTGCCTCCTCTGTATTTAGGCACTCTAATATCTGTCTGGCCAGACCTACCTGGGACCCGGCCCTTATGGCAGCTGATGCCATTATTTCCATGCGGCAGTCTGCCTCATGGCTGTGGGTATTCATTATTCCGCCGGCCACCTTGATTAGTTTTCCTATATGGCCTGTTATTACAAGGGTCTCAAAGCCCAATTCTCCAGCCAAATCCACAGTCTCCCCTATAAAGTTAGAGCATTTAACAGACTTGTCCAAATCAAAGCCAAACTCTTCCTTCATAAAGGCCTGACCATAATTGCCAGGGGACACATATGCACAGTTTAGGCCCATGGCCTTCCTTTGTCTCAGTTCCACCCCTATGGTATCAATCAAAGCCTTTGAGGACATAGGCTCCACAATCCCTGTGGTGCCCAGCACCGATATACCACCTACAATCCCCAGGCGTGGATTAAAGGTATGACCAGCCAATTCCTCCCCCTCCGGGATGGAAATAACTACAGAAACAGACCCATGGAAATCATAGATTTTTAAGACCTCCATGACCTCCTTTTCAATCATAGCCCTTGGAACAGAATTGATGGCTGGGCTGCCAACAGGCTGGTCCAGCCCTGGCAGGGTCACTCTACCAACCCCTCTTCCTCCCTCTATCAAAACCTGGCATTCTCCCTCTTCCAAATCCTTATCTAAAAGGGTCACCAAGGCGCATACATGGGAGCCGGTGGTTACATCCGGGTCATCTCCCCCGTCTTTAATCACTGCGCAGGATGCACTGTCCTCTTTAATTTCAATGTCCACAATCTCTGCATCAAAAGTAATCCCTGCTGGGGTTTCTATCTTAATATGAGTCTTTTTCTGGCCGAAAAAAAGCATTGAGCAGGCGGCCTTTGCTGCAGCCGCTGCGCATGATCCGGTGGTAAATCCTTTTCTCATTTCTTTCTCCCATGTTTCTGATTTTCATCAGAAAAGCCAAAGAATTATGATTAAATTGTAACACATATACCAGCAAGAGTATTAATTCTCACCCCTATTGCCTATCCAAAAATAATTAATTAGGGTATTATTAATGAAAACAATAGGAGGATTATTATGCGATTCATATCATGGAATATAGATTCTATTAATGCAGCCTTGCTGGGCACCAGCCCTAGGTCTGACCTTTCCAGGGCTGTACTGGAGACCATTGCAAAAAATGACCCTGATGTAATAGGCATCCAGGAGACTAAACTCCCTGCTGGTGGAATGAATGCAAAACAGGAGGAAGTACTAAGGACTTACTTCCCTGACTACGATTACAAATTTGTCAGTTCGGTGGAGCCTGCAAGAAAAGGCTATGCCGGCACTATGGTCCTATACAAAAAGGAGCTGTGCCCTACATATACTGCACCTGCAATCGGCAGCCCTGACACAATGGATTGGGAAGGACGCATCTCCACCCTAGAATTCAAAGATTTTTATTTTGTAACTGTCTACACTCCAAATGCCGGAGATGGCCTTAAAAGACTATCCCTCCGCCAGGAATGGGACAAAAAATTTACTGAGTATTTGCAGGAACTGGACAAGAAAAAACCTGTCATTGCCTGCGGTGACTTTAATGTTGCCCACCAGGAAATCGACCTGGCAAACCCTGACAGCAATCACATGTCAGCAGGATTTACTGATGAGGAGCGAGCAGGCTTTACCACTCTATTGGCTGCCGGCTTTACAGACTCCTTTAGACATATCCACGGAGACATCAAGGATGTATACTCTTGGTGGGCCCAGAGGGTAAAGACCAGCAAAATTAACAACTCAGGCTGGAGAATTGACTACTTTATAGTCAGCAACCGCTTTGCTGCAAATGTGTTAAAATCCGAGATGCTAGACTCCGGAGCCCGTCAGGACCACACTCCTCTCATCCTGGAGACTAAATAATTTACATACTGTATAAAATTCCATTTACTATGGCGGCAGCAATATTACTGCCGCCTTTTCTTCCCTCATTTATAATGTATGGCACCTGAGAATTTAAAAATAATTCCTTGGCTGCCACCACATTTACAAAGCCTACCGGTACCCCAATCACAAAGTCCGGCACAAACTTTTTTTCTTCCATCATCTCATATAAGGAGATAAGGGCTGTTGGGGCATTGCCAATGGCAAAAATCACAGGAAGTCCCAGCTGTGCTGCCCTCTCCATGGAGACTGTAGCCCTGGTAACCTGCCTTGCTTTGGCCTCCGCTGCCACGTCTTCCTCTGCCATAAAACAGTGGACTGCTCCCCCATATTCTGCCAGCCTCTTTTTGTTGATTCCAGCCATGGCCATGTTGGTATCTGTTACAATGTGGGCCCCATCTCTAATGAGACCCCTGGCAATTTCTATGGCATCATTGGAATAACGCATAGTATTAACGTAGTCAAAATCTGCGCTAGTATGGATGACCCTCTTGGTAATAGGCTCCTGGTCTTTGGGCAAAACCAGGCCCATCTCCTCCAGCTCTTTTCCTATTATTTCAAAACTTCTTTTTTCAATTTCTGATGGAAGTACGTATTCTATATCTTTCATTATTTACCCCAAGATTTTATAAACCATATCCATGTCTATGTTTTCTCTTGTCACCTTTGCCAGCAGATCATACTGGCTGTCCTTAAAGGCCTGATAATCCATATTTTGATTCTCAAGGCTAAGTCCCCTTTTCTTTGCAAGAGCATTTACCAGCCTCTCAGCCAAATCTCCCTGGTCAAATATGCCGTGGACATAAGTGCCAAACACATTGCCCTCCTGGATCTCTCTAATATTTTCCTGGTCTTGATTTTGGGTAGTGCCCATATGAATCTCATAGCCCTTAAAATCAAGGCCATTTAATTCTGCAAATATTCCTGACAAGCCCTCTAGCCTGCCCTCTGTCTGAGTCCTAGTCTTTTTAGGCATGAGCCTTGTCCTTGTAGATAGGAGCCCTAGGCCAGCCATGGCCCCTCCTTCTTCCAGCTCATCTGGGTCAGATACCTCCTGTCCCAACATCTGAAAGCCTCCGCAGATTCCTATTACAGGACCTTTACTTGCAAATCTCTCTACTGCATTTGCCATCTTGGACTCTTTCATCCACCTCAGGTCAGCAATAGTATTTTTGCTGCCAGGCAATATGACAAGGTCTGCCCCCTCTATGTCCCTTGGGTCATCCACAAAGGAAACTAGCACATTGTCCAAGGCCTCAAAAGGAGCCAAATCGGTGTAGTTGGATATCCTAGGAAATCTCACAACAGCAATATTTATAAGGCCAGCCTTTGAATAGGCATTGCTTAGTCGGCTGCTGAGGCTGTCCTCCTCGTCTATTAATAGATGGGTGTATGGCACTGTGCCAATCACAGGCACCCCACCCCTTTGTTCCAGCATTTCTATACCAGAATCCAGTAGACTTTTGTCTCCCCTGAATTTGTTTATAATAAGGCCCTTTACCCTGGCCCTCTCATCCTCTTCTAAAAGTTCTAGGGTGCCCAGCAGCTGGGCGAAAACACCGCCTCTATCAATATCCCCTACCAATAGCACTGGGGCATCCACCATGGCAGCCAATCCCATATTTACAATGTCATTACTTTTTAGATTAATCTCCGCAGGGGAACCTGCCCCCTCGATTACTATTACATCCGCCTCTTTAGATAGTTCTTCATAGGCCTTTAAAATATCAGGGACTAATTCCTTTTTGTAGGCAAAATATTCCCTGGCAGACATATTTTTTACCACCCTGCCATTTACAATGACCTGGGACCCAACATCGCTGGTTGGCTTTAATAATATTGGATTCATGTAGACTGAGGGTTTTATTCTGGCGCACTCAGCCTGCATAGCCTGAGCCCTGCCAATCTCCAGCCCTTCCTCTGTCACAAAAGAATTCAAGGCCATATTTTGAGATTTGAAAGGCACAGCCCTCAATCCGTCCTGTTTAAATATCCTACACAAGGCTCCAACCAAAAGACTCTTTCCCACATTGGACATGGTGCCCTGTACCATAATTACCTTTGCCATTTCCTGCTCCACTTTATATTAATCCAGCAAAGTCCTGAGAGATTTTGCATAATCCCACAGGCCACTTGCTGCCACTTTTCCCATGCCCTTTTTCATGTGATAAAGGCTCTCTATATTATCTCCTGTTATAATGTCCTCAGGCTTGCCATAGGCCCGCACTTTTGTCCCCTCTATAGCCACCACAGCATCTGCAATGGCAGGGACAAATTCCAACTCGTGAATGGACATAATAACTGCCACCTTATTTTCCCTGGCCAGTCTTTTGATAATAGATAAAATATCAATCTTGTACTGCAAATCCAGAAAGGATGTAGGCTCATCTAATATGAGGAAATCCGGCTCCTGACAAATGGCCCTGGCCAGCATTATCCTCTGTCTTTGCCCATCACTTATCTTGGAAAAATCCATGTCTGCAATGGAAAGACCATTTACCAATTCAATAGCCTCATCCACTTTTTTATTGTCATGCTCTGACAGGATTCCAAGGATACCAGTATATGGGTAGCGGCCGGTGGCCACCAATTCTCTGCAAGTCATAATATTGGGATGAATTCTTTCTGTGGTAACCATAGAAAGTCTCCTGGCCATTTCCTGGGGAGAAATCCTAGACTCCTCCTCATCCCCTATATAAATTTTACCGCCTATTTTTTTAATCTGACCGGTAATAGTTTTTAAAACTGTGGACTTGCCTGCCCCATTAGGGCCAATCAAGGCCAGAATCTGCCCCTCCTTAATATCCACAGTAAAATCGTCCACTACTATCTTTTCATAGCCTACCGAAAGGCCTCTTGTCTCCATTGATCCCATTATCTGTCACCCCTTCTCTTTACCATCAAATAGATAACAACTGGGGCAAGGAATACCGCAGTCACAGATGAAATAGAAACCTCCGTAGGGGCAAAGGCTGACCTGGCTATAGTGTCGCATACCAGGGTGATTATGGCCCCACCTACAAAACAAGCCGGCACCATCACTAGAGGCCTATCCGTTTTTAATACGGACCTCATGATATGAGGCACTGCAATTCCCACAAAGGAAATAGGTCCAGCAAAGGCCGTCACTGTTGCAGAAAGTAGGCTGGAAAGACCAATCAATCCTACTCTCAAAAGAGTAATATTTACCCCCATATTTCTGGCATAATTCTCCCCCAACTGGTAGGCTCCAATTGGCTTTGAGAATATAAATGAAAGGACCAGGCACAGCCCTACAATGCCTGCCCCAATCCACACATTAGGCCAATTCATGCCCGAGAATGACCCCAGGGACCAGTTGTGTAAATTTACAATATTGCTGTCATTAGCAAAGGTTACAACAAAGTCTGTGATGGCTGAGCATATGTATCCAATCATCACTCCGCACACCACCAGCATAGACATGTTTTTAACTTTTGCTGATAATAGCAAAACCACTGTCATAGAAATCAAAGAACCAACAAAGGCAGCCAAAACCATGCCAAAGGATGAAATTGAAATACCCTGATTCAAGAAAAATACCATAACAAGGGCCACCACCAGTTTGGCACCTGAGGAGATACCAAGGACGTATGGTCCTGCTATGGGATTTCCAAAAAATATCTGCAATAAATAACCAGACAAAGCCAGGGCTCCCCCTAAAACTGTGGCTGCCACAATCCTAGGCAATCTGACCTGAAAAATAATAGTAGCTGCCAGCTCAGAACTCTCAGTCAAATTTTGACTGCCAATTTTGCTTGCAAAATAGCAAAGCAGTCCTAGGACTGCCACTGCAATTGTTATTATTAAAATCTGTCTTTTAGTCTTTTCTTGCAAATCAATTCCTCTATTAATTGGGCCAATTATTCAATCTTTTTTAAATATATGAGCCCCTGGTCCTGGCCATTTATGACCTTATTAATATCCTCTATAAATCCTGCCACATCCCTAGACTTTTGAAAGTAATCATGGGTAAGAAGGTATAGT
Organism: Pseudobutyrivibrio sp.; assembly: GCA_024684955.1. GTDB lineage: Bacteria > Bacillota > Clostridia > Lachnospirales > Lachnospiraceae > Pseudobutyrivibrio. The sequence goes on from JAIKWH010000016.1 coordinate 22,595, forward strand.
TTCCCATTTTTTACTGCCCCAAATTCTCCCAAAAGAGCATTCTTTTTTATCAACTCCTCTTTTGAGTTTATCTCCTCCTGGATTGTGGCGTTATAGATTAAAATATCCACATCATGACACTGGGCAAAAAAGTCTTCCACTGTAATATTCATGGTGGACTTGTGGCTCTTTTCATCCAGTTTTAAATCCTCAGGTTTATAGCTGCCGCCAGCCATCTCCACCATAGAGGAAATATAGTCATTTGGCACTCTCACATTGATAGCCCCATTGCTGGTGATGGAGAATATCCCTATATCCTTACCCTCTTTTTGGCTTTTTATCACAGCCTCCACCCTGGCTTCCTGCTCATCAAACACTGCATCTGCCATATCCTCTTTTTCATATAGGTGGCCGTAGAGTTTTATCCACTCCAGCCTGCCAAGAGGATTTGTCTCGTAGGCAGACCTTTCCACCATAACCGGGATCCCCAGCTCCTCCAGTTTTTCTTTTACCTCTGGAGAATGGTTTATCATAGTGTTTTCTATGGCAAGATTACAGCCCTTGCTAATGAGCAACTCATAGTCTGGGGCAGAGTACTTTCCTGCATATTCTATTTTACCAGATTTTAGGCCTTCTTTTGCCTCATCTATTGACCAGTCTTTTATGTCAGTTCCTGTAAAGGCAATGGAATCCATGGCATCAATGCCTGCCATCAAATCCATTACCGAGGTGGATACCAGGTAGGTATTGTCAATGTCTCCTAAAAAAACCACATTGTCAGATATGTCATCAGGCTTTTTTGCCCCCTTTAGGTAGTAGGCCTTTTCCCCCTGACTGCCTATGGTTATAAAGTAATAGGCATTTGCTTTATCATCCTCATAATAATCCAGGGTAAATTCCCTAGCGTATTTTAATTCTAGGCTAGCTGTTTTTTTCAGATTTCCCAGGCTGTAGCTCTCATCATTTTTACTGCCCTCAGCCTCCTTACTATGGCCATTATCCTGGCCTGTCTCAGGGCCATTTCCTGGAGAATATACTGTCAGTTCATACTCTATCTCGTGGGGAGTAGACATGGCTGTGGTATCTCCAATAACAGTAAATGCCTGGTCAAATTCTTTGAATGGAATTGTAAAGGAAGAATTCTCCCCTGGCTGAGACTCATTGTCGTAGCGTATGTCATCTACCAGCATATAGTCATAATTTGAGCTGGACCATACCAGGGTGACCTCCATCTGGCCATCAGATATAACTACTGTGGCAGGGCTTTCTACACTAGCCTTTCCTGAGCCACCTGTCAGCACAAGAGGACAAGACAATTCCCCATCCTCTATACTCTTGTCATTATCTAATTCCCTTCCCTTGCAAGCAGTGAGGGCAAACAAGGCAAATAATATAAGGAATAATCTCTTAAAACTCTTCATTCAAAACTCCAAATATCTTTTATAAAAAGGTTAAAACCTCCGACAGGCGTCGAAGGTTTACGTCATAAAATATTATTTAGGTGAAGCAACGCTTACCATGTGGTCGTACCACTTTCCCTTTGTTCCTATTAGAGCACATTCAAACTCAGTGTCAAGTTTTTCAACAGGGATTGTAAAAGAATTAACTTCCTCACTGGTACCATCATCATAGCTTACCTCTGCCACCTCTGGCATCAACCAGTTGGCCTCATCCTCTTCAGCATCCGCTGCTGTTCCCAGGTAGAGGTTTAAAATATTTTTGCTGGTCAAATTGATGGTGATTTCCATGCTGCCATCCTCAGCAACAGTGAGCACTCCCATTCCATTGTCAGCGTCGTTTACATGAAACATTCCAGAGTCTGTATTAAATGCCGCCTGGTACTGGCCTGGCTCAAGGCTAACAGCAGCTTCCTCTTCTGCTAAAGCCATAGGCTCACCATCAATTGCAGCCTTTACATGGTCTACATACATTTCCTGGACCTGAGGGATTTCTCCTAGTCCTGCAATCTGGCAATCTACTGTCTCAAATCCAGCAGCCTTAAACATTGAAAGCCAAGAGTCATCATCAGAGCCTGCCATATCATTATTTGCATGGTCACCAGCCACAACCATAAGTGGGCGGAGGATTGCCTTTGTATATCCTGCCTCCTGTACAGCCTTGATGATATTCTCGCAAGAGGTCTCCTCTGGCTCCCCTTCTACTGTACCAATAAATACATTGTCATAGCCTAACTCATCAATAGCAGTCTGCATCTGAGAATATGTAACCTTTGCTGTATGGCTAGTGCCATGGCCCATAAATACAAATGCTGTAGAATTGTCTGCGGCCTCATCCAGGCTCTCAAATGCTCCCTGACTAACAGCCTCAGCAGTGATTGCCTTTGCAACCTCAATCTTATCTTCATTAATTACGCTGGCGTCATTGCCAACAGGTCCAAGAAGAGGCTCAGCAACTTTGATTACCTCAAATTTGTCTACTCTAGCGCTAACTGCATCTATCAGTTCATCATACTCAGCCCCATGCATCAAATGGGTAGGGAGAATAACAAGTTCCTTTACCCCATTTGCCTCAGCCCTATCCAATGCCTGATTCATATTGTCAATTTTCTCATTATCCCTAGCCTGTATATGGTTGATAATAATCTGAGAGGTAAAGGCACGTCTTACAGAGTAATCTGGGCAGGCCTCTGCTACAGCCTTTTCTACTGCGCTAATATCCTTTGCTCTGCTGTCATTAAATGATGTACCAAAACTTACAACCAGGATTTCCTTGTCGCCGATTTCATCTCCATTTAATGGGTCGTCTGCACTGGCATCACCGGTATCTCTACCAAAATAATCTGGGTCAGCAAACTCGCCCTCCACCAGTTCCTTCTGGGCATCTGTCAGATTATCCCATCCAGCCTTTGCTGCAGCACAAGCTGCATCCGTTTCTTCCGTCCAATCCTGCACATAGATTGCATCGATAAGTGCAGCCACCTCATCAGCTGCCGCCTGATCATCCACCACTTCTGTTGTTACAGAATCAGTTTCCTCAATCTGATCAACCTTTGCTGTGCCGCAGGCGCTGAGCATCATGCAAAGGGCACTTGTTAGAACTAGTAATTTCTTTTTCATGTCATCCTCCTATATTTGAGATTTGCCCCCAAGAAACAATCATAAGAAAAGGCTACCCAAGGGTAGCCTCAAAATCAGAAAAATATAGCCATCAAAATAAAGCGATAGCAGTATATAAGTAAGATTCGAGGTCCGCAAATCTAATCTTGTAATTTAGGCAGGTCTCCTGACTTCGATCATCATCTGCATTCCCTTCCCAGTTTCCCAGTGATATAAATGCAAACTCCCTAACACAGTGACGGCTTCGCTCCGGATTCTCACCGGATTCCCTTTTCACCCAAGGCATGCGCTTGGACACCTAAATCCATATATATAATTATCTAGGATAAGTTAACATTAGTCCTCTTTAATGTCAAACATTTCCCTCAGTTCTTTTGCCTTTCTCTCTACCTCCTCAATAAATTCTCTAGAGGAAATGAGATGGGCCCCTGCCCCTCTGATAATAATTTGCTCCAGACCATCAGAGGTGACCACTGTAATGTCATATTTTTTGCCATGCTCGTGAGTAAATCTCTCTATGTAGGCATCGGCTGTCTGGGCCTCAGCAGTAAATACCTGGTGGATATTTAGATAGTCTCCAAACTCCACCGGATGCCCCTTTAATTTGTATGCATCAAAGACAGCAATAACATTATAGTCCGTCATGGCCTTGTAATTGCTGAGAATATCTAATAATTTTCCTCTGGCCCCATCCAAATTTACATCTAAAACCTCTTTCAGCTGTGGCCACGCATAGATCAAATTGTAGCCATCCACCAGGAGGAATTTCTCCCTAGGCTTTACTTCCTTGGGAGCCTGATAGACATAATCTGAATCCTTTCTTCTCACTCCACCACTGCCATACCTATTCCAGCCCTTTTTAGGATTTTTCCCTCCGTTGGAATGGGTGGCAGAATATAAAATGGCATCTATCTCATCTGGGCCTAATGCCATATCCAGTTTTGAAACCAAATCCTTATTAATAGGAATATTGCTTTCCTCTACTGCCCTTTTCTCCTTTAATGTAGGCACATGACAATTATCGTATACCTGATCAAAGGGAACTATGACAGCAGCCCCGTGGGAGCAAAAAACAGATGAGGAAGGATTTTCTATATCTGACTCTGGGTCATATAAAATATCCTCCATTATTTCATCAGGCTTTTGGGCCTTCATATAACCATTAAATTCAAAATCTATCCTGCCCTGACCCTTGGAATAGGCCAAAAGATTTGCCTGATAGTTCCTGATATTTTTGGCCGGTGCCAGGCCTTTTAGAATGGACCTGCCTCCCTCCTCGTATGGAGAATCAAAACTGCCACCCATCTCTGTAATGTCAGTCATGGCCCTGCCAATATATTCTCCTGGTACATTTAATTCAAAAGCAAAACCAGGCTCCAAAATAATAGTGCCGGCAGTCATAAGACCCTGCCTTATGGCCCTATAGGTGGCCTCCCTAAAGTCTCCACCCTCTGTGTGCTTTATGTGGGCCCTGCCTCCGATAATGGTAAATTTAATATCAGTAATAGGAGCGCCAATAGCAACTCCCCTATGTTCCTTTTCTAAAATATGGGTCTTTATCAGCCTCTGCCAGTTCAGAGATAAATCATCTGTGGACACATCAGACTCCACCAGGATTCCAGAGCCTGCAGGCAGCGGCTCCATCAACAGGTGAACCTCTGCATAATGTCTGAGGGGCTCAAAGTGGCCTACTCCCTCCACTTTTGTTTCTAGTGTCTCCTTATATAAGACTCCTGTTTCTTTAAAGCCCACCTTTATACCAAGACACTGGCTAATCCTCTGGGTAAGGATTTCCGTCTGGACCTGCCCCATCAAATTTATTTTTATCTGGTCTAATTTGTCGTCCCAAACCACAGATAAAGATGGGTCCTCCTCATTTAGACTCAAAAGTTTGGGATACGCCACCCTAGGGTCTGTCCCATCTTCAAATATAATCTGATACTGGAGAACAGGAATCAGCCTCAGGCCTGGTCTATCCTTTTCTGTTCCAAGGCCCTGTCCGCTAAATGTGGACTTTGGCCCTTTGAAAGCTACTATCTGGCCGGCAGATGCCCGGTCTACCTGCTCGTATTTTGCTCCAGAATAAACCCTGATTTGATCTACCTTTTCCCCGTTTGGCAAAAGATCTTTTACACCTATAGCGCCAGAAGTAATCTTTACAAAGGAGAGTCTTGTATCTACACCCAGGCTTTCTATCTTATAGACCCTTCCTCCAAATTCATCTGAAGGATTCTTTTTTACCCCTGCCAGTTTGGATATGTAATCCATCAAAGGCTCTACCCCTTGATTCTTTAGGGCTGACCCCATAAATACTGGGAAAATTTTCCTGTCAAAGATAAGATTTGAAATAGTGTCAAATCCAAGGGTCCCAGTCTCTAAAAACTCATCCATGGCAATCTCATCCTCTGTTGCCATGGCCTCATAATCCTCTGGTAAAATGGCGGCGCCAGTCAGTTCTCTTTTAATATTGTCTAAAACCAAACGGTCCCTAGTCCCCTCCTGGTCCATCTTGTTTACGAAAATAATGGTAGGAATACGGTTTTCTGTCAGTAGTCTAAAGAGGGTCTTGGTGTGAGGCTGTACACCATCCGGTCCACTAATGAGCAGGATACATCCATCCAAAGCCCAAAGGGCCCTCTCTGTCTCAGTGGCAAAATCCACATGTCCCGGGGTGTCAAGCAGGGTAAGCCCAGCCCCATGATAAGAAAAGTTTGCCATCTTTGAAAAGATGGTAATGCCTCTGGCCTTTTCCTGACTGTCTGTATCTAGAAAGGCATCTCCATGGTCCACTCTGCCTGTGGCTGAGATTATCCCAGCATTATATAAAATTGCCTCAGAAAGGGTTGTCTTTCCCGCATCAACGTGAGCTAATATTCCCCAAACCATAACATGTCTCCTATATTATATTATCCCAGCAGTCTAAGACCCTTTGGGAAATGGTTTTTTATCTGTCCCTTTACAGCCTTGCCCCATCCTATAGAATATCCATCTACAAGCACTAGGGTCCATCCATCCTTTACATCTCCTGTCAGAGACTGGCCTTTTAGGTAATAATTGGCCTCTTTGCTGCCAGATGATAAATTAAATGTGTTTTTAACTTCGCTATCTTTTAGTGCAAGAGCAAGGGCGTGGCTAGGCTCAAACCTATTCTTTTTGATGGTGCCTAGGAAGAGTCCGCCCCTAATTATATGAAGTCCACTCAAGTCCGGACATCCCTCAGGCAGTCTGTAAAGCAGGTCATTTATTAGGAGCAGATTGTCCTCAATACTGATATTAAGGGTCTCCTTTTGAAATGTTAAATAGTCATTTAATAATGCCTTATTTATGGCTTTTAATTTGGCCTTGGGCCTGTTTGCCCTTATTTCATCAGAACTGCCATCATCTGCTTTTTCTAAAAGGGCAACATAATGACCCTCACCCTTTACCTCATGAGGCCACAGCCTCTTTTCTTTTATGAGAGTCATATCTGGATGGCGACTAATAAAGGCAGCCACTGCCTCCTCGTCCTCCTCTTTTGAGAAGGTGCAGGTGCTATAGCACAGTCTGCCTCCAGGGATCAGCATGAGATATGCATTATCTAATATATCCCCCTGCCTTGCTGCGCACATGGTCACATTTTCCAGGGACCACTCATCTGCCGCCTCATGGTTCTTTCTAAACATTCCCTCTCCCGAGCATGGTGCATCCACCATTATCTTGTCAAAGTAATAGTGAAATTTAGAAGCTAATTTGTCTGGGTATTCAGAAGTGACAATGGCATTTACTATGCCCAGCCTCTCCACATTCTCGGAAAGAATCTTTGCCCTGTTTTTCATAGGCTCATTGGATACTAAAAGCCCCTGCCCCATCAGTTTACCTGCAATCTGGGTGGACTTGCCACCAGGTGCTGCACATAGGTCCAGGCAATAATCACCAGGCCTAGGGTCTAAAAACTCTACAGGCAACTGGGCGCTGGCATCTTGGATATAGAATAGACCAGCCATGTGGTATGGATGGAGACCAGGCCTAGTGGCCTCATCATAGTAGTAGCCATTAGGGCTCCAATCCACCTGGCCTGTCAGCATAGGCTCCATAGTCTTTATAGCCTGAGAGTCTGCCTTTACAGGATTAAACCTGAGAGCCGATATTTTATTTTCCTCATAAGAAGACAAAAACGCATGGAAGTCAGGACCTAAGTCCTGCTCCATGCGATTTACAAAATCAATTGGTAAAAATGAAATGTCTGACATTACATACGCTCCGGTGCCTTGAATCCAAGGAGGTCAATTGACTGCTCCAAAATATCTCTTGTCAGTGTAAGTAGTTTTAAGTAGCTTGCCTTTCTTGTCTGGTCTTCCTCTGCCAAAATCTTGGTGTCATGATAGAACCTGTTAAAGGCATTGGCAAGGTCGTAAATATAAGCACAAATCTTGTGTGGTGCCATATCCTCATATGCACTGCTAAGTGCTGCCATAAATTTGGTAAGCTCTAGGTGCAATGCCTTCTCAGAATCAGAATGTGCTGGAAGAATTGTTGCCAAAGCATCTACATCTTTCGCCTTGTTGAGGATGGATTTGCATCTAACGATTGTGTAAAGAATATATGGGCCTGTGTTGCCCTCGTTTGATGTAAATCTGTCTATATCAAAAATATAATCCTTTGAAGCCTGGTTTGATAAGTCACCATATTTGATGGCCGAAAGGGCAACGACAGAAGCTGTCTTTTCAGCCTCCTCATCAGACATAGTGCCGTTTTCTTTAATCTTTTCCAGCATCTTGTCCTCTACCTCTTTTAGCAGGTATTCAAGACGCATAACTCCGCCCTGTCTAGTCTTAAATGGCTTGCCGTCCTTGCCATTCATAGTACCAAAACCAACGAAATATAGGTTTTTGTCTGCAGGTACGATGCCAGTCTTTTTAGCACATCTAAATACCTGGGTAAAGTATAATTCCTGTCTCTTATCAACCACGTAGATAACAGAATCAGGATTGTAATCCTGCATACGCCATACCAGGGTAGCAAGGTCTGTAGTATTGTAAAGGGACGCACCATCTGACTTTAAAATCATACATGGTGGCACCTCTTTGGTATCAGTCTCCTCTTTTACATCTACAACCAGGGCTCCCTCTGAAATATAGGCAAAGCCATCATCTTTCATCTTTTGTACCATGTCAGGGATGTATGGCTGAGCATCACTTTCACCCTTCCACAAATCAAAGGTAACATCCAGTTTTTCGTAATTGCGCTTTAAATCAGAAACTGACACATTGAGAATGTGTGAAAGCAGGGCCTGATATCCCTTTCTGCCGTGCTGCAACTCATATGTAGCAGTCATAGCAGCCTCCTTGTATGCCTCATCCTCCTTTGACTTGCCAGAGGCGCATGGATAAATCTCCTCCAGCTCTGAGATTGTAAATGGTGGCTCACTAGGATACTCACCATCATAGTTTTCATCAAAGTACACAAGCTCAGGTTTTCTCAGTTTTAACTCTGTAATGATAAGTCCCATCTGAAGACCCCAGTCTCCCAGATGCACATCACCGATTACCTCATCACCCATAAAACGGGCAGTTCTCTTTATAGACTCTCCGATAATGGCAGAACGCAAATGACCTACGTGTAAAGGCTTTGCCACATTAGGTCCGCCGTAATCAATCATAATCTTTTTAGGGTTTGAAACCTTTTCTACCCCAAATCTATCCTTGTCTGATGCCATCTCAGAAACAAACTTTGCCAAGAATTCGTCAGATAAATCAATATTTAAAAATCCTGGAGGGCATGCCTCACATTTTGCAAACATCTCGTTGCCAGAAAGCTTTTGGGCAACCTCTGTTGCAATTGCTATAGGTGCCTTTTTGTATTCCTTTGCTGCAGCAAGAGCGCCGTTGCACTGGAACTGGCAAAGGTCCGGTCTATTTGAAAGGCTGACCATGCCGTATTTCTCATCATATCCGCAAGCCACAAAACCTGCTACCACTTCTTCTTTTATCTGTTGAAGTATCTCTTTCATATTTACCTCCGAACCTAAAAATCCTAATAATTCTACCACAAATGCCGGTATGATTCTAGGCTTAGGCCCCCTTAAAAACTAAAGTCATAAAATAGATAGGAATTACCTAATTCATAAAAAATAGACTCCATATATTTATTATCCGAATCCTTATTATTTTTGTAGTATTCCAGCAATTCCTGGTCCAAATCTAAATCCCTTAAATCCCCAGAAAAATAGCCCCTGTTAATCTCAGAGAAAAATTCTGCATTCCTTTCATCTCCATCTCCGGACAGGATTTTATTCTTTGCCACCTCTTTAAAATATGAACTAGAATAGTCGGCAAAATCTAGGAGATTTGGGTCCTCTATCCCATTGTCCTTTGCCCAAGTGCTTACATCAGTAGGCTCCACCTCATAGTGGCCCTGGTGATCCTCTAGGTGGAGATTTGCAATATAATTTGGAGAAACTGCCTGGGCTGCAGTAACAAATTCTGGCAAACCATCCTCTGCTATGTGCTGTATGTGCATGTGGCCTGACAGGTTGCAAATAACCCCATACTCCTTGTACAAATCCAGGAGCTGTTGATTGTTTACCATCACATAGCCAAAGGTAAACATAGGATTATGCTCAAAAAGGGTTTGGTGACTGCCAGCTATTACATAGTCACCCTCTTTACTGGCATCCTTTAATTGGTCCTCCACCCACTCTAATACTTCTTTTTTAACCATGGAGCCTGCTCCGCCTCCATTTACGTCTACCATGAGCAGTCTCAGGTCGTCGCTGAGCCTAGCCACATAAGAGCAGGAATTCTCATCCAGGGCAATGGCCTCATCATATCCATAGTCACCATAGATATCCATAAACTCCTGGTCTGTAACAGAATCTACCAGCTCATATGAATCTCCGAAAAAACTGGCAGCATTGGCCTTGTTTAAATCGTGATTGCCCGGCAGGACAAAGACTGGTATTCCTGCATCCTCTAATGTCTTTAGCTCTTTTGCAAAATCAATATGGCTTTCCTTTGCCCCATTAAAAGATAAGTCCCCGGTGAGAATTACAGCATCCGCCCCTTTATCAATCACCTGACTAAATCCAGCCTCTATTAATTCCTGGCAATATCTGGTCATCTTGCCATCTGCTGAATCCATCATATCAGTAAAATATTTTCCATGATCAGTTAAATCAGGGGAAAGGTAATGAGTGTCTGTAATAACAACTATATCAATTGGCTCAAGGCCCTCCTTGGAATTGGAATCCTGGGCAGAATCTGACCCGCAAGCCACAAGAGATATTGAAAGTAATGTGCTTAATAATAATAATTTCTTCATGAAAATATGATATCCCCATGCACAGCCCCCTGTAAAGTGAAAGAACTGTGTCAGGGTATAAAAAAATTGGGGTGAAATCACCCCAATTATATTAATTAGTTTTGATTATTTTCTCATTGAATTCATGAAATCAGGCATCTTGATGTTGATTTCAGGAACAGTAGCCTCTGTAGGGACTGTAGGTCTAGCCTGTGAAAGGCCACCAAGAGGAGCAGTTGGTGTGGTAGGTCTAGAAGCAACAGATGAAGCATTTGTCATTGCTGACTGAGATGCAGGAGCAGCCTGTCCTCCAGTTCTCATACCTGAGAAAAGGTCTGTGCCAGGTCTAGGTGTGGTGTTGTAAACCATACCAGATGTGCTTCTGAATGTGCCAGGAGCAGCAGGCTCCCCAAGGCCTGTAGCAATAACTGTAACAGAAACCTCGTCATCCATATTTTCATCAACTGTGATACCAAGAATAATATTGGCATCAGCACCAGTCATATCCTGTACATAAGATGTAGCCTCAGATGCATCATTCAGTCCAACATCACCACAGATATTGACGATGACATCTGTAGCACCGGCGATGCTTGTCTCAAGCAGTGGAGAAGCAACAGCTGCCTTAACAGCCTCAAGAGCTTTCTCATCACCCTTGGCAGAGCCGATACCTACGTGAGCTAATCCCTTGTCCTTCATAACAGTCTGAACATCTGCGAAGTCCAAGTTGATAAGCGAATTCTTTGTAATAAGATCTGTGATACCCTGAACAGCCTGGTGTAAAACACCGTCTGCCATCCTGAATGACTCACCGATACCCATGCTCTTGTTGCAGATCTCAATCAGTTTCTGATTAGGAATAACGATAAGTGTATCAACGTTTTCCTTGAGACGCTCAATACCATTAAGAGCATTATTCATACGAGGCTTACCCTCGAAAGTGAAAGGCTTAGTAACAATACCTACAGTAAGGATGCCCTGTTCCTTTGCAATCTTTGCAACAACAGGAGCAGCACCTGTACCAGTGCCACCACCCATACCACAAGTGATAAATACCATATCAGCACCTTTGATAGCTGCAGAAATATCCTCTGCGCTCTCCTCAGCGGAACGCTCTCCAACCTCAGGGTTGGCACCTGCTCCCTTTCCTCCTGTAGTCTTCTCACCGATTGCAAGAAGTGTAGGTGCTTTACATAAATCAAGGGCCTGTTTATCAGTGTTGATACCGATAAATTCTACTCCCCCGATGCCCTCTTCAACCATTCGTTTAACAGCATTATTGCCGGCGCCGCCTACGCCTACAACAATGATTCTGACAGGAGCTCCTATCTCGTCAGTTGTAATGTTAATCAAAACTATATCCTCCTTTTATTAAACCTCTAAGGGAGGTCGAAAATTCCCTAATACCAAAATACTATTATAATATTATAGTTTTTTAGGCTAATTATCAACCTCTTTTTCAAATAAATAGCAATTTATTCATCCACCTCAGCAGCCTTCTCAAATACAATATCTGTATTTGTATTTGAAAAATTCTCTAGATGTAGTGTCCCCTTCATTCCTTCTATCTGAGGGAGTATATATTGCAGCCTGTCAATCTTTTCCTCCAGATAAGACTGGCTGCCTAAGACGATATTGTAGTCTGAATAGACCAGTGTAATGTAGGAATTTTCATCATAAACTATCTTGTCCGGCATCAAATCCGTCTTGTAGATGAGTTTGATTAAGGACATCAAATATCCAACCTCATCATTATCTCCAAGAGACAACTTGTCTCCCACCTTTGGGTCCTGACAGGATACCCCTTCCAATTTCATATAACCCTCAACGTAGGTTTCTGAAATCTCTGCAATTATCCCCTGATAGTTGAAATAGATATATTTCATGTCATCGTTTTGCATGTAACCTAAAATCTTCTTTTCATTGCAGTGGATTTCCACCGTGTTAAGATTTTTCAGTTTTACATCAAAGGAATCTATAAACTCTGCATCACCCTTTGGGAAAAGCTTGTTTTTAATAAAAACATACATGGCATTGTTAGAATATTCGTCATCTAATATATAGCCTGTAATCTCTTCCTTTGTGTATAGGTCAGTGCCTGTGACCTCCACATTTTTAAGGGGACAAAAGAAATAGGCAAATCCCACAAAACCTGCCCCTAAAATAATAAGAGCAAGGATAAATTCAATTATAGCCAGGCCAAAGCCCTTTCTTCTCTTATTTTTTCTACTCAATCTCTTTCCCCAAATTCCATATTTTTTGAAACGCTAAGGGCCAATCCTATCTCCGACAGGAGAATGGATACTGAGGTACCACCGTAAGAAATCAAAGGTAAGGTAACACCAGTGTTTGGCATTGAATTGGTTACTACCGCAATATTTAAAATAACCTGCAAAGCAATGTGGGACATAATTCCAATACAGATAAATGACCCAAACATGTCTTTTGCATGATTAGCAATAAACAAAAGTCTGTACAAAAGCAGGATGTATAAGAGGATTACGCAAACTGCCCCAAATACTCCCAGTTCCTCGCAAATAATTGAAAAAATCATATCGTTTTGGGCCTCGGGAACAATATTCTTTTGCATACTCTCTCCCAAGCCTTTCCCAAAGAGGCCACCAGATCCAATGGCATATAAACCCTGTAGAATCTGAAATCCAGTGCCGGTCACATATTTTTCCGGATGGAGCCAGGCATCAATACGGCCGGCTCTATATCCAGCCATGCTGATGTAAAAGACAACCACTAGCAGGCCAAGTCCGATTAGGCCTGCAAATTTCCAGTAGTTAGGTGATGCAATAAAGACCATGATAAAGGCTATTCCCAGGATAATAATGGCTGTTGAAAGGTTGTTGTAGGCAACAACAGCAAATATAGGGAATACCACTGCCAAGATTTTGATAGAGCCGCTTATTTTCCTCTGGCTCTTTGGATACAAGGCAATCAAATGGGATATATATAAAATGACTGCTACCTTTGCAATCTCTGATGGCTGCACAGAAACACCTGCGATATTGAGCCATCGAGATGAAGCATTAAGATTTGTACCTACAAAGATAACAAGTATACAAAGGCCCAGGGCAATCAGATAAAACAAATCTGTAAATGGTCTCCACACCCTATAATCTACCTTTGCCAAAAAGGCCATACCGCAAAATCCCAAGACCGCAGCAAAGGCCTGTTTTTTTAGGTAAAAAAGAGAATCTCCCTTTTTCAAAGTGGCCGCATAGGCAGATGTGGAATAAAGCATAACAAATCCAAAGGCCAAAATAAAAACAACTATAAACAAGAGGGTATAGTCGAAATTCAACATCTTATTAATTTTTATACGATTTTTAGCAGCACGTTTCTCGCTAACTACTCCCCCGTCTTTAACCATGTAACCTCCATATGTCAATTAAAGAAGATAATATGCAAACAGGCACAAGAAGATGGTAACTGTAGTAAATACAGCCACTACCTTTACCTCAGACCAGCCACCTAATTCATAGTGATGATGAATAGGAGCCATTCTAAAAATTCTCTTGCCGTGGGTCAGTTTAAAATATCTAACTTGTAAAATAACTGATAGAACCTCTATCAAATATATAAATGCAATGATAATAAGGAAAAGTGGCATCTGCAGCATGTAGGCTGTGGCAGCCACAAAACCACCCAGTGCCAGGGAGCCAGTGTCACCCATAAAGACCTTGGCAGGATGGACATTGTACATCAAAAATCCGAAAAGAGCACCTATCATTACAGCGATTACAGGTGTTATATCTGACATATATTTGATGGAAGCAACCCCTAGGAAACCGCAAATTGCTAATGTCACCGAAGTTTCTAATCCATCCAATCCGTCAGTAAAATTCGATCCGTTAACAGTGCCTAAAACTGCAATAAATAAAATAACAATGGCAAAAAATCCCAAATCAATTCTAGCCTTAGAATAAGGGACAATCATTTCCATAGATACATCAGAAAATTTTACCATATAAAGGGCAAAGCCTGAGGTGACTAAAATCTGTCCTAGCATCTTCTGCCATGCCTTTAGTCCATCAGAACTTTTCTTTAAAGCCTTGATTAAATCATCGATAAATCCAATAATTCCAAATCCCAGTGTGACAAGAATTATAGGAAGGGCATGAGGAATTGTCCTTGCAAAATAAAATCCACATAGGGCAAAGGATATCAGAATCATCACACCTCCCATAGAAGGAGTACCGTTTTTCTTTGCATGTTCCTTTATGTATTCCCTCTCTGTGTTTCCCATCTTAAGTCTGCGCAGGATAGGAATACAAATAGGGGCAAGAATCAAAACAATAAAAAAGGCTATAAGCATAGGTAAAAATACATCAAACATTTTAAAACTCCAATTCTATAATAATTCTAATTAGTCAGTTCCTCTGTCTCGTCCACCTCAACCTCTGGAGTGGCTGTAGGATCCGCTGTGGAAGCCTCTCCCTCAGGAGTGTCCTCTGTGCTACCCTCTTCTGCAGTAGAGGTATTAGATGTAGCAGCTTCTGTCAGAGCATCTGCCGCAGCAGCCTCCTCTTCCTCGGTCATGTCTGACTCCACTCCCATGTAAGGGAGAATCTGAGAGAAAATATTGTGACAAATCTCCTGGGCAAAACTAGAGTGGGCCTGATTGTCTCCAACAGCACCTGTACCTGGCTCATCTACAATAACATACACAACCACCTGTGGGTCTTCTACTGGGGCAAAACCAATAAAGGAAACCAGGTATTTGTGGTTGCCACGAGGCAATTTCTCGGCGGTACCTGTTTTACCACCGATTCTATATCCCTCCACTCCTGCAGTATGTCCGGTACCATCAGATACAACATACTCCAGGTAGGATTTCAGCATATTTCCTGTCTCATCAGAAACAGTCCTCTTTAAAACAGTAGGCTCTATCTCTTCCACTGTGTTGCCATTGGCATCGGTAATTTTTGTCACAAGATGAGGCTCATAGAGGTAGCCTCCATTGATCAAGGAGCAAAAGCCGCTGGCCAACTGAATCATGGTTGTATTAAAGTTTTGCCCAAAGGAATTGGTAGCAAGGTTAATAGAGGAATTCAAATCCTGGTTTGAATAGATAAGGCCTGCTGTGCTGGCCTCGCCTGGCAAATCAATCCCCGTCTTTTGGCCAAATCCAAAAACTGACTGGTATTTGGCAAAGGCGTCAGGACCTATGGCCCTAACCATCTGCATCAAAGCGTCGTTGCAAGAATTTGAAAGGGCATCTGCAATAGTCTGTGTCCCATGTCCACCCTTTTTATAAGCAGTACATTTAACCAGTTTGGGATAGCCGGAAATCATTTCTCCACCATCGCAAAAATAAGTCTCATTACCAGTAAGAGCACCTGTCTCCAGTCCCATCGCCACAGTAAATGGCTTGAAAGTAGAACCAGGCTCGTAAGTGTATGTGGTGGTAAAATTCTGCCAGATCTTATTTAAGGCATCCATCTTTTGCTCTTCGTCCAGAGTCTCAAGATCAGCCTCTGAATAATATGCAGACAGATCTCTAGGATTGTTCAAATCAAAAGTAGGATACTGGGCCATGGCCAAAACCTGGCCATTGTTAGGATTCATAACAAGGACCGCTGTGTGAAGAGAACCAAAAGCCTCTGGCTCATCTGGATGGTCGGCATTGTATGTCTCCATGGTCTTAGCATTCCAATCTGCTATTTCCTTTTCTACTATAGTTTGAATATTCGCATCCAATGAGAGAATCAGGTTGTTTCCATTGGTGGCATCAATTGTGGTCTGCTCCAGGCTGGAGTCAGAATTCAAATAACCATATGTACGTCCATTGACTCCGTTTAAGATGTTGGAATATTTGTTTTCCAGTCCAATGACTCCCACATTACCAGATGAGGCATAGCCGATTGTGGCTGCAGCCAGGCTGCCATATGGATACTGTCTCACATACTCTTTTTCAAACCAGATTCCATACACCTTGCCCTTGTACTCTTCGCTGGCCTTTAATTCCTCAAAAGCAGCCATCTCCTCATAGGAAACTTTTTTAGCCAGTTTTATATATTGAGAAGTTGGGTTGTCAGCAAGTTTTTCCTTTATAGTGCTGGCCTCGATCTCCTGAAAGCAGGAGGTGATAGCTCGCACTGTGGTATCAATATGTTTATCGTTAGCATTTAATACCTTACAATCCAAAATTACATTATATACATCCACGCTGGTAGCCAGCACAGTGCCTCTGGCATCTACTATATCTCCCCTCTGAAAAGGAATGATAGTGGAATCATAATCCTGCTGAGACAAGACGATTTTTTCATAGTAATCTCCGCTTGTGTACTGGATGTACATAATGCGGCCTATCAGTACAACAAAAAGAATGCAAACACCTCCATATACTAGCCAGAGCTTGCGTTGCATTCTTTTTAATAATTTATTTTTTATTTTTGATTTCTTTTTCTGTTGTTTCATTTTGATGGTATATCCCTGTATTGGCTCATGTAGTCTGAACCGCCTACATTATAATACACTATTTGGCTGCTAGTTGCATATACCATTCCAAGTTCATTTATTGCTTTATCCTTTATTTCTGTAAGGTTGGTAGTTGTGGCAATTCTGCTCTCAGCCGCCTTGTTGTCTGCATTTACAGTAGCAAGTTGGCTCTCTAATGTAGCAATCTGATTCATTCTCTCAGTAACCATAGTCTGCATAGATACATAACCTACAAACAGGAATACAGCAACAATAATTGCAGAAATCATGTAAGCAGTAAGCAAGCGATTGCTTCTAAGTTCTCTGACGTTTCTTCTGTCAGTAATCTTCTGCTTTCTTAAAAGCTCATCTCTTTTCTCCTGCTCTCTCTGCTCTCTAGTAGGAAGATTTCTGGCTGGTCTATAATTTACTTTTGTCTGTCTAACAACGTTTCCGTCGCTGTAATAATAGTCTCTTAATTCCTGCATAACTAGTTACCTCAAGTGATAATTTATTAGCCTCTCTCAAAAACTCTAAGTTTTGCGCTTTTTGATCTGGAATTTGCTTCCAGTTCCTCTTCGGATGGGAGAATTGGTTTTCTTGTAATTACCCTGCCCTTTGGCTTTTTACCGCAAACACAAACTGGAAAATCCGGTGGGCATGTGCAAGGGTTTTCATTTCTTTTAAATGCCAACTTTGTAATCCTGTCCTCCAGGGAGTGGAAAGTGATAATGCAAAGCCTGCCACCTGGATTCAGTAATTCAATCATGTCATCAATGTGGTCTTCCAAAACTGTCAATTCCCTGTTTAATTCAATCCTAAGGGCTTGGTATGTCCTCTTTGATGGATGACCCTGGCCTACCTGGGCTTTTTTAGGAATGCTCTCAGCAATGATTTTATTTAACTGACCTGCTGTAAGGATTGGAGCACTCTCTCTTGCCTTTACAATGTTTTTGACAATCTGTTTTGAATATTTCTCCTCACCGTATGTGAATAGGACTCTGGTCAAATCCTCAGGAGCATAATTGTTTATGATGTCTGCTGCTGTCTGTGGATTGTCCTTGTCCATTCTCATATCAAGAGGAGCATCCTCAACCCTGTATGTAAAACCTCTGTCTGCCTCGTCTAATTGGAAGGAAGAAACTCCCAGGTCCAGCATGATGCCGTCCACCTTTTTCACTCCCTGCTCCAGCAGTCTTTCTTTCATAAATTCATAATTGCTATGAATCTCTGTGACCTTGTCAGCAAATGGGGCAAGTCTCTCTCCCGCTGCCTTTAGGGCGTCTGTGTCCTGGTCAAATCCATATAGGTGACCGCTGTCCAGCCTTTTTGCTATCTCAAAGGAATGTCCCCCACCCCCAAGAGTGCCATCAACATAAATCCCATCAGGCTTAATATTCAAATTTTCAATTGTCTCCTGTAGGAGAACTGAATAATGATTAAATTCCATATTAGATTCCTAGGCCAAGTTCAGCCATGTGCTCAGCGATCTCATCCATGTCGTCGTAGGTGCCTTCCTCATTCCAACGGTCCTTAGACCAGATTTCAATTCGGTTGAGAACACCAACTGACACGATTTCTTTATCAATTCCTGCATATTCTTTTAGGTTGGCAGGAATCAGTGCTCTGCCCTGCTTGTCTATATCAATTTCAGCAGCGCCTGCAAAGAAGAATCTGGAGAATTTTCTGGCATCTTTTGTAGTGCGAGGTATCTCTCTAAATTTCTCCTCGATGGTTTTCCACTCGCTCATAGGATAAACGAAGAGGCATCCATCCAAGCCTTTGGTGGCTACGAAATGATCTCCCAATTGTTCACGAAACTTGGCAGGCATAATAAGACGGTTTTTGCCGTCTATATTGTGACTGTACTCACCCATGAACATTTGGCCGCTTCCTCCTAACTAGTGAAATCTACCACTTTGTGACACTTTTCTACCACTTTCCTCCACTTTTAACTACATTCTACTCTATTTACCTCCCACTGGCAAGCCTTTCAGTGTGAAAAAATGGTGATTTTACAAGGTTTTTTCGACTTATAACTTTAGTGGAGGAAAATCCCACAATAATTGATGACAAAAAAATAAAGCCAGGCAAAGCAGCTTATTTCTGCTTTGTCTGGCTTTATTTATTTATCACTGATTCAGTTAATTTTACTCTTTTTCTGGCTGGTTAATCTTTAGAAAGTAAATAAAGAGTCCGCATCCCAATACTACAAGGAGGGCTGCAAGGCACTGAGAAACAGCCATATTGCTGCCCCAGATTTTTAACTGGTCTGTCCTAAGACCCTCAATCCAAAAACGTCCTGCCCCGTATCCTGCCAGGTATGTAAAGAATATTTGACCGTCAAATTTCTTGCCCTTTCTGCTGGCAAGCATAATAATCAGTAGCCCCAAATTCCAAAGAGACTCATAGAGGAATGTAGGATGTACTGAAATAAATGTGGTGCCATTGATTTCTACCAGATGGGCCAACATTTCTGCTGTAACATCTGACTGAGACCTAATTGCATCTATTGGCAAAAGCATTGCAAACAATCCATCAGAATATTGGCCAAAGGCCTCCCTGTTAAAGAAGTTGCCCCAGCGGCCAAATATCTGTCCTATCACAACTCCAAATATGGCCACGTCCAAAACCTTAAGAAAACTCAAAGACTTGACCTTGGTAAAAATAAAGACTGTAAGGATACCAGCCAAGACTCCTCCGTAAATTGCAAGACCGCCCTGCCTTATATTAAATATAGAAAGCAGATTGTCCTTGTAACTATCCCAGGAAAAAGCCACATAATAAAGCCTAGCTCCTATCACTCCCACGATGATTGTTATAAGGGCCATGTCGAGAATGGTGTCCTCATTGAGGCCTACCCTCTTAGACTCCTTTAGTATAAAACTCACTCCAACTAGCATCCCAATTGCAATAATAACCCCATAAAATGCAATGGTAAAACCTCCTATGGAGAAGGTTTTACCAACATTATCCAGAGTAATATGCAAATTAGGAAAAATAATACTGTTTTCCAAAATTATGCCACTCCAACTTATTCAACATCATTAAACAACTGATAGATCTCAATTTTGAGAGCATCGGTATCAGTCATTCCCACAAATATACATCCGTACTCATAGGTGTCATCATCAATCTTGTTTACACGGACTACCTTAAAGACTGTATCAATAGTTTCCTTTGTCCAGATTTGAATCCTTGCATCAAAGCAAGCCCCCTCTGAAAACTCAACGCCAGAAGCCCTGAAAGCCAAACCTGACTTTGAGATGTTTGTAACGTCAACATCTACATACTTTACAGTTGTAACCTTTGGCTCATCAATTCTTTCAATCTCGACTTTGACATTTATGTCCAGTCTTTTTGCTCTTCTCTTTTCTTCCATTGATCCCAGTCCTCCCGAATACATTTTACAGTTTCAAATTAATTCCTTTGTTTTTGAGATTTTCGATAATCTCATCAACAACCTTTTGAACTTCCTCATGGGTAAGAGTTCTCTCATCATCACCAAAGAGGAGTCTTGTTGTAATTGACTTACTATCTCCATCAGAGTATACATCAGCCACACCGATGCTCTTTAAGATACTATAAGATTTCTCTTTTATTGTATCATTTATCTCTGCAAATTTCTCTGCTACAAAAGATAAATCTACCTCGATTGAAGGATACTTTGATGGCTCTGCATATTTAATGCCCTTTCCATCAGCCTCTGTAAATGCTTCCATGTCAATTTCAGCAAAAACAATGGCAGCCTTCTTGTCAATTTTCTTTGAAACAAGTGGATGAGCCACGCCAATCTTTCCGATTTGTTTGCCATCAATCAAAAGACCGTTCAGGTTCTTTGGATGCTCGTATGAGTGGCTGCTCTCCATTTTTTTGTATGAGATAGGCATGTGCTTGAGGTCATCAACCAACTCTGCAATCATATCCCTCAGTTCAAAATAAAGTGTCTCTACCGACTTTGTCTTTGAAAAGAGGCTAATGCAAAGTTTCTTGCGCTCATCGCAAAGACCATCTGACTTGAGGCCTTCTACAACATGGCCAATCTCAAAAAGACCAAAGTCTGTATCATAGCCTGTGTTGTAACTTACCTGGCAAAGCTGTGTAGGGATAATTGAGTTTCTAAGAGTCTCAATATTAGGGTTTGTAGAACCGGCCAACTTGATGTTGTCCTCTACCTCCATGCCAAGTTTCTTGTATTCATCAGCATACTGCCAGAGGTATGAATGTACCTCGTGCAAACTGAATCTCTTTACTAAAATATCTTTTGCCCTATCCTCAAGGCTAGTCTGAGCATCCATTCTAATAGGGAAAAGAGGTGCCTCAGTAGTCTTTAGAATAAAGTTGTCGTATCCATAGATACGGGTGATTTCTTCAATGATATCAGCCTTCATGCTAACATCCTTTGTAGCACGATATGAAGGTACATCTACCTTGAAATTGTCTCCACTATGCTCTACACCAAATCCTAATGATGTAAGTGTATCAACAATGTGCTCATCTGTAATCTCGATACCTGTGTACTTGTCCACAAATGTCTTGTCAAAGTCAAGGCTGATGTGTGGATAGTGGAAAGCGTATTCATCTGTAAGGGCAGATACTACCTTTGCATTTGAATCGATTTCAAAGAGAAGGTATAAAAATCTTGCAATGGCTACTGTAGTCATTTCAGGATCAAGGCTCTTCTCATAGCGGGCGCTGGCATCTGTTCTGTGAGCCAAACGGACTGCAGACTTTCTGATTGAGGCTGCATTAAAGGTTGCAGACTCAAGAGTAAGTGTTGTGGTATCCTCCACAATTTCTGAATCGAGACCACCCATAATACCTGCAATGGCAACAGGTGTGTTGTCGTTGCAAATCATGAGAGTATTCTCGTCGCAGTTTCTCTCAATGCCGTCTAAGGTAGTAAATACGAATGGCTTGTCAAAACGCTTGATGCGGATTTTGCCAACCTTTCTAGAGTCAAAGGCATGCATAGGCTGTCCCATCTCCAGCATAAGGTAGTTGGTTAAATCAGCCAGCAAATTGATTGCTCTCATGCCACAGTAGAAAAGTCTGATTCGCATATTTACAGGAGCAACATTTTTTTCAATGTTTTCTACCTTGATTGCAGAATATCTCTGGCAGAGTTCGTCCTCGATTTTCAGGTCAATCTTTTCCAGGTTATCATATTTGCTAAGGTCAATTGTTGGAAGTGGCTTGAGAGGACGCTTTGCAATTGTAGCAATCTCTCTTGCTATTCCGTAGTGGCCCCAAAGGTCAGGTCTGTTTGTGAGAGACTTGTTATCAACCTCAAAGATAATATCATCGATCTCATAGAGGTCTTTTAAATCTGTACCCAGTGGGCAATCATCTAATATATCCATAATGCCATCATGGTTGTCAGAGATTCCGACTTCCTTTTCTGAACAGCACATTCCGTTTGATGGGAAGCCTGCCAGTGGCTTTGATTCAATAGTAATACCGCCGATATGGGCACCAACCTTGGCAAAGGCTGTTTTCATACCAACTCTTACATTAGGTGCTCCACAGACAACATCTGTGAGTTTGCCGTCGCCGGCATCCACCTTTAAAAGGTGCAGCTTATTAGATTCAGGGTGTGGCTCCACAGATTTAATCTCTGCTACAACAACACCTGAAAGGTCTTCACCCTTGAAATAAATATCATTTTCTACTTCTGCAGTTGCCAGGGAAAACTTTGCGATAAGGTCCATCTTATCGATTCCATCCAGGTCAACAAAATCAGAAATCCAATTCATTGAAATAAACATCTACTTAGCCCTCCCTTACTCTTCATCATCGGTGAACTGAGCCAAACTGTTGAGATTGCCGCTGTTCAGATCACGAATGTCTTTGATACCGTATTTCATCATTGCAAGTCTTGTAAGTCCAAGGCCAAAGGCAAAACCGGTGTATTTTTCAGGGTCAATGCCACCCTCTTTCAGTACATTAGGGTGAATCATTCCACATGGGCAAAGTTCCAACCATCCTGAGTGCTTGCAAGAAGGGCAACCCTTTCCGCCGCAAATCAGACAGTTGATATCAAGCTCAAATCCAGGCTCCACAAATGGGAAAAATCCAGGTCTAAGTCTTACCTTGATATCTCTTCTGAAAACTTCTGAAAGCATGGTCTTCATAAAGTAGATAAGGTTTGAAATGGAAATGTCCTTGCCTACCATAACACCTTCCATCTGGAAGAATGTGTTCTCATGGCTGGCATCAGTAGCCTCATTTCTAAAGCAACGACCAGGGAAAATAGCCTTGATTGGCTTGCCATTTTCAATAAGGTCCTTGCGGTATTTTTTGTAAATCGCATTCTGGGCAGCAGTTGTCTGTGACTTTAAAAGCTGACCATTCTCAAGATAATATGTATCCTGCATATCTCTTGCAGGGTGATATTTTGGAATATTAACAGACTCGAAACACTCGTAGTCAGTAACCACCTCACTGTAGTCTTCCACTGTAAATCCCATGGATTTAAAAACTGTTTCACACTGGCGCTGAACAAGTGTGATTGGGTGGAAACTTCCCTGATTAAACTTAGAAGGTAAAGAAATATCAAAGTCAGGAACCTTGTCGATTTCCTTTTGCAGTTCTAATGCAGCAAGTTCTTCTTTCTTCTCAGAAATCTTGTCTGCAACAGCATTCTTTAAAGCGTTAACCTTTTGGCCAAACTCTTTTTTCTCCTCAGCCGACAGTTTGCCCATTTCCTTCATGGCAGCTGTAACGCTACCCTTTTTGCCAAGGTAAGCAACACGGATGTTTTCAAGTTCTTCTGAACTTTTGATTTTATCAAGTTCAGTTTCAAACTTGGCACTTAATTCTGAAATAATATCTCCCATTTATGGATCTCCCTTCCTATTTACTCTATAAGCATTGCATCTCCAAAGGAGAAGAATCTATATTTATCTTTAACAGCCTCTTCGTATGCATGCAGCACATGCTCTCTGCCTGCCAATGCTGACACTAGCATAATAAGTGTGGACTGTGGCAGGTGGAAATTAGTAATCAAAGCATCTATCACCTTAAACTCATATCCAGGATATATAAATATCTGAGTCCAATCACTCTTTGGAACAAGAGGCTTGCCAGGCTCTGCTGCGGACTCAAGGGTGCGGGTGGATGTGGTGCCAACAGAAATGACCCTGCCTCCCCTAGCCTTTGTCTCATTGATAATATCGCAGGCCTTTTGGTCTATCTTGTAATATTCTGAATGCATATGGTGGTCAAGGACATTGTCCTCCTTTACAGGTCTAAATGTGCCGAGACCAACATGCAGTGTAACCTCTGCTATATTTACGCCCATGGCCCTTATTTCCTCCAGCAACTCTGGGGTAAAGTGTAGACCGGCTGTAGGTGCAGCTGCAGAGCCGTCAAATTTTGCATAGACAGTCTGATACCTATTCCTATCCTCCAGCCTGTGGGTAATGTAAGGAGGCAGCGGCATCTCGCCCAGTTTGTCCAAAATCTCCTCAAAAATACCCTCATAAGAAAACTCTATAATACGGTCTCCATCATCAACAATATCAATGATTTTGCCCATCAACAGTCCGTCTCCAAAGGAAATCTCCATGCCAGGTCTAGCCTTTTTGCCAGGCTTTACCAAACATTCCCACTGATTATCGCTGATTCTTTTAAGAAGGAGAATCTCCACCTTGCCACCAGAACCCACTCTGGCCCCGTATAATCTAGCTGGAATAACCCTGGTATTGTTGATAACCAGGCAATCTCCCGGATTCAAATAATCTTTTATATCATAAAAATGACGGTGAGTAATCTCACCTGTCTGCTTATCTAAAACCATCAATCTGGAATTACTGCGCTTTTCAAGCGGATCCTGAGCGATAAGCTCCTCAGGAAGATTATAATCAAAATCTGAAACTCTCATAACCCACACATTCTAACACACTAATTAGCCTTTTTCCACTTGCCCAGGCCATGCTTCTGATAAAATTTATCTTTAATTTTTGTCCCTAGGACTAAAAAGCCATCGGCAAAGAATACATTGGCCTCCACCGACATAAGCATAAAATACATACAAAAGTATAGCCAAAACATAAATACCATCATGGTTGCCAGGGCCCCATACATGGAAAAGCCCTTAAAGATTCCAACCCATATAGCCATAAACATGGAGAATATATACCAGGAAAGGGCGCATATAATTCCTCCTGGCAACTGGCTTAGAAAGGATATCTTTTTATTAGGAAGAACTGTAAATAAAAAGGTAAATACCACCACCAAAAACAGGAATACAAAAATCCCCCTAAACAAAGGTCTGATACCTACTACATAAGCAATAAAGCCATAGTAGTTTTGAGCAAAGTCCTGCAGTTTGTGGGTAAAAATAAGCATAAGCATTATTACAACAATTACAAAAAGGAGAATCATTGTATACAAAATCGCCCTAAGCCTGCGGGAAAACCAGCCCCTGGTTTCCTCCACCTGATGTACCTGGTTGAGGCCTACCATAAGATTTTGAAAAGCCTTGCCCGATGACCAAATCGCCATGAGAATTGAGGTAAAAATGGCACCAGTTGAAGCCCTGGTAATAAGGCCAACTATCCTGGTGGCATATGGAGAAAATTCACTAGGAACCACCTCATAAATCATGTCATAAATGTACTGACCTATAGAAGGTGCAAAGCCTGATAACCATACTAAAAGCATTAAAAAAGGAATTGCCGATACTATGAGGAAATATCCGGTTTGGGCTGCATAGGCCCCAATGTTATCTCTGTTGCATTTATCAATATATGTTTTCCCATATCCTATAAAATTCCACATAGGCTACCTCCTTATTTTGCTTATATAAGAATATCAAACTAATTTATATCTTTCCATAGAAAAAGGGACCATATCTGAGATATGGCCCCTATAAAAATCGAATCTAACCCAAAATGCCGGGCTTACCAATTGACTCCTAGCTTCAGCTAGGTGGATCGCCGCAACCAACCTTTTGCCTTCCACTCTATGGAGGCCTGACAGCCGATTGGAAATGTAAGCATTCCATTTAAAGTAAATGTAGGTTCAAAACAGATAAGTTAAATCGAACACTCCAGGTTAGAAAGTTATCGGTAATCTTTTACCTGAGATTATAGTACACCTTATTTGTGACAAATTAAAGAACATAAATGCCCCAATTTTCGGGCTTTTTATATTAAATCTTAACAAAAGAAATCAGGTGTTTAAGCTATGTCTTCTAACCACTTTCCCACTAAAAAAAGTACTCAGGCCATGCCTGAGTACTTTAAAAAATTCATATAAGAATTAAAGCTGTGGGCCTGCAGCAACAAGTGCCTTACCAGCCTCGTTTGTCTCATACTTCTTAAAGTTTTTCTGGAAGCGAGATGCAAGATCCTTTGCCTTCTCCTCCCACTCTGAAGGATTAGCATATGTATCTCTAGGATCAAGAATGCCAGTGTCAACTCCTGGAAGCTCTGTTGGAACCTCAAAATCAAAGTAAGGAATCTTCTTTGTAGGAGCCTTTAATACATCGCCTGAAAGAATTGCATCGATGATACCTCTTGTATCCTTAATAGAGATTCTCTTGCCTGTGCCGTTCCATCCTGTGTTAACAAGGTAAGCCTTTGCACCAGACTTCTCCATCTTCTTAACCAGCTCCTCTGCATACTTTGTAGGATGCAACTCAAGGAATGCCTGTCCGAAGCAAGCTGAGAATGTAGGTGTTGGCTCTGTGATACCTCTCTCTGTACCAGCAAGCTTTGCAGTAAATCCTGAAAGGAAGTAGTACTTTGTCTGCTCTGGTGAAAGGATAGATACTGGAGGCAGTACTCCAAATGCATCTGCAGAAAGGAAGATAACATTGTCAGCATCTGGACCTGCAGACTTCTTATTTACATTAGCAACAATCTTTTCAATGTGATCGATTGGATAAGATACACGAGTATTCTCTGTAACTGACTTGTCATCAAAGTCAATCTTGCCATTTCCATCAACAGTAACGTTCTCAAGAAGAGCATCTCTCTTGATTGCGTTGTAGATATCTGGCTCAGACTCTTTGTCAAGTCCGATAACCTTAGCGTAGCATCCACCTTCAAAGTTGAATACTCCGTTGTCATCCCAACCATGCTCATCATCACCGATAAGACGACGCTTTGGATCTGTAGAAAGAGTAGTCTTTCCTGTTCCAGATAAACCGAAGAAGATAGCTGTGTGCTTTCCGTCCATATCGCAGTTTGCTGAACAGTGCATAGAAGCGATTCCCTTAAGTGGAAGATAGTAGTTCATCATTGAGAACATACCCTTCTTCATCTCTCCGCCGTACCATGTGTTGATGATAACCTGCTCGCGGCTTGTGATGTTGAAAGCTACACATGTCTCTGAGTTAAGTCCTAACTCTTTGTAGTTTTCTACCTTTGCCTTTGAAGCGTTGTATACTACGAAATCAGGCTCGAAGTTCTCAAGCTCAGCAGCTGTTGGCTGGATGAACATATTCTTTACGAAATGTGCCTGCCAAGCAACTTCTACGATGAAACGAACTGCCATACGTGTGTCAGCATTTGCACCACAGAATGCATCAACTACAAATAATCTCTTGTTGCAAAGCTCTTTCTTAGCAAGATCCTTTACTGTAGCCCATACTTCTTCGCTCATTGGATGGTTGTCATTTGGATACTCAGGTGTGTTCCACCATACTGTATCCTTTGAGTTATCATCCATTACGATGTACTTATCTTTAGGAGAACGTCCTGTGTAGATACCTGTCATAACGTTTACAGCATCTAACTCTGTGTTCTGTCCTACTTCATAACCTGTTAATTCAGATTTTGTCTCCTCCTCGAACAACTGCTCGTAAGAAGGATTGTAAACAACCTCAGTTGTTCCAGTAATACCATATTTTGTCAAATCGATATTTGCCATAGTTTTTACCTATCCTTTCTATTTATGATTAAAAAATCCTAATCGATTTCTATAATAATCGAATTTTGTATAAAAATCAATGTAAAGAATAGGGAATTGTTACTTATTTAACAGATGTTATTTGTAAAGTTAACTTCAACCCCTCCTACTCTAAGTGTAGAATTTACTACTTCTTAATAGATACTATGGAACTTACTTCTTCTTAATGCTACCTTATGTTTGTTCATCCTTCTCTTGCTCCGGCCGGAACAGGAGCTTTTATGAATAAGAATAAGCATTTAGTATATGATGAACGACGTCGGATTAGAGATGGCCTTGATGCATCATCCAGTTTTAAGGCTATAGGAAGAAGTATCGGAAGAGACTGCACTACCATTTCAAAAGAAGTAAAGTCTCATCGTGTGTTCGAAAAGAAAGGTGCACCATACAGACCTTTTAATGATTGCCAACTTAGAAAAGGTTGTCCTCACAAAGGTGATATATGTAGTGAATGTAGCCGTGGTAAATCAAGAAATCTATGTTTCTCCTGTGGTAAATGCACAGATTTTTGCAAAGATTACATCAAGGAAGTTTGCCCACATCTAAGCAAACCGCCTTATGTGTGCAATGGTTGCAGTAGCCTTAATACCTGTACACTGGAGAAATGTTTTTATAAGCCACGTGAGGCACAGCAAGAATATGAAGATGTAAGAAGCGAATCTCGGTCTGGATTCAATCTAACAGAAAGTGAATTGGAACAGCTGAATAATGTAATAAGTCCTCTTTTAAAAAAAGGGCAGTCATTACATCATATAATAGTTAATAATCCCGATTCTATATCGATATGCGAAAAAACCGCCTATATTTATGCCGATAATGGATTATTTGAAGCTAAAAACATCGATATGCCTCGCAAGGTTAGGTTCAGACCTCGCAAAAAGAAATCAAAGGAACTTAAAGTTGACAAAGCTTGTAGGATTGGACGAACCTTCGAAGATTATAATAAATACAGAGAAGATAATCCTTCTGTACCTGTAGCAGAACTGGATTCAGTTGAAGGCATTAAGGGTGGTGCTGTTTTACTTACCATACACTTTGTACTTCCCAAACTACAGATTGCATTTTTACGAAAAACTAATGATTCAAAATCTGTTACTGAGATATTTAATTATCTCTATAAACGTTTAGGTGAAGATAACTATAAAAAAATACTTTCATTGTGCCTCGCTGATAACGGGACAGAGTTCTCGGACCCTACAGCAATCGAATGTAATGGTGACGGTGTTATTAAATCGAATGTATTCTATTGTGATCCCTCATCACCAAATCAAAAAGGAGCATGCGAAAACAACCATGAATTCATAAGAAGGATTATTCCTAAACATACAGATTTAGATCAGTATACCCAAAATCAAATCAATCTTATGATGGACCATATCAATTCCTATGGTCGACCTGAACTCGGTGATAAATCACCTTACGAAATGTTTGAATTCTATTATGGCAGAAGTATTTTGGATATCTTAGGTATACACAAAATCCCTGCCAACGAGATAATTCTGAAACCGGAATTATTAAGATAATAGAAAACTGGACTACGCCTTCTTTTGACACAAGCACGCACAGCGCACTATTACCCTTACTTCGCTTGATTACAAAAAAATCTGGTTTGGACTATTAAGTCAAGGCCACAGCCACTTCGTGGTGCCGCCTGCGGCAGCCTTGACATACATAGTCCAACCAGATATATGACACCTAAGCGAAGTAAGAATAATAAATATTTCTGCGATAGCAGAAATTACCTTTTTTAACTAAAATACATAAAAAGGCCGGAGTTCTACGCAGTTGGATGATTTTCATATACACTCTATCAAGGGGTGGAATTCACTAACTCTTACAAAGACCACGTGAACTCGACTTCTCATTTTCGTGCGCATTTTTCCGGCTTTTGTAATAATTATAAGATGTTTTTACTAAAAATCCAGTGATTTTCGATTAAAACAAATGATTTTTAGTACAAAAATATTCCACCCCGTAGATTTTACTCATACAAGGTGGAATTTAATCCTACAAAGTGGAATTAACTTTTACAAGTGACCTAATTTTATATATTTTTTCACATATATAATTAAACATTTTGCGACTCAATAAAATAAAAAGAACAGGCGAGTTTCCTCACCTGTTCTTAATAATTCATAATACTAATATCTAATCAGATTAAGCCTGCTCTACTGGCTGATCTGCAGCAATAGCCTCTCTCTTCTTCTTATTAGCTTCCTGAACAATTTCCATCTGCTCCTTATCCAATGTGTAATTCTTCATTGCAAGTAAGTTACATACAAATCCGATAATTGGAAGACCAAATGATAATACAACTGTCAAAACAAATATTGGTGTAGTAATTTTATCGCCCATCTGTGGAACTGTATTTACATAACCAACAAGTGATATTGCAACCGTTGCTACTGTAGCACAGATTGATGACATACCCTTATCAAAGAGTGAGTAAACACCAGCGATAACTGATGGAAGGAAGTTTCCTGAACGATATTCCTCACCGTCAGTAACATCTCCTCTCATAGTACCAGCTGCTACTGAAAGTAACATTCTTCCAGCTGTCATACCAACTGTACATACTACCCAAAGCATAAATACTACAGATCCTGTATCACCAATCTTCTCCATTCCTGTAGGTCCAAGAATTACACATACAGCAATCTGGATGGCTGAAATAATAATTGAGAACCATGAGAACCAAACCGTTCCCTTCTTAGCACCAATTTTACCAATAATTACACCACCGACAAAGGCGAAAATCAAACCTACAGCAGAAGCATAGTTGTTAGCCACCTGTGTAGCAGCATAACTCTTGATCAATACACCACCTAAAAGTGTTAAGATAACTGACTGAGTAGCTGTTGTCTGTGCAAACTTATCTGATGCACATGTAACGATGTATCTCTGTACATCCTTGTTCTTTGAAAGAACTTCCCACATTTCTTTAAGACCAACTTTTTGATTCTTTTGGCTTACAGTAACAGAAGCTTCTTTCCAAACTTCCTCTGTATCATGTCGCC
Source organism: Pseudobutyrivibrio sp. (assembly GCA_024684955.1). GTDB lineage: Bacteria > Bacillota > Clostridia > Lachnospirales > Lachnospiraceae > Pseudobutyrivibrio. Next base: position 53,298 of record JAIKWH010000016.1, read on the forward strand.
AGATACCAACAAGTGATACCAAAGCACAAACCAAAGAAATTCCAATATAAAGTGTTGTCATCTCTTTTAACATTGGCATATTATACTGGTTATCATATTTTGGCAAAATATTGAATGTTACAATATTGTTCATGATAATTGGCAAACCATAGTTGTAAATTGTAGAAATAAATCCTAACATTGGTCGCTGCTTTGGATCGTTTGTCAAAACCGCATACTGTACATATCCAGCCATATTATTAACTGTATAACCGATAATATATACAACATAGATTGCAACGAAAATCACCAAACCTGCAACACCCTTAAAGTGTCCTGCTGCTGCTGAATACATCATATAAACTGCTGCTGCTTCAATAAGCCATCCAATAAGTGTAAATGGACGACATTTTCCAAACTTTGCTGGAAACTTTTCAAAAATATATGCAATTGCTGTATCTGTTACCGCATCTAAGACACGAGTGAATGTAATAATTACACCAACTAAAGCTGTTGCAATACCATATCCTTCACTACCGATATAACTTGCATAAACCATACACATGTACATACATATGTTGTTACCATTGATGGCTGGGGCTGTGATCATCTCCAACCATGTCGCTTTACGCGAACTTTCTGTCTTTACTGTTACGTTGTTACCCATAGACCCTCCTTACATAACAACCGAGGTTTCTCCTCGACCTTGTTTATTTATACATAAATAATACAAAATAGAAACAAAATAACCATTTCTCTTTTAGTCTATTTGTGTCCATTTTTGTTTTAGCTTAATAATCTTTACTATTTTCAGTATATAAAAACCAAAAATCTGACACATTTCAAAAACTAGACATAAATAGAGGTTAATATTCCTCTCATATCGTCATAAACCCCCGCTTTAAATTGCATTTTTTCACCTGTAATCGGATGATTAAATTCAAGTTCTCCTGCATGTAAAGCCTGCCTCTTCAGCCTGTTATCAGACGGATTGTACAAAAAATCTCCCAACAAAGGATGCCCTATTGCAGTCATATGTACTCGTATCTGATGTGTTCGTCCCGTCTCTAAATGCAATTCAACAAAAGCCCAGCCACCCCCACGAGATAAGACTTTATAATGCGTCACAGCCCTTTGACCATTTTCCATATCAACACACCTAGTTATCGAAGAATCATTTTGCCTACCTATGGGCAAATCTATAACTCCTTCATCTTTTATAGCTTCGCCCTCTTTTTCTTCCACAATTGCATAATAGGTTCTTTTAATTACATCATCAATAACCTGCTGATGTAAAATAGATGCACTCACCATATGTTTTGCAATAATAGTCAGTCCAGAAGTATCTCGATCTAATCTATTAATGCATCTAAAAACAAAATTATTTTCCGGATATTTCTTCTTATAATAATACGCCAAAGCATTGGCCAATGTATTTTCATAATTATTTAGCGATGGATGAATCGGCATAAAAGGCGGCTTATTAACAACAATAATATCTTCATCTTCATATACTATGTCTATAGGAAGATTTACTGGCACAATTTTTTCTGATTTTTTCTCTTCAGGAATCGAAATCCTAAGATCATCCCCGTCTTGCAACAACCGATTCATATATACCTTGCAACCATTTAACACAATTGCGCCTTCCGTCCTTCTCATAACCGTCAGATTCTTTGATGAATATCCCCTGTCTTTTAAAAACGTTGATATTTTTTCATTATTATATTTTATAGGAATAATATATTTTATAATTCTCATTTATCACTGGCTCCGTTTTTTTCTACAAAGTATAACAGGACCCGCCTGACGACGAGTCCTGTTAAGGAGAATTTGGAAGTTAACTATAAAAAGTTTTTACTAATATACTATTTTGTTAACTTGCGAATCGTTCATAGAAAATTTGCTTTTCCTATCCGGTTCTCATAAGTTGATTATATCTTACAACACCAAGTAGGACAAAAGTAGGACAAATATTTAAAAATATAAATTTTTTATAAAAATTATTTTAAATATTCCATAACACGCTTTACATCAAGTGGTTTGGCCACATGTCCATTCATTCCGCTCTCAAAAGCTTGTTGTCTATCAATATCCATGGCATTAGATGATAATGCAACAATTGTAAGTTTTGGTATATCAGGTCGATCTATCGCTCTTATAAGTGTAGTTGTAATATAACCATCCATAACAGGCATAACTATATCCATTAAAACCAGATCATAATAACCTTCAGGTTTTTCCTTTATAATATCAATTGCATCAGAACCTGAATTGACCGCCTCAACATTAAATCCAACCTCTGTCAAAACTTCTCGCGCAAGTTCTTCATTTATCTGATTATCTTCCACCACAAGGATTCTCTTACCCTGTGCCTTCTCTTTTATCTTCTGATGAATCTGCTTCTCCAAGCTAGACATATTAGTCTCGCTTACATCTTCACGCTTACAAGCAAAATTGACAATTAGTACAATTCCCTTTATATCAACTTCGCCTCTCATAGATCCGCCCATGGTATTCAATTCACTTTTAGCTGCAGAGAGCTTATCATCAAAGGACAAATCCTGCTTAAATTTCTCATCATCCACGTTAATATCTTTGCTTCGTAAAGAGAATTCATATGATGCAAAATCAGCATTGGTTGATGCCGCCTGGTTAAGTGTCAATATAACATTCGACTCTGGTTTAGTTATATTGTATATATAATCAATAACGTATCCCAACATCTTACTTGGATTTTCACCATCAGAGTAAATCATATTATTGAGCATAAATACATTACTTACAAGATTTATATTCTTGCTAGCATACTCTGTGCCTTTGTCATCAATCAATTGTTCAACTAAATACTTTAAGTTCACTATTTTTTGTTCTCTCATAAGATTTTCCCCTCTAAATCAGTCTCATAGTTACTTTTATAATATCACAATAATAAAAAACAAAAAAGATTTTATGCACGAAGCATTAATTCTTTTTCTATTATCTCCCCATCTCTTTCGTACAGACGTGGCACTCTCTTACTTACTGCACATGTCAGTTCATAAGGAATAGTCTCTGCAATCGCCGCCATTTCCTCAATTGGATTTTTCGGTCCAAACACTTCGATTTCAGAGCCTACATCAACTTTGTATTTATCAGTCAAATCCACCATGCACATATCCATGCAAATCTTACCTCGAAGTTCAACAGGTCCTTCTGCCGACATGAGTTTATACTTATTAGATAAGCTTCTAAAAAAACCATCTGCGTAACCATATGGCAACACACCCATTCTTGTCCTTTTATCAGTCACATATATACCTCCATAACTGATTTTTGTTCCTGCTTCATAAGTCTTAATAGTGCTGACAGTAGTTTTCAATGCCATCACAGGCTTTAAACCCATCTTATTTGCAAACTCACCATAGCCATATAACAAGAGTCCTGGTCTAACCATATCTAAATATGTATCAGGAAATCTTGCTACAGCTCCTGTATTGGCACAGTGTCGTATTTTAAATTTAATATTTCCTTGCTTTTCTACTTCATTAATTATATCGGTAAACAATTTAAATTGATTCATAGTATAATCATCATTTTCTTCACCAAACTCATCCGATACAGCAAAATGGGTAAATATTCCTTCTGCATCCAACCCCGGCAAGCTGCAAGCATGGCATATACCGTCCACTCCTGTTGTAAAATGATCTCCGTCGCATAGATACCCTAAACGACTCATACCAGTGTCAACCTTGATATGTACCTTTAACACTTTTCCAATATCTTGCGCTTCCTTAGAATACTCCAATGCTTTTGCTTCGCATGTTACCGCCTGAGTAATATTATAATCTATCAAATTTTTCACCTGTTCTTTTGGTGTATGACCCAAAATCAAAACAGGCATTGTAATGTCATTTTCGCGAAGTTCTATGGCCTCATCTATACTACTAACCGCAAGATAATCCGCCCCAGACTCTTGTAGAAGTTTGCTCACCTGAATCGCTCCATGTCCATAAGCATCAGCTTTTACAACCCCCAAAAACTTTACATCTTTTCCAATCTTTTCTCTTATTGTTTTGTAATTATATTCTAGAGCATCCAAGTCAATTTCTGCCCAAGTTCTACGTAATGTAGATTGCATTATGCGCCTCCATATATCAAATATGTAATTTTTTCTTCTATTATATACCTATTATAATTCTATTTCTATCACACGATTATAAATATGTATATAAATCAACATTCATATCTATATTCTTTCTTTGCTCATATAAATTTATACAATAAAAAAACTTGAAATCAACTCTTTGTGATCTCAAGCTTAAAATCTCTAATTAGTACGGGCGGAGGGACTTGAACCCTCACGGTCTCCCACTAGAACCTAAATCTAGCGCGTCTGCCAATTCCGCCACGCCCGCGTAAGGTTTTGTTAATAGACAACCTAATCTCATGTGAATGAGACACGGGGGATTTGAACCCCCGACAACCTGATTAAAAGTCAGGTGCTCTACCAACTGAGTTAGTATCCCATTTGCATATTTGCGGCGCTCCGCCTGTCGCGATTTCATCGCGACAAATCACGGCTAGCTGGATTTGAACCAGCGAATGCAGGAATCAAAATCCTGTGCCTTACCGCTTGGCAATAGCCGTATTCTATTATCCTTATGAATAACGTCCATATTTGCCTCATACAGGCTTTATTTGGGTTTAGACGATATCGGCATAGCCTAGACCTCTATAAATCGTAATTTGGGCGAAATACGAAGTTTCTTTTCTCGAATACTTTAAAACAAGTGTCAAGGATCTCATCGAAATATGTCATATCCGCCTCATCGATGTTATATTTGGCGACA
>JAIKWH010000017.1 GCA_024684955.1 Pseudobutyrivibrio sp.
AGGAATTATACGAGATTATATACTCTAAGCATTCGGATAGACTAGATGCATGGTTATCTAGACTAGAGGATTACAATATTCCTGAATTACAGACATATGTAAATGGAATTAGAACAGATATAGACGCCGTGAGAAATGGCATTGAACTTCAGTATAATAATGGATTGGCAGAAGGCAGTGTTAATAAGATAAAAGTAATAAAGCGAGTAATGTATGGGAGAAACAGCTTTGAGTTGTTAAAGGCAAAAGTATTGTTGCAAGAGCAATTTTACTATAAATTCAACTAAGTCTGGAAAGAACCGGTTTACCGTTTACCATATTGAAGATAGCAATAAGGAATTCCTTGAAGACTAATTATCATGGCTCGAAAAAATAGTTGAGTGCATTAGAAAACTACAAAAATATCTTTATGTTAGCATGATGGTTTTAATATTTATGAGCACTAATAATAGAGTATGTTCTTAAGATATACAAAATTTAAAATGATATAGTGAATCATTGGGATAAAAATGTCTACGCACAATTTTAAGAACAGTAGAGTCCGTGGCAAACGTATAATATACACGGCTTCACCGTTCGCAAAAAACAATCTAATATACCTTCAAGAAATTGGTTTTTCTGAGTATCTTGAACCATATGTGAGTAAGAGAGGAACACTAAGTTCCTTTCTATTTTTCTATGTAGAAGATGGGGAGGGAGTGCTGGACTATAATGGGATTGACTATCATCTAAAAAAGGGTGATTGTGCATTTATTAACTGTAATAACCCTTATTTGATATCTAGCTCCAATCATTTATGGAATTTGGCATGGGTTCATTTCAATGGGGCGTCTATGCCGATGATTCATTCTAAGTATTTAGAGCGTTCTGGAAGCCCATGTTTTGAGGCATTAAACTCGCAAAAGATAAAAGAAATACATCAAAATATTTTCCATATAGCAGATTGTGAAAACTACGTAAAAGATATGAGTATAATGTCTGCACTAACAAGACTATTAGAGGAAATAATGAGGCAGTGCTGGAAAAGCGATAAAGATAGTGGCAAATTAGTCAGCGCTCAAAGATGGCAGCCAATTAAGGATTATATTGATATAAACTATAAGACAAACATTTCTCTTGACGATTTATCAATAAAGTTTGCAATAAATAAATTTTATCTAACAAGGAAGTTTAAAAATTTGTATGGAAATACAATAGGTGATTATATTACAAATTTAAGAATCACAAATGCTAAGGAATTATTGCGTTTTTCTGATTTAAGTATAACGGAAGTTGCTCAAACGATTGGCTATAATGACTCAGCTTATTTTGCCAGGGTATTCACAAAGGCTGAGGGAATATCTCCATCTGAGTTCAGAAAACAATGGCAGATAAAGTCAATATAGTCCAAATTTATAACAATATTTTAAGAGATAACCTCTTTACAGCATGATAAAATATAAATTGTTGTAAGGAGGTTATTTTTTATGATTTCAAAAGATTCAAAGATATACATAGCCGGTCATAGAGGTATGGCGGGCTCTGCTATTCATAGAAAGTTAATAGAAAAGGGTTATACAAATTTTGTATTAAAAACATCAAAAGAACTTGATTTACGAGTACAGGCAGATGTAGAAAAATTTTTTCAAGACGAGAGACCTGACATTGTTATATTAGCTGCGGCTAGAGTTGGAGGTATCATGGCTAATATTGAATCTCCAGCAGTTTTCTTGTATGACAATTTGATGATTCAAAACAATGTTATTAATTCCGCTTATAAAAATGGGGTTAAGAAACTGGTGTTTTTAGGCTCTTCTTGTATTTATCCAAGAGAATGCCCTCAACCCATGAAAGAGGAGTATCTTTTAGATGGCAAAGTGGAGCCTACAAATGAGGGTTATGCCATTGCAAAAATCGCCGGCATGAAGTTATGCGAGATGTACAATAGACAATATGGCACAGATTATATAAGCATTATGCCCTGTAATTTATATGGCATAGGTGATAGTTTTGATCCAATACGATCACATGTTGTTGCGGCAACGATTAGAAAGTTCCATGAGGCAAAAGTCAATAATGCGCCTTCTGTTACTATTTGGGGTACAGGTAATGCAAGACGAGAGTTATTATTTGTGGATGATATGGCAGATGCTTGCGTTTATTTGATGGAGTCATATTCTGGCAATGAATTTTTTAATGTGGGTACCGGACAGGATGTTACTATTACAGAACTTTCGCTCATGGTTAAAGATATTGTGGGATATGAGGGAGAACTGATATACGATAAGACCAAGCCAGATGGTATGCCACAAAAACTCATGGATTGCTCAAAATTAGCAAACAATGGTTGGGTATACAAGACTAGGCTTGAGGACGGTCTTAGAAAAACATACCAATGGTATTTAGATAATTATGAAAAGTTTAATTAATTTTGGAGGAATTTGAGATGGGAAAGAAAGCATTAATCACTGGGGTAACAGGTCAAGATGGTAGTTATTTGTCGGAGTTTCTAATTGAAAAAGGATATGATGTGTATGGAATGATTAGGCGTTCATCTGTTGATTTCAGAGAACGTATAGCGCATTTAGAATCTAATCCTCAGTTTCACTTAGTATATGGAGATTTAGGAGATGCAGTATCACTTATAAAAGTGATGACAGAGGTTAAGCCTGATGAGGTATATAATCTCGCGGCACAATCACACGTACAGGTGTCATTTGATGTTCCAGAATTTACAGCAGATGTGGATGCTACAGGTGTTCTTAGAGTCTTAGAGGCAGTAAGAATTGCTGGGATAGCGGATAAGTGTCATATATATCAGGCAAGTACTAGCGAATTATATGGAAAGGTAGAGGAAGTGCCACAAAATGAAAACACTCCTTTTCATCCTTATTCACCATATGCTGTTGCAAAGCTCTATGGTTATTGGATTATTAAAGAATATCGAGAGGCATATAATATGTTTTGCTGCTCAGGAATTCTCTTCAACCATGAATCTGAACGCAGAGGAGAAACGTTTGTTACTAGAAAAATTACTTTGGCCGCTGCAAGAATTTCTCAGGGCATGCAGGATAAATTATATTTAGGTAACATGGATTCCCTTAGAGATTGGGGATATGCAAAAGACTATGTAGAGTGTATGTGGCTAATTTTACAAAATGATAAGCCTGAGGATTTTGTTATAGCCACAGGAGTACAGCATTCAGTCAGGGAATTCACAACCCTTGCATTTCACCATGCAGGCATCGAACTTGAATGGCAAGGTGCAGGAATGGATGAAAAGGGAGTGGACAAAGCAACTGGCAGAGTACTTGTGGAAGTGTCACCTGATTTTTATAGGCCGACAGATGTGGTTAATCTTTGGGGAGATCCATCAAAAGCAAAAAGAGAGTTGGGATGGAATCCGACTAAAACCAGTTTTGAGGAACTTGTGAAAATCATGGTAGACCATGATATGAAGAAAGTAAAAAACGCGTAATAATTAGTTAGGAGATATAGATAATGAATTATAAATTATGTGATGATCCATGGAATCAAGAAGAACTAGATGCAATTCAAGAAGTAATAGATAGCAATATGTATTCAATGGGGAAAAAGGTGGCAGAGTTCGAGAAGGAATTTGCTAAACACCTTGGCTCCAAATATGCAGTTCAAGTAAGTTCTGGTTCTACTGCAAATTTGTTAGCTATAGCTGCATTAGTATATTCTGGAAGACTCGAGAGAGGTTCTGAGGTAATTGTTCCAGCAGTATCGTGGAGTACAACATATGCTCCATTGGAACAGTTTGGGATGAAACTAGTTTTTGTTGATATTAATAAGGATACTTTGAATATTGATGTTGAGGCTGTAAGAGGAGCAATTACAACTAAAACAAAGATGATATTTGCTGTTAATCTTCTTGGAAATTCTAATGATTTTGACTCCTTACTAGATATATGTAATCAGAACAATATCATTTTAATTGAGGATAATTGTGAGTCTTTAGGTGCTAAGTATCATGGCAAGTATTTGGGCACAATAGGATTGCTTGGTACATTTTCAACTTTTTATTCCCACCACATGTGCACTATGGAGGGAGGTGTTGTTGTTACTGATGATAAAGAGTTATATGAGTACATGTTGTCGATAAGGGCACATGGATGGACAAGAAACCTTCCAGCAGATAGCACTATCTATGAAAAAAAGGATGATCCATTTTACGAAAGTTTTAACTTTATTGTCCCAGGATTCAATCTCCGTCCACTAGAGATGGAGGGCGCTATTGGTTTGAGACAATTGAAAAAGATAGATAGGATGATTGAATATAGACGATCTAATGCAGAATACTTTAGAAAGAAGATGGATAAGTATACAGATATTCGCCTTCAGCAAGAAGTGGGAGAATCATCATATTTTGGATTTTCTCTTGTTTTAACAGGCAAACTTGCAGACAAGAGAAATGAGTTTGTAAAAGCACTAAATAATGCGAATATAGAATGCAGACCAATAGTGGCTGGCAACTTTACTAGAAATGCGGTTATTAAATATATGAATTATGATATCCCCTCAGAATTGGTAAATGCAGATGAAATTCATTTCAATGGACTATTTATTGGAAATCATAGTAGCAATAATAATGCAGAGGTAGATTATTTTATAAGTGTGCTTGATAAATTTGTTTCTGGCATCTAAATAGGTATAAGATAATGAATATAGTTTTTTTCGTTTCCGATCATGGTTTTGGTCACATTATGCGCGAACTACCGGTTATTTCATATATGTTGAGAGCAGGTCAAAATATTACTGTCGTGTGTAATGACAAACATATTGAACTGGCCCGACAGTACTTGGGAGATAGACCCAATTATATCAAATATCACACGGATGCTGGGATTGTCGTTATACCGGGTTCAATCAAGATTGATCCAATAAAGACTGCTAAAAATGCTGAAGAGATGATTGAGGACTACCCTAATAGAATTAATTTTGCAAAGAAGATTTTGTCAGACTATAAAATAGATAAGGTTGTCGTTGATATCGTTCCGTGGGCTATAAAAGCAGCAAATGAATATGGCATCGAATCTTATTTTATGGCTAGTTTTACTTGGCTGGATCAATACGGCGATTATTTATCTAGTGAGGCTCACCAAATATACGAGAGATATTTTAGATTAGCGGACAATGTACTTTATTACGATCTATGCAATAAGCCTACGAGAGAACTATTAGGTGATGGAATAGAGGTTGGATTTGTTGCTAGAGAATTTGATGAGTATAAAGTGCAGGAGATTAGAAAAAAACATAAAAGAAAAATTATTTATTTATCACTTGGCGCAAGTAATTCTGGTCTAGATTTTGATATTGACGTTTCTAATTTAGACTATGACTTTATCACAACAGAAAATTTCAAGGTAATAGGTGGAAATGTAGAATATTTGAGTATTGATACTCCTGATACGCAAAACTATGTAAAGGCAGCAGATTATTGTATATCCAAACCGGGATGGACAACTACTGCTGAAATCATGTTAGCAGGCACACCAGTAGCGATGATAGAACGACCAGACATCCCGGAGGATACGATGACCATCGAGATGATAGAAAAACGAGGAGCCGGTATTTCTGTTGGAGTGAATGAACTCAAGAATATGGATAAAGTAATAGAAAAATTAGAAGGGTTTAGGCATGCATCTACTAGTTATAAAAATAATTATGAGAAGATTTCAAGATTAATAATTGGTGAATAGATATGAATATAATTTTACTGTCAGGTGGTTCAGGCAAGAGACTGTGGCCATTATCGAATGATATTAGATCAAAGCAATTTATAAAAATTTTTAAAAATGGCGATGAGTATGAATCAATGGTTCAACGCGTATATCGTCAAATTAAAAATGTTGATAAAGATGCAGTGGTTACAATAGCTACAAGTAAAACGCAGGTATCGGCTATAAATAATCAATTAGGTGATAATGTAGGAGTTTCAATAGAGCCTTGCAGAAAGGACACTTTTCCAGCGATTGCTCTATCTACCGCGTATTTGCATTACGTCCAGGGGGTTTCGGCAGATGATGTTGTTGTAGTTTGCCCAGTAGATCCTTATGTCAATGATGATTATTTTGAGGCTCTAAAAGGACTATCGGATCAAGCAAATAGACGAGAGGCAAATCTTGTTTTGATGGGAATAGAGCCTACATATCCTAGTGAAAAGTATGGATATATTATTCCAGAAACAAAGGAGTCTGTGTCATCTGTTTTGACTTTCAAGGAAAAACCATCTAAAGAGGTTGCTGAAGAATATATTAAGCAGGGAGCTCTTTGGAATGGTGGAGTCTTTGCATACAGAATTGGCTATGTGCTAGACAGGGCCCACGAACTTATTGATTTTACTGATTATGCAGATTTATATGCAAAGTACGAAACCCTTACCAAGATATCCTTTGATTATGCGGTGGTAGAACATGAGGACAAGATCCAGGTTGTTAAATTCGCTGGTGAGTGGAAAGATCTGGGGACCTGGAATACTCTTACTGAGGCCATGCCTGAAAATGTTGTTGGTAAAGGTATAATGAATGATAAATGCAAGGATGTGCATATCATCAATGAAATGGATGTGCCGATTCTGGCAATGGGTCTTCATGATGTAGTTATCTCAGCAAGTCCAGAGGGCATTCTTGTGTCTGACAAGGAGCAGAGTTCCTACATCAAACCTTTCGTAGATGATATAGACCAAGAAATAATGTTTGCTGAAAAATCTTGGGGTAGTTACAAAGTCCTTGAGGTGGAAGATGAGAGTCTTACCATTAAAGTGACTCTTAATGCTGGTCATTCAATGAATTATCATAGTCACAGAAATCGTGACGAGGTTTGGGTGGTCATAGCTGGAACTGGCCGGACAATTGTAGATGGTATGGAGCAGACAGTAAAGGCGGGAGATGTAGTTACCATGAGTGCTGGATGTCGCCATACAATCTATGCTGATACAGAGTTAAAACTTATTGAGGTTCAATTAGGAAAGGAAATTTCTGTGGATGATAAACAGAAATATGAGTTGGAATACTAATGAATAAACCTTTTTTGCTTAGGCCGGCTGCCAAAGATTATTTGTGGGGCGGCACTCGCTTAAACGATGAATTTGCAAAAAACATAGATGTGACTCCTCTAGCAGAAACTTGGGAGTGTAGTACTCACCCCGATGGTGTCAGTGTGGTGGCCTCAGGGAATTATACTGGGATGCCACTGGATGAATTGATTGCAAAGCATACTGACTGGTTAGGGACACACCCATTGGCTACTTATGAGGATTGTAGTAAGGGACAATTACCAGTTCTAATCAAATTTATAGATGCTGCAAAGGATTTGTCTGTCCAGGTGCACCCTACTGATGAATATGCGTTTGCGCATGAAAATGGTAAATTGGGTAAAACTGAAATGTGGTATGTACTGGACGCAAAAAAGGACGCGGGACTTGTTTATGGCCTGAAACATACAGTTTCAACCGATGATGTGAAAGAGGCTCTGGAGACTGGCTCATTAGAGAAATACTTACAAAGAATACCTGTTGAAAAAAATGATGTGTTTATGATTGAATCTGGCACTATTCATGCAATTGGAGCTGGGGTTTTAGTAGCAGAAATTCAAGAAAACTCTAACTTGACCTATCGTATTTATGACTATGATCGTGTTGATGGAAAGGGAAAGAAAAGAGAACTTCATGTAGACAAGGCTTTAGAGGTTGCAAACCTCCATAGCATGAAAGAACCAAAACAGCCATTGCGCGTCCTTCAATACAAGCAGGGAATGGCTAGAGAACTTCTTAATAGGTGCAAGTATTTTGAAGTTTATAGGATGATTATTAATACTGAGCGCAGACAGCTTGTTACATTCAAATCAGACGAACTTAGTTTTAGAGTTCTGTTATGTGTTAATGGATGCGGAACTATATCCTTTGAAAATGAGATTATAGAAGTTTATAAAGGTGACTGTATTTTTGTCCCTGCAGATTCCGTTGAGATGAGATTGCATGGGCAAATACAATTCATAGATGTAAGGAGTTAGAATGAATAATTGTAAAAAAGAGTATTCCCTTTGGCTAAATAAGGCTGTTGATGACAAGGATTTAATAGATGAATTAGGTCAAATGGATGAGGCATCTGTCGAGGATGCCTTTTACCGTAATTTGGCTTTTGGCACCGGGGGACTTCGTGGGACTATTGGTGCTGGAACTAATAGAATGAATATATATACTGTTGGGAAGGCTAGCCAAGGTCTGGCAGAATATTTGAATACAAAATTTTTAAACCCATCTGTAGTAATAGGATATGACTCTAGGATTAAATCGGATGTTTTTGCAAAATATGCCGCTACAGTTTTTGCTGCTAATGGCATTACCGTGCATATATGGCCGGAACTATTACCAGTGCCTACAGTTTCCTTTGCCACAAGATATTTGCATGCATCGGCAGGGGTTATGATTACAGCTAGTCACAATCCTAGTAAATACAACGGATACAAAGTCTATGGAGATGATGGATGTCAAATCACAACAGATGCTGCGTCAGAAATACTCGCCCAAATTGAAAAGGTCGATATCTTTGATGGTATAAAAAAAGATTCATTTGAAAATGGGATTAATACAAAGCAGATTAGTTATATCTCTGATGAAGTATTAACTGCATTTATTGAAGAGGTGAAATCGCAGTCTGTTTTGTATGGAGAGGAAGTAAATAAAGACCTTGCAATCGTTTATTCTCCTCTCAATGGAACAGGCTTAAAACCTGTAACTAGAGTATTAAAAGAGACAGGATATACAAATATAACAGTTGTTTCTGAGCAGGAAAAGCCAGATGGAAAATTTCCTACATGTCCATATCCGAATCCTGAAATAAAAGAAGCAATGGCCCTTGGTATGGATTATGCAAAAAGGCAAGGAGCAGATTTGTTATTAGCCACAGATCCAGACTGTGACCGCGTGGGAATAGCGGTCAAGGATATTAAGGGACTGCGTGGTCCTATTGGTGATTATGTCCTACTCACAGGAAATGAGACAGGTATTCTTTTGCTGGATTATATTTGCTCACGCAGAATAGCCGCTGGCAAAATGCCAGCCAATCCAGTTATGGTTAAGACCATTGTTACATCTGACATGGCCGCTCAGGTGGCAGAAAACTATGGCGTTAGAGTGATAGATTGTCTCACTGGTTTCAAGTTTATTGGTGAGCAAATTGGATTTATGGAAGCCGAAGGAAAAGAAAATGACTATATCTTTGGCATGGAAGAATCCTACGGATACTTAACTGGTGGATATGTTCGTGATAAGGATGCTGTAGATGGAGCATTTATGATTTGCGAGATGTTTGCATATTATGCCAGCAGGGGAATAGGGCTTATAGAAAAACTTGATGAACTTTACAAAAAATATGGTTATCGTCTAAATACTCTTCATAGTTTTGAATTTGATGGGGCTGCTGGCGCAGAGAAGATGCAGAATATTATGAAAGCATTTAGGGGTAAAATTTCAGAGTTTGGCGGACATAAGATAGAAAAGCGGATAGATTATTTGCCAGGAGTGGATGGTTTGCCAAAGTCTGATGTATTGAAGTTTATGCTCGAATCAAATGCTTCGGTCGTAGTCAGACCTTCTGGAACTGAGCCAAAGATTAAGTTTTATATTTCTGTAACTGCGGATAGTATGGAATCAGCAGCCACAAAAGGGAAAATGATTGTTGATGATATAATGGCAATTATGAAGTGATTTGTGAACTCTATCATAAATGCTGAACAGACGTTATAAAGAACAGTTGAGTTCATCTTGCATATGATTGTGCAAAAATTTCAAGAATAATTATGAAAGTATTAATTGCAACAGATTCCTTTAAAGGGAGTTTATCCTCTGGAGAAGCAAATCAAATAATAGAAATTGCCATACGTGAAGCCTATCCAAATGCTGAATGTATTAAAATCCCAATTGCTGATGGTGGTGAAGGAACGCTAGAGGCAATAGAGGCAATCCCAGGGGATAAATTCGCAAGGAAACAGGTTGCAGTGAAAGACCCTTTGGGCAGAGATGTGTATGCAGAGTACATATTTAATAATGACTCAGCCATTATTGAAATGGCCCAGGCATCTGGTATCACTCTCTTGAGGGATGATGAATTAAACCCTATGAAAACCACTAGTTTTGGCTTGGGACAATTGATTTCAGATGCCTTAAAAAATGGATATCGAAAAATCTATATAGGAATTGGCGGTAGCGCTACCAATGACTGCGGCATTGGTGCTATGTCGGTTCTGGGGTACAAATTCCTAGATAAAAATGGGAATCTTGTAAAGCCTTGCGGTGAAAACTTAGGGGCTATTGCAGTTATTTGTGATGATGATGCTATGCCAGAAATTGCAGGCGCTGACTTCGTTGTCATGTGCGATGTGACAAATCCTTTGACGGGCAAAAAAGGTGCTACATATACCTTTGGCCCGCAAAAAGGAGCAGATGGGCATATGTTACAGCACCTAGAAGAGGGCATGATAAGTTTTAAAAATGTTCTAAAAGATTATACTATGACTAGTGGCAAATCATATGACTGCAATGAGACAGGATATGGTGCAGCAGGTGGTCTTGGTGCCGCTTTAAATATTTTTTTAAATGCAAAAATCCAATCAGGAATTGATACTATAATGGAATTGGCTGACTTTGATGGACAATTGAATGGAGTCGATTTGGTTATCACTGGTGAGGGGCGTACGGATGGTCAGTCCGCCGACGGAAAAGTAATCAACGGCATTGCAACCAGGTGTAAAAATAGAAATATACCCCTGTTAGTAGTTTCGGGCATGGTCACTCCAGATGCTGATTGCTTGCACAATATGGGCGTCAGCCACATGGAATCTTGTATGAAATCTGGTGAGTCATTAGAACATGCAATGCGATACGCAAAAGAAAATTTGCATGAGGCAACAGTTAGGGGATTGAGGGCTATAGGGATGGTGCATGCCGACTAATAGTTGTGATGTTATCTAGAAGTAATTATGTTAAAATGTAGGAGTCTACTGTTAAAGTAGACTCTTATTTGTTATATAGAAGAGCTTGCCTATAAATGCTAATGTACTGGGTTATATTGTTAGTACCAACTAATATAATTCTAGCGTATGTATTATTGCGATTTATTGTCAAATGGTTTTATAGGCGGAGTATTGTAGTTTGATAATAACTAAAGTGTTAGATGTAACTGAAAGAAAAGTTTTGCAGAGGTTTATTATAAGGAAGAATAGAAGATAGTAATCATATTACAGTCTGATACTCAAACTTTTTAGTTGTGGAATACTATCAACCCTAAATAAAATTAAAGTGAATTAAAAATAATTATTATGCCAAAATATGGAGATCTGCTATGAAGAAGATATGTTATATAACAACTGTGCCAATGACTATAAAGGCGTTTATACTGGAGAGCGCCGAGTATTTACACAAGAATACTGATTGGGATATTACTTTTATTTGCGATGAGGATGAAGAATTCGCTGCAAATCTTCCAGAGTACATACATTACCATCCTATAAAGATGACGCGAGGAATCAGTTTAGATGGCATAACCGCTATGATGGAAATGAAAAAAATTTTCAGGGAAAAACAATTCGATTTAATTCAATACTCTACACCTAATGCTTCCTTTTATGCGGCGATAGCGGGTAAGATGGAAAAAGTTCCAGTTAGATTATATTGTCAGTGGGGCATGGCTTATGTAGGATTTACAGGGCTGAAGAGGATGATATTTAAATCTATCGAAAAGTATGTATGCAAGAATTCTACTTGGATTGAGCCTGATAGTAAAAGCAATTTGCAATTCTCACATAAAGAGGGGTTATATCCAGAGGATAAAGGGTCGGTAATATGGAATGGTAGTGCTTGTGGTGTAAAACTGGACAAGTTTGACGTAGAGCATAAAAGTGAATGGCGGCACATAATTAGGGAAAAACATGCCATTCCCAGTGATGCATTTGTATATGGATTTGTTGGCCGTGCTACAAGAGATAAAGGGATTAATGAATTATTATCTGCAGCAAAAACAATTTTAGCGAAGTATAGTAATACATATCTTGTGTTTGTTGGACCAGAAGAAGCCGATGTTACAATTAATGCAGATTTATTAGCGTGGGCAAAAGCCGATGAAAGAGTAATATTTGCAGGGTACAGTAATATAGTAGAGCAATATTTATCAGCCATGGATGTTTACATACTTCCAAGCTATCGGGAAGGATTTGGTATGGGAGTTGTTGAAGCTGAAGCGATGGCGGTGCCTGTTATTGTAACTAATATTCCTGGTCCTATTGATGCGATGGTAAAGGATGTGACAGGTTTTGTTATAGAAAAGAAATCTGTTTCTGACTTACAAGATGCAATGGAAACGATAATGTACTTAGATGTAAAATCAATGGGGCAGGCGGGATTGGAATTTGCGAGAAATGAATTTGGACAGGAGGAGTTTTTCAATAAACTTTTAGAGGACAGGAAAAAGTTGTTAAAGTGTTAGTAGTTATAGCAAAATATAATAGACATTATGATAGCAAGGGCGTGATTTCCTTAAGGTAATAATTTGTCCAGTGAAACACATATTTTTCGAAGACACTTGCTTGCGATAATTAGGAAGGTAAAAAAACAATGTATGCCAAATATTATAAACGTTTCATTGATTTTATATTGTCACTAACTGGGGCGCTGGTATGCTCTCCCTTGATATTGGTCCTTAGTTTCTTGGGGGCATTATTTATGGGAGGAAATCCCTTTTTCACGCAAGAACGCCCTGGCTATCGTGAAAGAATTTTTAAACTCGTAAAATTTAGGACAATGGACAACAGGAGGGATGATGAAGGCAATTTGCTACCTGATGATGTCCGACTAAATAAATACGGCCGATTTTTACGCGCCACCTCTTTAGATGAATTACCAGAATTATTTAATATTTTAAAAGGTGATATGGCTTTAATTGGTCCACGCCCATTATTGGTTAGATATTTGCCTAGATATAATGATGAGCAGAAACATCGTCATGATGTGCGTCCTGGATTAACAGGATACGCTCAGGCCCATGGACGCAATTCTCTAACATGGGAAGATAAATTTGCTATGGATGTTTGGTACACAAAGCATGTATCATTTAAAACTGATATAGGCATCGTTGTTGATACCATAAAAACGGTGCTTAAGAAAGAGGGAATTAGTTCTGAAAGTTCAGCAACCATGGAAGAGTTTATGGGCACGCCAGAGGGTGTTATGTCTACATGGCAACCGCCATATTAAAAATGCAAATACAGGCAGCTAGTGTTATAATGAAAAAGATTTAAAATCAAATTCAAAGGCACTAGTTGCTATTTTTTTATGGAGTGTAATTATGCTAACAAAGTCATTTGATAAATTTACAGATAAGGTATGGCTTTCTTCACCTACAATGCATGGTGAGGAAATTAAATATGTGCAGGAAGCTTATGACACAAATTGGATGTCTACAGTTGGTGTTAACCTGACGGAGGTGGAAAGACTCGCTGCGGAAAAGGTAGGAGTGAAATATGCAGTGGCCCTTTCTGCAGGGACAGCATCGCTACATCTATCATGTAAATTGGCAGGGATAGAGGCATATGGCATGCCACAGGTCGGCCATGGCGCGCTAGAAGGACACAAGGTATTTTGTACAGATATGACATTTGATGCCACAGTTAATCCTGTAGTCTATGAGGGAGGTATTCCTGTCTTTATTGACACAGAATGTGATACTTGGAATATGGATCCCATTGCCCTAAAAAAAGCATTTGAGATATATCCAGAGGTAAAGGTGGTAGTATGTGCACATCTCTATGGTACCCCTGGAAAGATAGATGAGATTAATAAGATTATTAAAGAACATGGAGCGATTCTTGTAGAGGATGCAGCAGAGTCTCTTGGTGCGACATATAAGGGAACTCAAACAGGTTCATTTGGATCTTTTAATACAATATCATTTAATGGAAATAAAATTATCACTGGCTCTGCCGGAGGCTGTTTTCTTACAAATAGTAAAGAGGCTGCCAATAAAGTCCGTAAATGGTCTACACAGGCTAGAGAGGCTGCACCATGGTACCAGCACGAGGAACTAGGTTACAACTATCGAATGAGTAATGTAATCGCAGGTGTTGTGCGTGGACAGTTTCCACATTTGGAGGAGCATATCGCCCAGAAAAAGGTTATATGGGAAAGATATCGCGACGGATTTGACGGCCTCCCTGTGCAGATGAATCCAATTGATTTTGAAAACTCTGAGCCAAATTATTGGCTTTCATGCATGATTATTGATAATGATGCTATGTGTCCACAGGTCCGTGGAGAGCAAGACGTCCTCTACGCGCCAGAGCATGGTAAGTCATGCCCTACAGAAATCCTTGATGCCATTGCTAGCATAAATGCAGAGGGCCGCCCAATATGGAAACCTATGCATATGCAGCCAATCTATCGTCTGAATCCATTCATTACACGTGAGAGCAATGGGCGCGCAGCAACCAATGCATATATTGCAGGGGGAACACTTGGAAGAGATGGTTTACCACTTGATATTGGAGCAGATATTTTTGCCAGAGGTCTTTGCTTACCTAGTGATAACAAGATGACAAAAGAACAGCAGGATAGGATAATTCAGGTCATTAGAGCCTGTTTTGAGTAGTTGATTATCAATAATGTTACCTATTGAGTGAGAAGGAGGGGAAGTTATGTTGGAAATGAATACCAAGGCAATGTACAAGTTATCCTATGGTTTGTTTGTCTGCACGGCTACTGTGGGGGACAAAATGAATGGATGCATCATCAATACTGCAATCCAGGTGGCCTCAGAGCCAAACACCATATCTATCGCAGTAAACAAGGCAAATTATACGCATGACATGATAAAAAAATCTGGCCAGTGTAATATATCTGTCATTAGCCAGGAGGCATCCTTTGACCTTTTCAAACATTTTGGCTTTCAATCCGGCAGGGATGTGGACAAGTTTGCTTATTATCCAAAGGATAATTATCAGATGGCAGAAAATGGCATCCCTTACATTACTGCTGGCACCAATGCTTGGTTTTCTCTAAAGGTAAAACAAGAGGTGGATCTAGGTAGTCATACGCTGTTTATTTGTGAGCCGCTTTCCATGTCGGTTCTTTCTGATACCAGTTCCTGCACATATGAATATTATCAAAACAACATCAAACCAAAGCCAGAGGCTGTTGGTACCACTCCAAAGGGGGAGACTATATGGCGATGCCGGATTTGCGGCTATGAATATGTGGGAGAAGAATTGCCTGATGATTTCATTTGCCCAATCTGCAAACACCCAAAGGCAGATTTTGAGAAGATAGTCAGATAAAGCCCTATTTTTGGTGTTATATATTTTGGATTGTGATAAAATGTAAGAGCCTACAATTACTGTGGGCTCTTATTTTTGAGTAAAAAGGAAAAGAGAGATTTATGTCATCAAAAAATAAATTGGCCATAATCGGTGCATCATATTTACAGTTGCCCCTCATAGAAAAAGCCAAGGAGATGGGCTATGAGACCCATGTTTTTGCCTGGGCTGCAGGGGACGTAGGCGAGGATGCCGCAGACTATTTTTATCCTATCAGCATAGTTGAAAAGGAAGAAATATTAGCAAAATGCAAGGAAATTGGAATCTGTGGTATTTGCTCCATCGCTTCTGACCTTGCCATGATTACTGTAAATTATGTAGCAAATGGATTAGGGCTTGTCTGCAATAGCCCCGAGGCCACAAAAAAGAGCACGAATAAAAATGCTATGCGAAATGCTTTTGCAGAGGGAGGAGATCCTTCGCCAAAGAGTATACACGTTTATGACGCAAGTGATTTGTGTGGAGTCACATTAGAATATCCTGTTATTGTAAAGCCCCTTGATAGGTCTGGAAGTAGGGGGATTACAAAGGTGGAGACACCTGATGGTCTCCATAATGCAATAGAAGAGGCAAAGGCACAAGGATTTGATAAATCTGCAATGGTTGAGGAGTACATCCGTGGTACTGAGTATTCTGTAGAATTTATTTCTCAGGCCGGCAATCATCATTTCTTGGCTCTCACCAGAAAATATACCACTGGCGCCCCTCATTTCATCGAGGTAGGCCATTTGGAGCCAGCACCAGTGTCTAATGAGGCATTGGAAAAAGTAAAAAAAGTAGTGGCCCATGCCCTTGATACACTTGGTATCGAAAATGGAGCGTCTCATTCAGAATTAAAAATTGATGAGAATGGAAATATCAAAATCGTGGAGATAGGTGGTCGTATGGGTGGCGACATGATTGGTAGCCACTTGGTTTATTACTCCACAGGCATTGATTTCGTTAAAAATGTAATTTTGGTTGCTATTGGACAGGATATTGACTTGGAACAAAAGATCCAACCTTCTAATGTCGCCGTTAGGTATGTTTTCAACCAAGATGATTATCGGGTTTATCAGGACATTCTTGCTGATGAAAATGTAATTATTATATACAGTCAGTGCGATGATAATCTTGACGCAGAAGTTCATGACAGTTCCGAGCGAATGGGCTGCGTGGTATTCTCTTGCGATGATATCCATAGAATTGAAAGTTATATGAGAGAAGGATAAGAAAGGAAAAAGAAAATGTCAGCATACAGTTTAGTAATTTGGATAATAATTTTATTTGGCTTTATGTATTGGTTTATGATTAAGCCACAAAATGATGAGGTAAAGCATAATCGTGCCATGTACTCAGATTTAAAGCCTGGTGACAGAATCAGGACTACAGGCAAAATGTATGGCACCATTGTATCTATCGATGGAGATGATACAGTCATTGAATTTGGTGAGGATGAGAACAAGATACAAGTTGCCATGAGAGTGGATGGAATTGAGGCTGTTGATAGAACAAAATAGTCTTTTGGGTAACTAATTGTAACAAAAGGAGTTCACACTTTTCAAATGAAAGAGTTTTTAAATAAAATCAAACATTGGCACAAAATTGCATATTTTCTTCTGGCCTATGATTTATTCACTATTGCATTTTCTTACTTTCTGGCCCTCTGGGTTAGGTTTGATTGTAGGTATTCTCTGATAGATCATAGATACTTACAAGGATACTTCCACAGCATAGTTTTCTATGCTCTTTTTACGGTGGTTCTTTATTGGCTTTTAGGCCTCTACCGCAGTATCTGGCGATTCGCATCTTTTTATGAATTAAATGAGATGATTTATGCCACTGGTATATCCTTTGTGACATACTGGGTGGTTATGTGGATTTTTGTCCTTAGAATGCCAATTTCATATCATGTATTTGGTATCGCTTTCCAGTTTTTCTTTGGCCTGGTAATCAGATTTTCCTACAGGTTTATTAACCTGCTGCGAGACAAACAGCAGGCTGTCAACGTCGAAAACAACGTCCTGCTCATCGGTGCAGGCTCGGCTGGTCGTATGATTCTCCGTGATGTTAATTTTGTCTCTCAGGGGGAGAGCCCTAGGTCAAATTCGTCCCGCATTGTTGCCATTATTGATGACAACCCAAACAAGTGGGGCCGATACATTGATGGCGTGGAGGTAATAGGTGGCAGGGACAAGATTTTGTATGCTGTAGAAAAATACGAGATCAAGGAAATCTATATTGCCATTGCTTCTTTGATTCCATCGGAAAAGAGAAATCTGATTAATATATGCAAGGAGACAAACTGCCGCATAAAGCAGTTGCCTAACATGTATGCCGAAAAGGCAGGCATTGTATCTGCTGGCAATTTGCAAAATATTACTATCGAGGACGTCTTAGGCCGTGACCCTATCCAGTTGCATCAGGAGGATGTGGCAGCGCAACTTTCTGGCAAGGTAGTCCTTGTTACTGGTGGTGGCGGATCTATTGGCTCCGAGTTATGTCGCCAGATTGCAAAATATAATCCAAAACAATTAATTATCTTTGATGTATATGAAAATAATGCATATGATATTCAATTAGAATTAAAGCGCACATATCCTAATCTGGACCTGGTAACACTGATTGGATCAGTCAGGGATGCCCGCAGGATAGAGTATGTATTTGAGACATATCGACCTAATATTTGCTATCATGCCGCTGCCCACAAGCATGTCCCTCTCATGGAGGATAGCCCTTGTGAGGCTATCAAAAATAATGCGGTTGGTACCTACAAAACAGCCTACGCCGCTATGAAATATGGCTGCGACAGGTTCGTCCTCATCTCTACAGACAAGGCTGTAAACCCTACCAATGTAATGGGTGCCACAAAGCGTATCTGTGAGATGATAATCCAGACCTTTGACAAGGCTGTAAAGGATAGTGCTGAGGACAAACTGCCTGTGCTTTACACTCATGATAGCAACATGGCCCTGGCTGTTGCCGAGGGTGCCAGTGTGGCAGGAGATATGACACCAGTTGCGGCAGGCTCTGGTCACACAGAATATGTGGCTGTCCGTTTCGGAAATGTCCTGGGCTCTAATGGCTCTGTTGTGCCTCTATTCAAGAGACAGATTGCAGAGGGTGGCCCTGTGACCGTTACCCACAAAGAAATCATCAGGTATTTCATGACCATCCCTGAGGCTGTATCCCTGGTTCTCAAGGCTGGCGCCAATGCATCCGGTGGAGAAATATTCGTTCTCGATATGGGAGAGCCTGTAAGAATAGTAGACCTGGCTCGCAATATGATCGAACTGGCTGGCATGCGACCTGACATCGATATCGAGATAGAGTACACAGGACTCCGTCCTGGTGAGAAATTATACGAAGAAAAACTGATGGCAGAGGAAGGCCTAAAGGAGACAGAAAATAATCTGATTCATGTGGCTGAGCCAATCCGCTTTGACAATAGAAAATTCCTTGATAATTTGGGTCAGTTAATGAAAATTGCCTACGGCAATGAAAATGACCAGATTGTCCAAATGATTAGGGAGACAGTGCCTACATTTATGGGTTAAATATGCAAAAGAAAAAAATATCTAACGCAAAAAACACTTTAATACTATACATAGTTCTCGCCGCGTGCTTTCTTGTTCTATCAATTGTTTGCCCTATTCGCTATCAAAACAATGATGACAAGATAATCATGTACATCCTGGCGGGATTTAATTCAGGGCACCCTGAATATGGCGCTGCATTTGGGGGAATATTCTGGTCATGGATTATAGCAGGCTTATATTCTATAACCGGACATGTGGCCTGGTATACAGTCATGACATTGTTTGTAATAGAGTCCTCTGTATTTGCAGTGTCATATGTAATATGCCATCTCGTGCCAGGCATAAAGGCATATGTAATATCTATACTCTTATTAATAAGCACTTTCGCCTACTTTACATCTGCCATGCAGTATACAGTTACTGCGGCTATGGCAGGCTGTGCTGCTATTTGTTTGCTCATATATTATTTGAAAAATGTAAAACAGGGTCCTTTTATATGTTCCATAATCTTTTTGCTACTGGCATTTGGAATTCGCAAACAGATAGGAATTTTAACCCTTGGAGGGGAAATAATAATTCTCGGGATTGCATTTTTGAATGTATTAATTAATGCAGGCAAAGCAGATAAAGAAAGTGTTTCCCAAAATATTTTCCAGAATAAAAACCTTGGATTTGTTTTAAAGACATCTGCAATTATTCTCGGGGCATTTATATTTAGTTATGGATTTAATGCCATCTATGAGAAGGCGGCAGGCTTTGATGAATATTGGGACTACTATGATAGCGCCTGCTATTATCTAGACTATCCTCACGTGGATATCGATGATGACCCTACAGGGGTATATGAAAGCATTGGCTGGGACAAAGAATTATATACTATGGCCAATAAATGGTTTTTTATGGACAGCAGGTGCACCACGGAAAACTTTGAGACCATAAAAGCAGCCTATACAGGAGGACAGACCCTGACTCTTGGGGAGTATATTGCCCGGGCTATGGACATACTCCGCTCATCAAAGGTGGCAAATGTGCAATTGATAGGCTGGATAATATTCCTACTGATTGCAAACATTTTTACCCTGGTAAAAAAGAATTTTAATCATTGGATTATTACTGCTGATGTAATGATGTTGGGATTTTTGGCCATGATGGGATATTACTGTATATTCCTGGGCAGATTCCCACTTAGGGTCTATCAATCTGCAATACTGATATTTTTGGTGCCAATACTAGTTCTCCTTTTAGCAGGAGAGGGCTCAATTACCATATCAAAAGTATACATCTGCCTTAGCCTGATTATATTTGCTTTTACATATGCCAAATATCCTGCAGGCAACATGCTAAAGGCACTAAACCTAGTCTGCCATGATCCTGCTAGAGATGCAGACATTGCAGCCGCCCTTAAATTGGACCAGTATGCAATTGAAAACCCAGACAATATTTATATCTTTGATTACGAATTATCTGTGCCTGCAGACCCATTTATCACCTACCCAGAGGGCAAGCCATATAATGAATTCTACTGGGGAGGCTGGACCTACAAGATGCCAGTCTATGAGCATCAATTAGAGGCTAATGGAATTGACAGTCTGGATTCATCAGACTTTATAGATAGCAATGTATATATCAGCGGAAAGTACATCGATGAAGACCTGACAGCGTATATGCAGAGTAGGTACGGCCAGGTCGAGCCGGAGATAGTGGAGGACCTGGGGGATATAATCATTTACCAGTATAGGAAAAAATGAGGTTATTTCCTTACCTTTCCCAGCACCTTCTCCTTTAGCATATCTACCTCTGGAATATTCTCCAGGCTAAGGACAAGGGCATAGACTATTAGGCCTGCCAGAGCGGAAAATCCAAATGTCAGGACGTTGCTGCTAAATATATGCTTGCAGCCAATAACAACTAGAAAGAGCACTGCCACAGCTGGCACTTGCTTTACAAGTACAGGCACATGTTTTCTGAATTTATATTCAGGCATGTGCTTTTTTAGCATATGGGAGTTTATGATAAAGTTTACAGTCATGCTGATAGAACTAGCCACAGATATACCCAAGACTCCTATAAAACGAGACAGGAGAATGCTAAAAAATATGTTAAAACCTACAGCAAAAAATCCTGTAATCATAGGTCCCTTTGTATCCTTAAAGGAATAGAGACCTCTCAGCACAATATCCCTAACACCAGAACTAAGAAATCCCAAAGCGTACCCGATTAAGGCGGCGCTGGTCATCAGCACAGAATTCCATGTGAAGGAACCTCTGTAATATGCGATGGAAACAATCTCTCTTGCACACATGCAGGTGATGACTGTGATAGGAATCATGATGCATATCATTATATTGATGGCAGACCTCATGGTATCCCCCAATTTCTCCTTGTTGCCCTCTGCGCTATAGGTGGAGAAATTGACGTAAAGCACATCTACTACATTATTAATGAGAATGTTGCAGACAAAATCCTCCAGGACAACTGCATAGGAAAGGGCAGAGGCATTGCCGGCTCCCAGACCGGTGGAAAGAGAATTGTCTACAATTTTATTTATCTGTGATACAGAATTACCGATAAAAAGAGGCAGGGCCGTCATTAGGACTAGTTTGATCTCTGGCACTTGGGAGAATTTTACAAAGGTAAATTTGAAATATCTCCTACCCCTTATCAAAAGCAGCCCAGCAAAGATACTGTAGGAAACATACTGAGCGATAACCAGGGATGTGACAGCCTGTATATTATACAAAAGGACGCAGGCCAAGATAGTCGTGATGGAAGTGATGGCTGATTCAGTCCTTGCAATAGTAAAATCTTTGTTGGCGTCCAGCATGGATGTCCAAACAAGAGTTACCACCGAGAATAAAAAGAATGGATAGCAAATCTTTAAATATTCCTGCAGCAATAGCGAACGGGAGGCATCATAAGATGGGGCCAAAATGCCTGCAATCTGAGGAGTGATCATGTAGGCTATGAGCAGGACAAACAACACTATAGGAAGCAATAACTCTAGGCAGGCAGAAAGCAGCCTGGATGCCGCTTCCCTACCCTTTTGCACCAGGGCATGGGTATAGATGCTGACCAATGAAATGGTGATAGCCCTGATAAATGCTGATGAAAGTGAGCCTACAAAATTGAAGGCTACATAATATATATCTGTTGCGTCAGTGGTGCCGAAATAGTAGGCCACTACAGCCTGCTTTACAAATCCCAGCAACTTGAAGCAAAGAGTCATTATTGTGATAATGGCAGTGGTAGCAACAATGCCACGGGTTTTCTTAGACATGAATTTTCCTCTGTTTCATTTTTTGAAATACCAGTAAATTATACACCTAATGAGGGGATATAACAAAGGAGAGGAAATATTGAAGTTTCAGGGTAATTATGCCAATATAATATTGTTGAAGGAGAACAAAGATGAATAAATTATACATCTGCGGTGCATCCGGTCATGGCAAGGTAGTCTGGGATATTGCAAGGCTAAATGGATACACTGATATTGAGTTTTTAGATAAGAATTCAGATATAAAGGAGATAATGGGCTGCAAGGTAGCAGGAGACGAAACTATCGCCTACTCACACCCTGATGCAGATTTTTTCGTTGCCATAGGCAATGCCGCCATCAGGCGTCGCATCACAGAGGACTTTATATCCCATGGACTGAATGTGATTACCCTTATTCATCCCAATGCTGTTATTGCAGAGGGAGTGGAAATAGGCCTGGGCACTGCTGTTATGGCAGGGGCAATTATCAATCCAGACACCAGGGTAGGCAAGGGTTGTATCATCAATACCGCATCATCCCTTGACCACGACAATGCAATTGGTGATTATTGCCACATATCTATTGGCGCTCATCTGGCAGGCACAGTTACCATAGGAGATAGCACTTGGGTTGGGGCTGGGGCCACAGTCAGCAACAACATTAATATTTGCTCTGATGTAATGATAGGAGCAGGGGCAGTGGTGGTAAATGACA
The DNA here is from genome assembly GCA_024684955.1 of Pseudobutyrivibrio sp. GTDB lineage: Bacteria > Bacillota > Clostridia > Lachnospirales > Lachnospiraceae > Pseudobutyrivibrio. Next base: position 22,855 of record JAIKWH010000017.1, read on the forward strand.
TCACGGAAGCTGGCACATACATTGGCCTCCCTGCAAAAAGAAAAAGTAATTAGCAAAAGGAATTATCAATGACCTTTAATTCTCACGTATTTATATTGATGTTTTTGCCTGCCTCTCTGGCAGGCTATTTTCTGTTATGCAAAGACAAAGATGACCGGGTACGGAAGATATTTCTCCTTTTGGTATCCTACATATTTATATTTTGGGGCTTTGACTATGCTGGCCTGATTACAATAGTAGTTAGTTCGCTGATAAATTATCTTTTTTATAGGGCCATTCCCGGGAATAATAAATCAGCCTCGTCAAAGGCTATTATGGCCCTGGCTCTTGTCCTTAATATTCTCGCCATTTTTATATTTAAATACCTAAACTCTACTCTGGCTGGAATATCAAGCCTGACCGGGGCAGACTTTACTGCCATAAATATTATTTTCCCTGTGGGATTTTCTTTCTATGCCTTCCAGCAGATGGGACTAATCATAGACACATATAGGGGTGAATATCAGGAGGATATCTCCCTGACAGATTACCTCCTTTTTGTATCCTTCTTTCCCCGAGTCCTGTCGGGACCTATTGTGACACCCCAGGAATTCTTCCCACAGTTGCAGGACATGGATAGGAAAAAATTCAACTGGGACAATGTGGCGAAAGGCCTTTATCGCTTTGCCATAGGTCTTGGCAAAAAGGTCTTGATAGCAGATTATCTGGCCATAATGGCTGCAGAGGTTTTTGACCATGTCTTTGACTACCAGGGCATCCAGGCCTTTATTGGAGCCTTGGCATTTTCTTTGCAATTATATTTTGACTTTAGTGGATACACAGACATGGCAATAGGCATTGGCCATATGTTTAATTTTGACCTGCCGGAGAATTTTGACAGCCCATACAAGTCTACAAACATAAAGGAATTTTGGAATAGGTGGCATATGACCCTGACCCGATTCCTTACAAAATATGTTTACTTTACTCTTGGGGGCAGCCGTAATGGCAAGGTCCGTGCCTATATCAATATCATCATAGTTTTCCTCATCAGTGGTCTCTGGCACGGCAGCAAGGACATGATGCCTTTTATTGCCTGGGGCCTATATGTGGGAATTGCCATGGTAATCTATAGGATGACAGCCCGCTGGTACGACAAATTACCAAAGCCCCTGGCTTGGCTGATAAACACCCTGGTGATCATATTCTCCTGGATACCATTTAGGGCCTCAGACCTGATGGTGGCCCGGATTCTGACAAAAAATATCTTTATGCCAGGCCCTTTGCCTAGCCTGTCTTGGGATTTGTGCATTTTGATATTTGCCATGATTCTCGCCTTTGTGCCAAAGAATGCCAGGCAGGTCACAGAGGATTTTGACCCTAGTTTATCCAGGGCAGTATTTGGAGCCCTTTTAATAGTCCTTAGCCTGATCTCCTCCACAGGGGTGGGCACATTTATATATGCAGGATTCTAAAATGAAACGATTTAAAATTAATTCTACAAAACAATTTGCAAAAGGCCTGGTGGGAGTATCCCTTTGCCTGATGATAATTCTGGCATCGGCAGTGGCTATAGTGGACCCATTTTTCCATTACCACCGGCCCCTAGGTTTTTTGCAATACAATATGTATTCAGTCCGCTATCAAAACGATGGCATAGTGCGCAATTTTGACTATGACGCCCTGATCACAGGCACCTCTATCACACAAAATTTTGCCACCAGCCAGCTGGATGAACTCTTTGGCACCACTTCTGTAAAGGTGCCATATTCTGGAGGATTCTTTTCAGAAATAGATGAATTGGTCCGTCAGGCCATAGACCACAATCCGGACCTGAAAATGGTATTCCGGGGCCTGGACTTTAGCCGTATAGTAGGGGAAGACATACCAGGCAACGATGAGGCCTTTGTCCGCCCTACTTACCTATATAATGAGAATCCATTTGACGACGTCCTTTACCTTTTAAACAAGGACGTCCTGATTGATGGGGTCATAGGAGATATAAAATATACTCTGGAGGGCAACAAGACTCAGACCTTTGATGAGTACGTTTCCTGGGCCGGCATGTATGATTTTGGAAAAGAGGCCATGGATAGGGAGTATGACAGGCCAGAGCCTGTGCCGGCAGACCAGGTAAGACTCTACACTGCCAGCCAAAGAGAAGAGGTCTTGGAAAATGTCAGGACCAATGTCATTGCCACTGCAAAGGAAAATCCCCACATTACCTTTTACTATTTCATCCCACCATACAGCATCTATTATTATGACAAGCAAAATCGCCTTGGCACATTGGAGGAATATCTCGATATTTATCATGATGCCATGGCAGAGATGGCTCAGGTAGAAAACATCCGTCTCTATTCATTCCTTGATATGTATGACGTGGTGACCAACCTGGACAATTACCGGGACAATTCCCACTACGGCCAATGGATAAACGCGCTGATGCTGGAGGAAATGAAAAATGACAACCACAGGATCACATCTGAGAATTTGCCTGGATATTATAAAGAAGTAAAAGACTTTTATATGTCATATGACTATGACTTCTTGTGGGCTACTTAAGGAAAAAGCCCACAAGAACAAAAAAAGACCTGACATTTAACCAATGGTTAATTGCCAGGTTCTTTATAATTACAGTATCAAATAATTAGCCAAGTGTTGAAACAACAAAGATTGCAAAGGCAAGGCCCAGCAATGTTGCTGCAAGGTAGATACCGATACAAGCTGCAATCTTTCCACCATTTGACATCTTTTTAGAAGCGGCAGTTCTAGAGATGAATACGGCTGTTGTAAGGTAAAGGGCACCACCGATTGCGCCGCCAACTACAGCAAAGAAATCAACAACGCAAAGCACATAGAATACATAAACCCACTTTGGAAGTGTGATAAAGTCAAAGTCCTCGTTTGTCTCAACGTCCTTGCCATCAACAACAAATCTTGCATCCTTATTTGTTACAACGAGTTTTGCAAGAGTCTCTCCAAGCATCACATCATATACTGACTGAAGCATGTTTGAATCCTTAGACTTTAGTTTGCTAATCTTTACAGGCTCCTGTCCGTTAACTGAAAGTCTGTTTTTCTCAAGTGCGATGTCATAATTCTGACCTCCCACTGCTACTGACCAATTTTTTGAAATAGCCATAATATTTTCTCCTTTTCATAACTTATATAGAATTAAAAAACAACCTTAATAAAATATCACAAATTTTTGAGATTGTCATCAACTAATTTGAAACAATTTAAACTTTTGTCAATACAAATTAAATTCAATTGTATTGACAATCTGCCCACTCAGGACTAATCTAAAGTCAGGAGGACTATAAAATGGGAAGAGTGCAACAGCAGATTAGCCTACAACCAAAGGTGAGAGACACCCTAAAATTTTTGGCTGAGGAGTCAGGCCTTACTATGTCTGCTTATATAGAAAAACTGGTGATGGACCAGGTGAATATGAAGGGTATCCCCGCCCAGCAGATGGACGCCATTATCTACGCCAAATCCAGGATTCTCCAGTCCCCGGTGGGCAGGTATGTGAAAAAGATAATTCTCTTTGGGTCCTGCGCCAGGGGCGATGCCAGGTTTGATTCCGACATAGATTTAATGCTGATTCTGGATATGACAAAGGAGGAGCAGCAGGCTATGAGGCGAGAATTGCTATCCCTCCACAGCCTGGCGGAGATGGAGGGACCTCAGGATCCGGAGTTGGATTTGGTCCTTAGGTTTTCTGACGATATGCCGGACAATACTTTTGGAAAAAACGTGGAAAGAGATGGGAGGATAATTTATGAATCTTAATTCCTATTTTGATTTTGCAGACAATGAATATGAATACTTTAAAGCTGCTATAGAGGCAGGACTTTTTGCCAACTCTATGGGAGCCCAGGCCCAGGCTATCTGCGAGAAATATCTAAAGCATTTGATTGACACAGAGTTCTCCCCTGCCAACCAGGGCCAGGAATACGAAAAGACTGCGGTCATGAAAACCCATTCTCTAAATAGACTAATGAATTTTGTGGCAAACAATATCTCTGAGAATATTATTTCTCCAGAAACCAAGGCGGCCTGCCGAGGGGTGGACGGATTTTATTTTTCCACCAGATACCCTGGCAACGACAGCATAGAACTGACCAGAGATGACCTGGATTTGTGCATAGACGCGGTGGATAAACTGAGAGATGATGTGGTGGATTACATCCAGACCACAGGCCACCAGCATATGGTATAGATTCTTGTTGGCCAACTTTTCCCATTGCATATAAAAGTTGGTCATAATCTGTGTTATAATGTGATAGTTATGTTATTAAAAATAAGCAATAACAAAGGAGAATAATGAGTTGAAAATGAAAAAAACATTTGAATTTAAGACAGCAGGAAAAGGCGCACTGGGAATAATTCTTGGTCTTCTTCTGGTTTTTTGCCTGCTCAAATGCTTTTATGGAGTTAGTGAGCAGCAAAACGCAGTTGTTACCCAATTTGGAAAGATAGTCCGTGTGGATACTGCAGGCTTTCATGTTAAGGCCCCTTGGCAGTCTGTCAAAAAGGTGGATATCACTACCCATGGTACAGGCCTAGGATATGTTGTGTCAGAGGATGGACAGAATGTGGTTGATGACGATAATGGCATTATGATTACTTCTGATTTCAACCTTCTCAATATAGATTTTTATATGGAATATAGGGTAAGCGATCCTATTGCGTATCTTTACAATTCTAAAGAGCCAGAAAACATCATGGTAAACACAGCCCTGGCAGACATCCGTACAGTGGTTTCCAACTATACCGTAGATGAGGCTATGACCACTGGCAAGAGCAAGATACAGGCTGACGTAAAAGAGGCCATTGGCAAATCTTTGGAGGAGCGTAATATAGGTCTTTCAGTTGTAAATATCACCATCCAGGATTCTGAGCCACCTACAGACGAAATCAAGGCAGCTTTTAAGGCTGTTGAAACTGCAAAGCAGGGGGCTGACACAGCAAAAAATAATGCTTTGCAATATCAGAACGAGCAGATTCCTGCAGCTGATGCAAAGGCCGATTCTATCAGACAGAGCGCAGAGGCTACCAAGCAGTCTCGTATCGCTGAGGCTGAGGGTCAGGTTGCTAGATTTAATGAGACATACGAGCAGTACAAGCTCTACCCAGACATCACAAAGAAGCGTATGTTCTACGAGACCATGGAGGACATTCTCCCTGATCTAAAGGTAATCATCACAGATGGTTCTACCCAGACAATGCTTCCACTGGACAGTTTTAGCACTACAGAATAAACCCATTAAATCAATTACAACCTACGAGGAGAATAAAAATGAAACATGTAAAAACAGGCGTTTTAGCCATAGTTATACTTGTAGTTGCCTTTGTTGCATTTACAATGTGCTCATATACAGTAAAACCTAACGAGACCGCCATCGTGCTCCGCCTGGGCAAGGCAAAATATACAGTTGAGGACCAGGGTCTCCATTTCAAGGCCCCATTTGTAGAGTCTGTCACCAAAATCTACACTGGAGACAATCTCTACGATATCCCTACCTCAGACGTAATCACATCTGACAAAAAATCTATGATTGCTGATGATGTCGTAGTATGGCAGGTGACTGACCCTCTGACCTACTATCGTACACTGACAGGTGTCCAGGCTAGGGCTGAGGAGCGTATCGAGGCCAATGTATACAACGCAACAAAAAATATTATCTCATCTATGACCCAGGACGAAATCATTGCCGCTCGTGGCAACACTCTGACAAAACTGATTACAGATGAGTCCAACTCAGACATCTCACAGTACGGCATCGAAATCAAGTCTGCTGAGATCAAGGCTCTTGACCTGCCAGACGACAACAAGACCGCCGTATACGAGCGTATGATTTCTGAGAGAAACAACATCGCCGCAGCATACACAGCCAAAGGTGCTGCCGATGCGCAAAAGATTAAAAACGAGACAGACAAGCAGGTTTCAATCACCACAGCCACTGCAAAAAGTGATGCTGCCAAAATTGAGGCAGAGGGCGAGGCTCAGTACATGAGCATTCTCTCCGGCGCTTACAATGACCCAGGCAAGGCAGAGTTTTACAATTACCAGCGCAGCCTGGATGCAATCAAGGCCATGGCCGGCGAGAATAAGACAATTATTCTTGATAAGAATTCAGAACTGGCTAGAATACTATATGGAAATTAATTAGTAGCCGGGAAGTTACTCATATGGAGAAATTTAGTTAATGAAGATATTGATTACAGGTGCGGCTGGATTTGTGGGCCGCAACCTGGTTGAGACATTAAAATGTGCTGCCGATGGCAGAGATGGTTACCACAGTTTGGGCACCGACCTGACCATATATGAATACGACAGGGATTCTAGCCCAGAGGATTTGGATGCCTATTGCGCCGATTGCGATTTCGTATTTAACCTGGCAGGGGTAAACAGGCCTGTGGACAATAAAGAATTTATGGAGGGTAATTTTGGTTTTGCCAGCACCCTCCTGGATACTTTAAAAAAGCATGGTAACACATGCCCTCTTATGCTGTCCTCATCCATCCAGGCTACACTGCTGGGCAGATATGCAGGCAGCGACTATGGCAAGAGCAAGTTGGCAGGGGAGGAATTATTCTTTAAATATGCCGCCGACACCGGAGCCAAAGTTTTGGTATACAGATTCCCAAATCTTTTTGGAAAGTGGTGCAGACCAAATTACAATTCTGCAGTTGCCACATTCTGCAACAACAAGGCAAATGGTTTGGACATAACAGTCAACGACCCAGCCACAGATTTGGAACTGGTATATATAGACGACCTGGTGGACGAGATGATTCTCGCCTTAAAAGGCCAGGAGCACAGATGCAATTTTGATCCAGAGGGCAAGGTTGTGGCAGATGACAAGGGCAAATATGCCTATGTGCCTGTTAGCCACCATGTGACCTTGGGAGAAATCGTAGAGTTGCTGGATACTTTTGTGGCCCAGCCAAAGACTCTCTTTGTGCCAGCCATTCCTGATGGGTCTTTTGCAAAGAAACTATATAGCACCTATCTTTCCTATCTGCCAGAGGACAAGGTCCTATTTGATCTTGATATGAAATGTGACGACAGAGGGTCATTTACAGAATTATTAAAGACCCACAGCCATGGTCAGATTTCTGTCAACGTCAGCAAACCTGGCATCACCAAAGGCCAGCACTGGCACCACACCAAGTGGGAGTTCTTTATCGTGGTCAGCGGAAAGGGCCTGATTCAGCAGCGCAAGATTGGACTAGACGAAAATGGAAATCCATTCCCAGTGATAGAATTTCCTGTTTCCGGAGACAAAATCCAGGCTGTTCACATGCTGCCAGGATACGCTCACAACATTATCAACCTATCTAAAACCGAGAATTTAGTTACCCTCATGTGGGCCAACGAAACTCTAAAAGCTGAAAAGCCAGATACATTCCGAGAGGAAGTTTAAATAGAGGAGCAATTTTATGGGATTTAAAAATGATGGAAGATTAAAGTTACTTATTATTGTAGGCACCCGTCCTGAGATTATCAGACTGGCCGCAGTAATAAAAAAGTGCCGCAAGTATTTTGACTGTCTTTTGGCACACACAGGCCAGAATTATGATTACAACCTAAACGGAGTGTTTTTCAAAGACCTACAGTTGGATGATCCAGATGTATATATGGAGGCAGTTGGTGACAACTTAGGCCAGACTGTGGGAAACATTATTGCAAGATCTTACGAGCTTATGGTGGAGGTAGAGCCTGATGCCCTCTTGATTCTTGGTGACACAAACTCTTGCCTGTCAGCCATTGCAGCAAAGAGATTACACATCCCTATTTTCCACATGGAGGCTGGAAACAGATGCAAGGATGAGTGCCTGCCAGAGGAGACCAACCGTCGTATCGTTGATATCATCTCCGATGTAAATATGGCATATTCTGAGCATGCCCGCAGATATTTGGCTGAATGCGGATTGCCAAAGGAGCGCACCTATGTCACTGGTTCTCCTATGGCAGAGGTTTTGCATGAGAATCTAGAGGCAATCCAGGCCAGCGATGTGTTGGAAAAGTTGGGCTTGGAGCCAAAGAAATATATCCTCTTGTCTGCGCACAGAGAGGAGAATATAGACACAGAAAAGAATTTTACCAGCCTTTTTACCGCTATCAACAAACTGGCTGAGAAATATGATATGCCAATTCTCTATAGTTGCCATCCTAGATCTCGCAAGAGACTGGAGGCCACAGGATTTAAACTGGATCCAAGGGTCCGCATGCACGAGCCACTAGGTTTCCACGATTACAACCACCTGCAGATGAATGCTTTTGCAGTAGTTTCTGATTCCGGCACCTTGCCAGAGGAGTCATCATTCTTTACTAGCATCGGCCATCCATTCCCAGCGGTTTGCATCCGTACATCTACCGAGCGCCCAGAGGCGCTGGACAAAGCCTGCTTTGTTCTGGCAGGTATAGATGAAAAATCTCTCCTTCAGGCTGTCACCACAGCTATTGACATGAACGAAGAAGGGGACTATGGTATACCGGTACCAGATTATATCGAAGAAAACGTATCCACCAAGGTGGTAAAGATAATCCAGTCCTACACTGGGGTCGTTAACAAGATGGTGTGGCGTAAGGATTTGTAGTATAAAATATTTAGATGAGCCAGTACATAAGCTGGGCAAGCGCGAGCAGGAAGGCCCCGCGCCGAGCAAGAGGGGACCCACTTTTGTGGGGAGTTTGCTTGGGAGAGTGCGGGAGGTGGCCTGCGGGAGCATGTAGTATTAGGAACTGGCGGATTAGGAGATTTGAAGTATGAATTGCGATTTGTTTAAGGATAAAACCCTGATGATTACAGGTGGTACAGGATCCTTTGGCTCAACTGTTTTAAAGCATTTTTTGGACAGTGATTTAAAGGAAATCCGTATTTTTTCTCGTGATGAGAAAAAGCAGGATGACATGAGACACCAGCTGCAGGCTGAGCATCCAGAGTATGCCAGCAAGGTAAAATTTTATATAGGAAATGTCCGTGACATGCGCTCTGTTCAGGATGCAATGCCAGGAGTTGACTTTATTTTTCATGCAGCTGCTTTAAAGCAGGTGCCATCATGCGAGTTCTTCCCAATGGAGGCTGTCCGCACAAATGTGGAGGGTACAGACAATGTTCTCCATGCTGCTGTTGAGGCAGGTGTACAGAGGGTAGTTTGCCTTTCTACTGACAAGGCTGCTTATCCTATCAATGCCATGGGTATCTCTAAGGCTATGATGGAAAAGGTAATCGGTGCCAATGCCCGCGTTGCAGCAGGCCGCACCACAATCTGCACCACTCGTTACGGCAATGTTATGTGCTCTCGTGGTTCAGTTATTCCACTTTTCATCGACCAGATTAAGGCTGGCAACCCTATCACAATCACAGACCCAAACATGACCCGTTTCCTTATGAATTTGGATGAGGCTGTTGCCCTTGTTATGTTTGCATTTGAGCATGGTGAGCCAGGTGATTTGTTTGTACAAAAGTCGGACGCTTCTACAATCGGCGATTTGGCAAAGGCTGTACAGCAGCTCTTTGGTGACACAGGTACAAAGATTATTGGTACCCGTCACGGAGAAAAATTATACGAGACATTGATGACTAACGAGGAGTGTGTCCGCTCTATCGATATGGGCAACTACTACCGTGTTCTTCCAGACGGCCGTGACTTAAACTACGACAAATTTTTTGTTGATGGCGAGGTTCACACTATGGCTGCTGATGCATATACATCACACAATACAAAGAGACTGGATGTGGCCGGCACAGTGGACAAGATTATGACTACCGACTACGTTAAAGAAATGTTGGAGAAATTCAAGAATGCTTAGTAGTTTTTTCTACTTACAAGAAAGGTAAATTCTCATGAGAGAAGGCAAAATGACAGTTGTGCTTCCTGCCTACAATGAGCAGGACAATATAGACAGGGCTGTGGGAGCAATCGGACAGGTGCTTTCAGATGCTGGCATTAACTATGACCTGATTTTTGTAGATGACGGATCCCGTGATTTGACTTGGAAAAGGATAGATGAGGCCGCTGCAAGGGACAACCATGTCCATGGCGTTTCTTTTTCCCGTAATTTTGGCAAGGAGGCAGCAGTGCTTGCCGGTGTTGCCCAGGCGGATGGCGATTGTGTGGCAGTGATGGACTGTGACCTCCAGCATCCAGCAGAGACCCTTGTCCCTATGTATCAAAAATGGCAGGAGGGCTACGAGGTAATCGAGGGAGTTAAAAAATCCCGGGGTGACGAGTCAAAATTCCACAAGGCTAGCGCCAGGTCTTTTTATACCATTATGAGCAAGGCCACAGGGGTTGACATGAGCCGTGCTTCTGATTTTAAACTCATGGATAGACGTGCTGTGGATGCATTGCTATCCCTGCCGGAATACCACACTTTCTTTAGGGCCCTTTCCTCATGGGTGGGATTTGCCACTACCGAGGTGGAATTTGACGTGGCGGAGCGTGTGGCCGGAGAGAGCAAATGGTCCACAGGCAAACTGATAAAATATGCCATTAATAACATTATGGAATTTTCCTCTGCACCTATGCAGCTTGTTACCTGGGCCGGGGGAATCTTCTTCGTGTTTGCAGTAATTCTTGCAATCCAAACACTGGTTAGATATGCCATGGGAGATTCTGCAGGTGGATTTACCACAGTTATTCTTTTGATACTTATCACAGGCTCAATCATCATGATTGCCCTTGGTATCATCGGCACCTATTTGGAAAAAATATACGACGAAACCAAGCGTCGTCCTAGATATATAGTTTCAAAAAAGATTTAGATTAGATATTTATTATGAAAAAAGAAAACATTAAATGGCTGTTCATACTCCACCTGATTATTCTCATTTATTCTATAAATGGAATCAGCTCAAAGATGGCAGCATCCTATGATTTTTTATCCAAAGAATGGATATTTTTCTACGGAATTGTCATTGCCCTTTTGGGATTCTATGCAATTGCCTGGCAGCAGATTCTAAAGCATCTGCCCCTTATTACATCATATGCAAACAAGGCCGTAACCACTATTTGGGGCCTGGTTTGGGGCACTCTTGTTTTTCATGAGACCATCACTATTGAAAGGGTTATCGGAGCCGCAGTTGTTATTTTTGGGGTCTACCTGGTTGTGACAGGAGACGAGGAAATAACAGGCAAGTCAGACTCTGATGAGCCATCTAAGGAGGTGTCAAATGATTAATAAAGATATGATCGTTTTTATGATTATCATGCTGACTGGCACCTTCATTTCGTCTATTGCCCAGATTATGCTAAAAAAAGCAGCCCAGCGAGAATACCCTAACAAACTGGCTGAGTACCTCAACCCACTTGTTATTTTTGCTTACGCTATTTTCTTTAGCGCTACTTTCTGCGCCCTTTATGCATACAAGGTGGTTCCCCTTTCTTTGGGACCAATATTGGAGGCCACAGGATACATTTGGGTGGCCATCATGGGTAAAATATTCCTTGGCGAAAGGATTTCAAAACGCAAATCCCTTGGTCTGGTTGTAATCATCATCGGTATTGCAATAGCCAGCTCAAGAGCATTGCTTGGATTTTAGGAGGAAATTATGATTCCAGTAATGAATGTGCAGAGACAGTACGCTTCCCTGCAGGATGAATTAGACAAAGCCGCCCTGGAGGTGCTTCACTCTGGGGGCTACATATTAGGATCAAAGGTGTCAGACTTTGAGAATGCCTTTGCTAAGTACTGCGGAGCAAAATATGCAGTGGGCGTAGGCAACGGCACAGATGCCCTTGTGATGGCTCTTTTGGCCTGCGGCATCGGTGCCGGTGATGAGGTAATCACCACAGCTATGACATTTGTATCTACAGCCGAGGCTATTGCACAGGTTGGTGCACGGCCAGTCTTTGTAGACATAGACCCAGTTACATACACAATGGATCCAAAGAAATTGGAGAATGCCTTTACTAAAAAGACAAAGGCTGTCATCCCAGTACATATCTATGGTCAGGCTGCTGACATGGATGCCATCTGCGAGATAGCTCACGAGCGTGGCGCATATGTTATCGAAGACTGTGCCCAGGCTGCTGGCGCTAGATATAAATCATACAGGACATGCACCCTTGGAGACATTGCCTGCGTATCATTTTTCCCTACCAAAAATCTGGGAGCAGCAGGGGATGCCGGCATAGTTGTGACAAACAATGAGGACCTTTACAAGGGTGTTTTGGCATACCGCGTACACGGCTCAGGAATAAACGGAGCATACACCTATGCTAGACTCCATGGCCAGGCAGATTCTTTCGACGAAAACAAGATTGACTTCCACGGCAATCTTCCAAAATATTACAATTACTTGGTTGGCTTTAACTCAAGACTGGATGCCCTCCAGGCAGCCCTTCTTTCTGTTAAGTTGCCACACCTTGACTCATGGAATGAAAAGCGTAGACAAATCGCTGCCATCTATGATGAAAAGATTGACAATGACCTCTTTGTAAAGCCAACAGTGGCTCCTTACAATGAGCACATTTTCTATGTATATCCTCTTAAAATCAAAGGAGATAGGAGTAAGTTCCGTGCATACATGGAGGAGAAAGGCATCGCCACAGGCGTATACTTCCCAGTGCCTATGCACCTGCAGGCTTGTTTTAGCGACCTAGGATACAAGGCTGGCGATTTTCCTGTTGCAGAAGACCTGGCTGAGCATGGTGTTACAATCCCAATGTTCCCAGAGCTTACTGATGAGGAAATTAATGCAGTTGTTGAGGCTATGAATTCTTATAAGGGCTAAGCGAATAGGATTAGATGTTTTAGTTCCTGCATCTGGCGGATGCCAGATGCAGGAACTTTTTTTGTAGATTTTCAAGCCCACTAACACAGGCCAATTCAACTGAATTCCGCGAAATAGCCCTCACAAACGCATATCCATACCGGAGGGACCGCTTTTAGTCTACAAAAAGGCCAGATTCGTAGGCCTTCTCTATCTCATTCCGCGATGGATATGCGTTTGCAAGGCCTAGATACCGGAATTGGCGCATTTCCTTACTTTTGCGCTGGCCCGAAATGTCCATTCCGCGACGGATGTGCATTTGCAGACTCTAAATACCGGAATATAATTGTCTTCAAGTTATCGCGCATCATTTTTCCGCGAAACAAGCCTCACAAACTCAATGCGATACCGGAATACAATTTTCTAGTGCAGTGGAGCAAGCCATAATAGTCCATTTCCGCGAAACACCCCTTATAAACGCATATCCATACCGGTTTTCCAATATATAGGCGATAAAATGGCCAAACTCACTGGCTCCTTTCACTTCATTCCGCGATGGATATGCGTTTGGAAGGTCTAAATACCGGAAGTGGCCTATTTCCATAGTTTTCACCAAGCCCGAAATGTCCATTCCGCGACGCATATGCATTTGCAAGGCCTGAATACCGGAATATAATTGTCTGGAGGTCATCGTGCATCATTTTTCCGCGAAACAAGCCCCACAAATGCATATCAATACCGAAAGTCTATTTTCTGGTCCACCCGAACAGGCCAATTTAGCCCATTTCCGCGAAACACCCCTCACAAATCCAATGCGATACCGGAATCACATCTTTGGGTCATCAAATCACCCATGATTCTATGCCTCCATCACTGCATTCCGCGATGGATGTGCGTTTGCAAGGTCTAAATGACTTCTTGTGGGCTACTTAAGGAAAAGCCCACAAGAACCTGGCGTTGCCAGGCAACATTTTCTTTTAGAAAATGTTGGTCAATGTCCGGCATTTGTTTTTCTGATGAAAAACAAATACCTATACCGGAATATAATTGTCTTCAGGTCATCGTGCATCATCTTTCCGCGAAACAAGCCTGGCGAAAGAATATTTCTGATTATTAAATATAGTTCCGAGAAAATTCAGATAATTATTAATATGTTTGTGATATACTATTTTTGGAAAAGGTATTTGAGATTATTACATGTTGAATTATTGCTGATAGAACAATGAAAGTGTCAGCAAGAAGACTTGGCTTTAGGTTTATTACTATGGGAGGTAACAAATGCTAAAAGATTATACAAAGATTCCAGCTTCTTTAAATTCTGACGTGGTCCTGAGAATTATACCAGGACATTTTGCCACAAACCATTCTCATATCACAAACTATATGGAAATAGGTGCCATGAAAACAAGAGCTCGTGAGGCTCACGGTGTGGCGTCTCTCCTGGCTATGCACTATTCCCTGTCTGTGCCGGTAGACACTATTGTCTGCGCTGATGGCATGGAGGTTGTGGGAGCTTATCTGGCAGATGAATTAACCAAAGCCGGAGTGGCAAATTACAATCAGCACAAGACTATCTATGTCACTGCACCGGAATTGACCTCCACAGGCCAGCACATCTTTAGAGACAACATGCAACTGGCTGTCCGTGACAAGCATGTCCTTCTCCTTTTTGGATCTCTTTCTACTGGTCGTACCTTGGCCAGCCTGGCGGAATGTGTAAGGTATTATGGAGCCACAATAGGTGGTGCCTGCGCCATCTTTTCAGCAGTCCAAGACGTGGATGGTATCCCGGTAATTTCCGCATTCAGAGAGTCTGATATACCAAACTACAATTCATACCCACTCCACGATTGCCCACTATGTAAATCCGGCGTCCCAATTGATGCAATTGTAAACTCTTTCGGATATTCACAACTTTAATACGTGAAGAAGGATTTAGAATACAGTAAAAAAGAAGGTAATATCCCGTAGGCAAATAGTCATCAGTAAACTCTGATTAAGTTTGGGAGCAATATGGTTTGAATGGGATATTATTTAAGACATAATTGAAAAAACTACAGTGAAAGAGAGCTGGGGCATAGTCCCAGCTCTCTCTTAATTTAGGAGGTTATAATTCTGTTATTTAAAGGCAACCATGGTATTGGCCACAGCCATGGTAGTCATGAGCACTCCATTTAGGACTCCGGCAGCCCAAATATTGCCAGTTCTCTTGTAGGCATATCTGGAAATGATGGCTGCAATAGAAAGTGTTGGTACCATTGCCACCAAGACAATTCCTGACAGTGCTGAATTTGGATGAGCAGAAACTCCTGTTGCAAACAGGGTGATGTACTGTCTGAGGAGCCAAATGATGGCGCCCCCTGCATTCAGTGCGATGGCGAGGAAATATCCCGGCAATCCCTGCAGCTTTTCTGTATTTGTATTTACAGTAATTGATGCTGTAGACACCAGATAGAAAAGCAGGAATGTTGGCAAGTAGGTGCAGATGGCAGGAAGGATATTGCCGTCAAAGGTTTTGAATGCAAATGTCCATATTCTGAAGTCTACATGGAATATAGCGTCTACTGCGAATAATACAAGGTAAGCAATCACAACTGTGCAAAGTCCGGTGCAGATGCCTGAAATAATTGTGGTTGGTTTGAACACTAGACCATATGATGCAAGGCTGGTTTCTTCTTTGTCCTTTAGGAACAAGAAAACGCAACTCATGATGGTCACAGCAATGAGAGCACAGGCTATGGTCCAGTATGCGATGCTGTTTAGGCCAGGTGCTGTAAATACAGCATAGTTTTGATACATAGGAACTTTGCAAACTACAGCCAGCAGTCCACCTGCCACTGTCATAATGCAAGAAGCAAGAGTGGTAGCCCTGCCTGTCTTTTTAACAAGGCTGATTACAAAGTAAACGAGTCCAACCACTGCAGCCGCCAGGCCAATGCCAAAGAGGATATTTAGACCCTTTGAGCCTACTCCATCGTCCATCAGTGGAGTGAAGAATATAGCTGGCAGTAAGACTGCAACTATTGTGATTACAATAGAGACAATTCTCTTGGCACCGGTAGGAGATGGTGCAACAACTAGCTCATCTGATACAGACTTGTTAAAGAATGGTGCCTCGATTAGTAGTGAGAATACTGCAAGTATTAAGATTACAAATCCAACTAAGGCTACACACTCAAAGAATTCCTTGAGCTGCCAGATTTGAGAAGATGGATTTTTAAAACTAAGAGAATCAGCATAATCTGCAAAAGCAGTCTGATAGAAATCTATAGCAGATCCAGTTGTTTTCTTAGAGAAATGATTCCATGGGTGAGTCTGTGATGGCTCATAGATAATTCTCTTGCCGCCATCAGAGGTGCTATACCATTTGTTGGCCTCAGCCTCAGAGGTCTGCTGCAGGAATGCCAAGCCATCAGGTGTTGAAACATAATCCTTGTGACGGACAGTGCCTCCTTGCTCTGCTGGGTCATTAAAAAAGAACTCATCATATTGAGCTGCAACTTTACCCATTGTTCTGCCACCGCCTAAAGCGTCTGCTGCGGCAACATCTACACCTGCTAATCCTGTGTAAGAAAAGTCGGAGCCCTCTGTAAGGCCGGCATAGATTTTTCTAACACCAGTCTCCAAAGCCTCCTGCTCGTCCATGGCCATAGCCATTGTAGTGCCGAATCCGCCCATTGAATGTCCGGTTACCCCAATGATTCCATTTCCGGCCTCATCCTTTAGGACGTAAGGCTGCTCATACATGTAGGCAACTGCGTCATGCATTGAATTTACCCAGAATGGGAACCAGATACCTACGAAAGATGTGTCTGAATACATTTCATCATTGATGTTTGAATGACCATGATCATACTGGTCTAGGGCCAAAACAACAAATCCCCTTCGGCTTAGTTCGATGGCATTTGCATCTTGCATTTCTGCAGAATTTAAATAACCATGTGTAACGATAACTGTTGGTTTTGGATTAGATTCGGAAGCATCCTTTGGCATATACAAAAGTCCGCTGAGCTGACCGTTTGCAGCCTCAAAAGAAATTCGGGATACTCTAACCCCTGTGCCGCCATTAAAAACTGATGCAAAGATACTTCCCAAAAGTATAATGACCAGTGAAACACATAGCAGCATTAGTTTTTTGTTTTTCTTCATACCTTTACCCTCCAATACAAAGATTTTGTTTCCAATGGAATCAATTTAATCCTAGTTCTTTATTGTCAGAATTGCAATATGACAAAGTTGATATAAATACAAATTTGTACAATATCCACAATTATTGTCTGTCCCTTTAATATAAAAGTCTGAAAATAATTCTCCCCGCCTATATTAAATATTTTCTACCAAGACAGGCCTAAAATATATAAAATAGAGGAGGAGGTATAAGCCAATGAAACTAGAATGGATGGGGGAGTACCGCGATGTAGTGGAGGCTCTGATTCATTATTGCAATATTTATGCAGCAGCATACAAACCTGAAAAAATGGAGTACAAGGGAATAACATATTCATACGCTCAGATTCAGGTAATAGAGTATTTACTGGAGAATGAAGAAAGGCATGAGCACATGGCAGTTATTGCCAACCGCCTTGGAATAACCAGGTCTAACTTTTCAAAGATCGTATCCCGGCTCTGCGACAAAAAACTTTTAGAAAAAAATTATCAGGCCGGCAGTCAAAAAAACATGGAGGTGACAGTCCTGCCCCTGGGCAGGGAACTGTACGAGGACTATTCTAAGATAATTCTCAGATGGCATTTCTCACCTATGTTTGAAGACCTGGGCAAGATGTCGCCAGAGGCCAGGGGGCTTATGCGTGATGCCCTTTTTGCAGCCATGAAAGAAAGCAATTATCTCAAGGAACAGGGATTACAAAAAAAGGATAAATAAGCAAAAACTATTACAAGCCATAGGAAATTCATTATTTAAAAATCTACTTTAGAGTGATAAAGTATTCTCAGTGTGAAAATAGGAATCAGCATTTTGATTCTACAGATAAAGGAGAAATAATTATGAGCAATCAGGGAATGGGAACCAGATGTGTGCAGGCTGGATATACACCAGGCAATGGAGAGCCTCGTCAGATTCCAATCATCCAGTCTACAACATTTAAATATGACACCTCAGAGGACATGGGAAAACTATTTGATCTGGAGGCCAGCGGATATTTTTATACCAGACTCCAGAATCCTACCAATGATGCGGTGGCAGCAAAGATTGCAGCCCTAGAGGGAGGCACAGCAGCCATGCTTACATCATCAGGACAGGCAGCAAATTTCTTTGCCCTCTTTAATATTTGTGAGTGCGGCAGTCACATTGTGGCATCATCTTCTATCTATGGTGGTACTTTCAATCTCATCGAAGTTACCATGAAAAAGATGGGAATCGATGTGACATTCGTTTCACCAGATGCCTCAGAGGATGAGTTAAACGCAGCATTTCAAGACAACACCAGGGCAATGTTTGGGGAGACCATCGCAAATCCAGCATTGACAGTTTTGGATATAGAAAAATTTGCAAAGGTAGCACATGCACACGGGGTACCACTCATCGTGGATAACACATTCCCAACTCCTGTAAACTGCCGCCCAATCCAGTGGGGCGCAGACATTGTTACCCACTCTACCACAAAATACATGGATGGCCACGGAGCAGCAGTAGGTGGCTGCATCGTTGATTCTGGCAATTTTGATTGGATGGCTCACGCTGACAAATTCCCAGGACTTTGCACACCAGATGACAGTTACCACGGCATTACCTATGCTGAGAAATTTGGCAAAGAGGGAGCCTTTATCACAAAGGCTACAGCCCAGCTTATGCGCGACTTTGGTTGCATCCAGTCCCCACAGAATGCATTCCTTTTAAATCTGGGCTTGGAGTCCCTTCACGTTCGTATGCCTCGCCACGTAGAAAACGGTCTGGCAGTTGCAGAATTTTTGGAGAAGCAGCCTGAGGTAAAGAAGGTAAATTACCCAGGACTTAAGTCTGATAAATATTATGAAATCGCAAAAAAATACATGCCTAATGGAGGCTGTGGAGTTGTTTCCTTCGAATTAAAGGGAGGCAGAAAAGCAGCAGAGGAATTTATGGGCAAACTCCGTCTGGGGGCAATTGAGACCCACGTGGCAGATGCTCGTACATGCTGCCTAAACCCAGCCACATCTACCCATCGCCAGATGTCAGACCAGCAGCTGGAGGCAGCAGGCATCCCAGCCGGCCTCATCCGCATCTCTTGCGGTCTGGAGGACAAGGAAGACCTGATTGCCGATATCGCCCAGGCGCTAAAATAGACCCTTGCTGAAAACTTCAGATATATACCCTCTTTACTGAATGATAAAAACTTAGTAAAGAGGGTTATTTTTGTAAATTCAGCAAAGAAGTTTTTATCTTTCCTCTAGTATTAAATTAATTTACTACATAATCTCCCCCACATATTCTATAATTAAAGAAGTTTAAGAAACCTATGGGAGAATTCTATGCTTTTCAATTCATATATATTCATATTTTTATTTTTACCAATATGCATAGTGGGTTATTTCTTGCTGAATAGATTTGGCAAGGAGAGGCTTGGCCTTGCCTTCCTGCTGGCCATGTCCCTCTGGTTTTATGGATACTTTAACCCATCCTATTTGCTCATAATTGTGGCAAGTGTTTGCATCAATTATCTCTTTTACCTGTGGATGCAGGGGATGCCAGGGCCAAAAGATGGGGAGAAAAACCCTCGCAAGCCAGTTATGATTCTGGCTGTGGCAGCAAACCTATCAATTATTTTCTACTTCAAATACATGGATTTTTTCATGGAGAATGTCAATGCAATAGCAGGCACGGATTGGCCATTAAAGCACATTCTCTTGCCCCTTGGCATTTCCTTTTTTACCTTCCAGCAGATATCATTTGTGGTGGATACCTATAGGGGTCAGGTGCCGGACTATGACTATTTGACCTACGCTTGCTATGTTACCTTTTTCCCTCAATTGATTGCGGGACCAATTGTTACTCATGATGAATTGATTCCTCAGCTTTTGGACAAGAGCAAAAAGTCACTAAACTGGGACAATATGGCAAGAGGACTATACATGTTTGCCATGGGCCTGGGCAAAAAAGTATTGATAGCAGATGTCTTTGGACAGGCAGCAAACTGGGGATTTGACAGGGTGGACTTACTGCAGGCAACCAACGCAATTCTCGTGGCCATCGCCTACACATTCCAGTTGTATTTTGACTTTAGCGGATATTGCGACATGGCCATAGGTATCGGCCAGATGCTAAATATAGATTTGCCTATCAATTTTAACAGCCCATACAAGGCATGTACCATTGCAGATTTTTGGAAGAGATGGCACATGACCCTCACCAGATTTTTTACCAGGTATGTCTACATCCCTCTCGGTGGAAATCGCAAGGGAAATGTCCGCACCTATGTGAATATCTTTATCGTATTTTTGCTCAGTGGACTCTGGCACGGGGCTGCCTGGACCTTTGTTTTCTGGTCAATACTCCATGGCATTTTCCAGATGATTACCAGGGGCAAGAAAGAATTTTTTGAAGAATTGCATCCAGCCTTGGGATGGATAATCACTCAGACTTTTGTCTGTCTGGCCTGGGTATTTTTTAGGGCAAATACAATTGCTGATGGCATAGAATTTATAAAGCAGATTTTGTATGTGGATTTCACACCAATTGACGTGAATATCCTATATGCATTCCAGACCCCAATCCTAAAATTTTTCCTGGATGGCACTGCTATTACCCATTCCCTCCCATTTATTTATGTGGGCATCTATTATTTCCTGGCCTTATTTATTGTCCTGGGAGCAAAGAATACCCACGAGAGAATGGCAGAATTCTCCCCTAGCATAAAGGGCACAATCTTTACAGGCCTACTGCTGGGCCTTAGCATTATTTCCCTTTCTGGAATCAGCACTTTCTTATATTTTAATTTTTAGAATAGATATAGAGAATCAGGAGCATCAATGTATAAATCAAGCAAGAAATGGTGGCTTATAAGTTTGGCCATAGCCCTTATTATTTGCCTAGGCATAGGGACAATGGTGGCGGTAATTGACCCATATTTTCATTACCACAAGCCCCTAGAGAATATGTATTATAAGTTAGATAATGAGCGGAGCCAAAACGACGGTATCATTAAAAATTTTGACTATGACGCAATTGTCACAGGCACATCTATGGCCCAAAATTTTAAGACCAGCCAGGTGGATGAAATCTTTGACTCAAAGTCCATAAAAGTCACCTTTGCCGGGGCCTCTTATTCCGAGATAGGAGACAACATTGCAAAGGCATTAAAAGTAAATCCTAAAGTGAAATTTGTCATCAGGCCTTTGGACTATGCATACCTGATGGATGATGTGGCGGAGACTGGTGATGCAGCAGGCACATACCCTACCTATCTATACGACCGCAATCCTTTCAATGATGTAAACTACCTTTTTAATAAAGAGATTGCCTTTGAGATTTGCCTGCCTATGATCCGGGACATGATAAATGGCAAGAAGGCTGGTATCACATCTTTTGATGACTACAGCAATTGGATGTCAGATGCCCAGTTTGGTCCAGATGCAGTCCTGGCTGACAGGACAGAATTTGCGGCTCCTTCCATCAATCAGCCCTATGTTAAAGAACTACAGGATTCTACCAAAAGAAACGTAAGGGACAATGTCATTGCAGTGGCAAAGGCAAATCCTGATGTAGACTTTTATTATTATTTCACCCCATATTCCATAGCCTGGTGGGGCCATGTCTATGAGGACGGCACCCTAAATCGTCGCATCGACGCCGAAAAAGATGCTATAGAGATGATGTTGGAATGTGACAATATTCACCTATTCTCATTTAATACAGAATATGATTTAATCACCGACCTGGATAATTACAAGGACGAGTGCCACCATGGGGACTGGGTAAACACAGACATTCTGGGGATGATTTATTCAGGCACAAACCAGTTGACCCAGGAGAATTACAAAGATTATTTAAACCAGGAGAGGGACTTTTATAATTCCTATGACTACAATTCTCTTTTTGAATAAGGATTTTGTTTGGGAGAGTAACCATGATTGAAATCAAAAACATTTACAAAAAATATGGTAAAAATCAGGTCCTCAGTGGAGTGGACCTGGAGGTGGAGCCAGGTCAGATGGTGGGAATCATCGGCGAGAATGGCAGCGGAAAATCTACCTTGCTTACCATCTTGGCCGGACTGCAAAAATGCGATTCCGGCTTTTTTAATATGGACGGAAAAGACCTGCTAAAAAATGCCAAACTGAGAAACCAACTGGTGTCATACGTGCCCCAGGAGAATCCCCTCATAGAGGAACTAACAGCCTGGGACAACCTGCGGATGTGGTACCCAAAGGACAGGTTAAAAAAGGAACTAACCGATGGATTTTTGGCCATGTTAGAAATCGACCAATTTTTGAAGGTGCCTGTCAGCAAAATGTCGGGAGGCATGAAAAAGAGATTGACTATTGGCTGCGCCATAAATTCCAAGCCAAAACTCTTGCTTTTGGACGAGCCAACGGCGGCCCTTGACCTGGTTTGCAAAGAGAATATATACACCTACTTTAACCAGTTTAGGCGCCAGGGAGGCAGCCTGATTCTGGCCACCCACGAGGTGTCGGAGATAGAAATATGCAACAAGTGCTGCATCCTAAAGGATGGCAAATTCTCAGATTATAGGTATGACGGCGATGTGCCTCATTTGATTGGAAGGCTTTAAATGTTCAGTAAATATTTATTATTACAACTGAAGAGAATAACCAAACTCCTGCCAGGGATCCTGGCCTTAAATTTGGCCGTGGCAGCCCTTATGGCAGCCATTGCCTATGGGCTGATTTCTAATTCTGCCTACCAGTTGGATAGTCAAAGATACCGGCTGGGCCTGGTGGGGTCCACAGACCAGGAGTTGCTAAAACTGGGGATCCAGGGCATCCAGTCCATGGACCAGAGCAAATACATGATTGAACTGGTGGATTACAGGGATGAGGACAGGGCCAAATCTGCCATGCGCCACGGCAAAATCTCTGCCTATGTGGTCATCACCCCAGAGTTTTTGGACTCCATAGATTCCATGAAAAATGACTCCAAAATCACCTACTATGCCACATCCGGCCAAAAGGGAATCAGCAACGTCATGATGGACGAGGTTGCCTCTGCAGTCAGCCACCTGGTGGTATATTCCGAAAAAGGTATATGCAGCCTCCGAGAATATATGGGCCAGGTGAGTGTAAATGCCATTTTTATGACTTATATAAATAGCATTCTGGCTAGGACAAATGTGGCCACCATTGAATCCTTAGGACTATCCGATGGCCTGTCCACACCGGCCTATTACATAATAGGCATCAGCCTCTTTTTCATGCTTTTGATAAGTTTTTGCTCCATATCATTTTTTATTGGGCATGACCGGGCCAGGACCTTGTTTTTTAGGGCGAAGGGCCTGGCTGCCTGGCTGCAAGTGCTGGCAGAATACCTGGCATTTTTTGCCATAAATTTAATCAGTCTGGGACTGATTATTGTCTTGGTAATCCTTGTAATTGCCTTTAATTCTCAAGGCTTTTCTCACATCACAGGAATGAACCCAGGAGAATTTATAGGCCTGACACTTGGTCAGTCATCTGTGATTACTATTATGTTTAAATTGGCTTTTGGCCTATTGCCTGTCCTTGCCATGATGTCTGCCCTGGGATTTTTTGTCTTTGAGGCAATCCAGGGCCTCATAAATAAAATACTGGTAGCCTTTATGCTATTCATTGGCATGTCCTATGTGTCAGGATATTTTTATCCAAAGGCATTTTTCCCAGCCAGGGTCCAGACCATCGGAGAATGTCTACCTACAGGGGTTGCCTTTTCCTACCTAAAGAATGTGGCCCTGGGAGATAATTCAGACCTATCCCTGCTTTGGATGATGGCCTATCTGCTGGGATTTTTGCTGCTGGCCACCTGTATTAGGAGAAGTAAGATTAGATAGGGGAGAATATGATTAAGTATTGGCTTCTTTTTAAGAGATTAATAAAAAAGAAAAG
The DNA here is from genome assembly GCA_024684955.1 of Pseudobutyrivibrio sp. Classification (GTDB taxonomy): domain Bacteria; phylum Bacillota; class Clostridia; order Lachnospirales; family Lachnospiraceae; genus Pseudobutyrivibrio. The sequence continues at coordinate 46,605 of JAIKWH010000017.1, forward strand.
TTATCTTGCCATGATTCTGGTGGTGCCCCTTATGGTGCTGGCCATGACTTTGGTGGCAAGGGGACAGGCTGGGTTTATGACTATAGGCCTCTATTTTGAGGAGGCGGTAGTCTCAGATGCAGCCCCTTTCTTGCAAGAGGACCTGAGGGAAAATCCAGGCTCTTTTACCTTTGTTTTTTATGATGACAAAGAACAATTGGAGGCTGATCTAAGGGATTCCACCCTGACTGAGGCCTGGATTATCCCAGAGGATTTTGACTCTACAATAGCTGACATGGCAAGATACAATGACACGGATAATCCGGTGAGAATCCTGGTGAGGGAGGAAGGAATCAGCCACCTGCTGGCTAGAGAATTCTTGTCTGCCAGACTCTATCCCCTCATTGCAAAGGAGGTAATGGGAGCCTATGCTATGGAGAATTTTCGTGACCTTTCAGATACAGATTTAAATCAATTAAACAATATTTTTGATACTTATGAATTGGAGGGGAACCTTTTTGAGATGGGATACCTGGATGGGGATAGAGCAGACGATTCAGACGGGGGCTACCTCCTCATGCCCCTCAGGGGAATCCTCTCGCTCTGGTTGCTCCTCTGTGGATTTGCCGGAGCCATGTATTATATCAAAGATAGAGAGGATGGCCTCTTTATTTGGTGGAAAAGCAAGACTCCTTTTCTTAGAGACATGGGATATTTTCTTGTGATAGTAATTGTCCCATCCCTTTTGGTCCTCTTTGGACTCTTGGCAGGAGGGGCATTTACCACGGTATCTAGAGAATTATCTTTGATTCTCCTATACGACCTGACCATTATTTTAATAGGAGACATTCTGGTGTCAGTCCTTAGGAAAATAAAAAACATAGGTCTTGTGATGCCCCTGGCAATTTTGTCATCGGCCTTGCTTTCACCTGTTTTTATAGACCTAAAGTCAGCAAGACAGATACAGGTTTTCTTCCCTACATTCCTTTATATGTCTGGCATTCATGATGACTACTATGTGGGAAGACTAGCCATGTATATTTTATATTTGCTATTTATTGATCTAATAATTAGGGGAGGGGAATCTCTCCTGGGTCTAAAGACAAAATCATAGGAGAAAAGTATGGAAGATAAAAACCAAAAGCCTAGTTTAAAAAGCCTTTTTATACCAGTGGGCACTGCCCTGCTTGTAATTGCCCTGGCCCTTGCAGCCCTCCTTTGGTTGAATTCTCGAGGGGGCAAATATGTGGCAGATGCCTATGTGGGTCTGGCCAATTCTTGGATAGACCTATACGGGGGCTACTATGACAAAGAATCTAAACTTGTTTCAGAGGATGGAACCTATTCTTCAGAAAGCCACATTGCAGTGGAGCCAAGAGAGGATTTTCTATCAGAATTGGGACATAAAATAGGGGAAGATGATGCCTTTAACTGGATAGACCAGTTTGAAATAAATGCCAAGAATAGCCTGGGTCCAGACCAGATCTGCCAGGAATACGCTTTGGCTATCAATGAGTCTGACACCCTGTCGGCCCAGATTTTATATGACCTGTCTACAGGACAGACCTACCTGCAGGTTCCAGAACTGTCAGATGACTATATCAGTTCTGCCACAGGCCTTGGCCTAAAAGACCTGTTTGCCATGTATGCTGGAGTCTTAAGTCCTTCTGACCAGATGGTAGACCCTGAGATTTATAGGAAATTCTCGGAAAAATATATTAGGGAGGCCCTAAAAGAACTAGAATTCTCCAGACCAAGTAGCAAGGATATATCCGCCCAGGGAATCTTAGAAAAAACCACCCAAGTCAGGGCAAGGGTTACCAACCTGCAGTTGGAAGAGACCAAGGTCAGGCTTCTCACCCAGCTAAAAAGTGACATGGAGTTTGCCAGAGTGCTCCAGGACTTGGCAAATGCCTGGGCCACTATAGATGGCGAGTTTGAGATTGGAGAATTGAGTTATGTGCCAGGGGATGACTATGAGGATTTTTACCTGGATGTTATGGATTTAATAGATGAGGAAATCACCCAGGCCCAGGCTGAGGTGGATAGGCTTAACAAGGACAAGTCTGAGGTAAAGCTAGTTATGACCTTTGACACCTTCCTCCACAAAAAAGACAAGAGCCTGGCTGGCTTTGCAATTTATGATGAGAGAAATTCCATATCTGTGGACCCTATGATTTATGCTGAGTTCCCTAGAGATGAGGAGAATTTTGCAGTAAATATTTTTTCTAAAATGCCTGACTATATTTTTAGCCTGACAGGCACTGGCAGTGATTTGGATGAAAACATTACCGCAGATTTGACCCTGGATTTGGAGGAGAATGCCCAGGTTAAATTGGACATTATTGCTCTGGACAGGGCCGCCCTATACCAGGGCCGCACAAAGGGAGAATTTAATATAGATATGACCGGCCACATTTACAATGACATAATGAATGTGGCAGATTTGGACCAGTACGAATACCAGATTCAATGTGACATGGAGCCAGGCCAGGGACAGGCCCGGGTTTTGGTGGCAGAGGATGGCACGGAGATGATGAAAGTGGATATAACAACGGCTCCTGGCACATACTCTAAAAAGGATTTGCCGGCAGAAAGTGACCTTATAAACCTGGATTCTCCAAATGGGTTTAGCCAATACATAGGAGAATTGAAACTGGAGAATCTGGCAGAAAATCTGAGAAAAGCAGGCCTGCCAAAGTATTACTACAACCTGATTAGGCTGATGGGATTTTAGTCCACCCTATATTCTCGAGGAGTCTTGTTGAATTTGGCCTTAAATTTTCTGTTAAAGTGGGATAGGTTTTCAAAGCCCACCTGCTGGGAGATGGACAGTATGGTCTCCTGGCTTTGCAGCAGGAGGGAGGCAGCCATAGACAGCCTGTAATCATTTAGATAGGTGACAAAACTGACCCCAAAACATTCTTTAAAATACCGCATAAAGTGGCTCTCAGAAAAGCCGCATAGGTCAGCCATCTGGGCCACAGTAATGGACTGACCATAATTTAATTCTACAAATTTAATAACTGGCTTCAGTTTTTCAGACTTGTTTGTTCTGCCGGCTGGAGCCTTTTTTTCATAGAGATTGCAAAGGTCAAAAAAGAGAAGATAGAGGTTGCCTTTTATGGCAAGACCCCAGGGCCCCTCTCGGTGGGCAGAGATATTGTCGTTGGAATCCAGGTATCTTTTGACAGACTCGTAGCCTATGACCCCCTGGTGGAAAATGGTGGGCAGGGAAATTGCCTTGTCAAAAATAGGAATCAAAAATTTGTCGTAAAAATCATCCAGGGCTCCCGCAAACATTTTTCCATCAAAGATAATATTCTCGTATTCCATGGTCCAGTCCCCATCCTGAAAGATGCCGTGGACACTGCCAGGCAAAAGGAGGGCAATGTCCCCCTGGCTCACGGGATTTTCACAACCGTCAATTACAATAAGACCGTGTCCCTTTTTGATATAGATAAACTCCATGTCCTCGTGCCAGTGTAGGGGCACCGACTCAAAATCCAAGGGGATGGTGCAAGGATATGTGTTGTATGGGATTGTGTAGTCAAAGTGACTTTTCACCTCGTGGATGGACTGATATTGGTCAATGTTTAGCATAACTCACCTGAATATGATAAATTTAGAATTGATAGAATAGTATCACTTTTTGCACTTTTAGTGCAAGTAAATATATGTATTTTGCGAGTATACTGTCATCATAAAACCACAGGAGGGGAATATGAAAGTAAACGAGTATATTAAGGTTAGATTTGGCAGGTACATGGACCAGTGTACCAACGAGGAAATCTATATTGGTCTTTTAGAGTTTATAAAAGATGCCGCAGGTAAAAAGGAAATCAAAGCCGGCAAGAAAAAACTCTACTATATCTCAGCTGAGTTTTTGATTGGAAAATTGCTTTCCAACAATTTGATAAATCTGGGATTGTATGATGAGGTAAAGGCTGAACTGGAGGCTTGTGGCAAGTCCCTGGCCGAAATCGAGGAGATTGAGGTTGAGCCTTCTCTAGGAAACGGTGGCTTGGGACGACTGGCTGCATGTTTTTTGGATTCAATTGCAACCCTGGGCCTCAATGGTGACGGTGTTGGACTGGCCTACCACCTGGGACTGTTCAAGCAGGTATTTGAAAACAATCTCCAGACTGAGGAGCCAAACCCATGGATGTCTAAGGAGTCTTGGATGACAAAGACCGACAGGACCTACACAGTGGACTTTGGCGGATTCAATGTAAAGAGCCGCATGTATGATATCGATGTGGCAGGCTATGATTCTGTCACAACAAAACTTCACCTCTTTGATGTGGACACAGTGGACGAGACAATTGTCCATGATGGAATTGAATTTGATAAGAGCCAGTTTACAAAGAATCTGACCCTTTTCCTTTATCCTGATGACAGCGATGACAACGGCAGACTGCTGAGAGTTTACCAGCAGTATTTTATGGTTTCAAACGCTGCCCAGTTGATTCTGGATGAGGCACAAGAAAAGGGCTCTAACCTCTACGACCTGGCTGATTATGCAGTGATCCAAATCAACGATACCCACCCATCAATGGTTATCCCAGAGTTGATCAGGCTCCTGCAGATCAGGGGACTGACTGTGGATGAGGCTATTGATGTGGTAAGCAAGTGTACAGCATACACCAACCACACAATTCTGGCCGAGGCCCTGGAAAAATGGCCTATCGACTTTATGATGAAGGCGGTGCCACAGTTGATGCCAATCATCCGAGAATTGCACAACAGGATTCACAAGAAATATAAAAACGAAAAGATAGATATTATAAGGGATGGCCTGGTACACATGGCCCACATGGATATCCACTACGGTATTTCCATCAACGGTGTTGCAGCCCTCCACACTGAGATTCTCAAGGACACAGAGTTAAACGACTTCTACAAGATTTATCCTGAGAAATTTAACAACAAGACCAACGGAATCACCTTTAGAAGATGGCTGATTTATTCAAATCCAGAACTGTGCTCCCTCATTGAGAGCCTCATTGGACCAGGCTTTAAAAAGGATGCAACAGAGTTAAAGAAACTGGAGAATTTTATGAATGACGATGCTGTTGTTCAAAAATTCCTAGATGTAAAGCAACTCAGAAAGACAGTACTAAAGGATTACCTGCAAAAGACCCAGGGCATCACCATTGATGACAACAGCCTGTACGATATCCAGATCAAGAGATTGCATGAGTACAAGCGACAGCAGATGAACGCCCTCTATGTAATCAACAAGTACTTTGAAATCAAGGAAGGCAAGAAACCTGCCCGCCCAATCACAGTTATCTTTGGCGCCAAGGCAGCACCTGCCTATGTCATTGCAAAGGATATTATCCACCTGATTCTCTGCCTGTCAGAAATCATTGAAAAGGACCCAGAGGTAAGTCCATATCTCAAGGTGGTTATGGTAGAAAACTACAATGTGACCCTGGCTGAAAAACTGATTCCTGCCTGCGATTTGCACCAGCAGATTTCCCTTGCATCAAAGGAGGCATCCGGCACCTCAAACATGAAATTTATGCTAAATGGAGCCATCGCCATCGGTACTGACGACGGAGCCAATGTGGAGATGCACCAGTTTGTTGGAGACGACAATATCTTTATCTTTGGTGAGGATTCAGACACAGTTATCCAGCGCTATGCTGACGGCTCATACTGCTCTAAGGATTACTATGATAAGGACAAGAAACTCAAGAGGGCTGTTGATTTCATCATAAGCCATGAGGTCCTGGAGGTAGGACAAAAGGAAAACCTAGAGAGACTATACAATGAACTCCTTAATAAGGACTGGTTCATGACCTTCCCAGATTTTGAGGACTACTGTGCATGCAGAGAAAAGGCCTATGCAGCCTTTGAGGACCGTCTATCATGGGGCCGCAAGATGATCAAGAACATTGCAAATGCAGGATTTTTCTCATCTGACAGAACTATCGCCCAATACAACGAGGATATTTGGAAACTATAAATCCTCTAAAATTTTAAATATTATATATACCAACCACTAGATGTGGTAAAATAAGCATGTCAAACAACTAAAAGGAGTAGGCATGCTTATTTTTTTGATTATAATGGGACTGCTTATCATTGCTTTCTTTGCAGCAGGCATTGTCCTGATGAATGTGATGACCAAGCCAAAAAATAAAGAGACATATGAATTCTCCATAGACCGGGAAAAGAAAAATGGCCTATGGTTTGATTTTGATGACTGGGACAGGGAGGAAGTAAATCTGACCATGTCCGACGGCTATGTGCTCCACGGCCTTTACATCCCAGGCACTGTCCCTGACAAATTTGTAATCATCACCCACGGTTACACAGCCAACATGTACGGCATGGTAAAATACGCTCATATCTACCGGGATTTGGGATATGGCATTTACATATACGACATTAGAAACCATGGAAAAAATAAAGAATGTTACACCTCCATGGGACGTATAGAATCAAGAGATATTGTGGAAATTGCAAGGAAACTCAGGGAGAAATTTGGGCCAGATATTTCCATCGGACTACACGGAGAGAGCCTGGGGGCAGCCTCATCTCTTCTTGCTATTGGCATTGATAAGACCTTTGATTTTTGCGTGGCAGACTGCCCATTTACAGACCTGGGAATTCTGTCCCAAGAGATTTTAGGGGGCGGCAGCACAGCAAAGATGCTCACCTTTGCCATGTCCATGGCCAGTGTCATATTCCACGGCTACCGCCTGGACAGGGTCAGACCAATTGATGTGGTGGCAGGGGATTTGGACGTACCAATTTGCTTTATCCACGGCCAGGCCGACGATTTTATAAACTGCAATCACAGTAGGAGGGCCGCAGACCAGTGCAGGGCCTACCATGAGATTCACTTGGCTCCAGGGGCTGGTCATGCCCAGTCGTATGAGGTCTTGTCAGATAGATACGACACAATTGTAAAAGAGTTTTTGGACAGGAATAACAATTGCTTTTAACCACCTGCCATGTTAAAATTAAGCCTAGTTGTAAATTAGAAAGGTGAGTTAGTTATGAACACAGGATTAATAGTTATGCTTGTAATAATTGCCGTCATGATTGGCATTATTATCTGGCTATACTTTTTGGGGAAAAAGACAGAAAAGAGAAGAGCAGAGCAGCAGGAGCAGATGGATGCAGTCGCACAGCAGGTTAGCATGCTAATCATCGACAAAAAGCGCCTTCCACTCAAGGACTCAGGACTACCTGAGGCAGTTATCGCATCTACACCATGGTATGCAAAGCGCTCAAAGATCCCTGTAGTTAAAGCAAAGGTTGGCCCACAGGTTGCTACACTTATCTGTGACGCAGAAATCTTTGATCAGGTTCCAGTCAAAAAGGAAGTAAAGGCTACAGTATCTGGTCTCTACATCACAAAGGTAAAGGGATTGCACGGATCAACAGGCGGCACCGACACCCAAAAGACCAAAGGCCTCAGAGCCTGGGCTCTCAGAAAGCGCAGAGAGCTTGCCGAAAAAGCAAACATGAAATAAGAACCAAGGACCCTTCGGGGTCCTGTTTTTTTGTAAAAAACAAGATTATTATATATATCACAAAATCTAAGTGTGTTATTATAAATTAAGGAAAAAGTGTCTAATAATGGAGGGCTTTATGAAAACAAGTTCAAGAAGTTATGGGATATATTTTTACGTTTTATTGATAGGGGTTTTGCTTTGCTTTTCTGGGATGAGGGCAAAGGCGGCTCAGGCAGATGTGACCCAGGCCCTGGCATCAGTATTTGACTACACTTATTATGGGGCAAATTATCCTGATGCGGTGGCAAATTTTGGTAACACCCCTGGTGGGCTTTTAAAACATTATATGTACTATGGCATCTACGAGGGCCGCAATGCCAGCGCCTCTTTCAATGCCAATGATTATAAAAACCGGTATCCAGACCTGGTGGCAGCATATGGAGATAACATGCCGGCATATGCTTTTCACTATGTACATGCAGGTAGGGCTGAGGGCAGAGATGCCAGCCCAGTCAATCCTGGCCTTGTGACAGGGGCCAGCCAGTATACTCTTGTGGGGGCTTACACTACCAATTACAATGCCACAGAGTCTAGAGCAATAAACATCAAACAGGCTGCAAATAATTTAAATGGCACAGTGGTGGCACCAGGACAAACATTCTCGGCAACACGGGCCTTTAAGCCTAGGACAGCAGCAAATGGCTATGTGATGGCACCTATAATTGTAGGCACAGAGCATGTGCCTGGCATGGGCGGCGGAGTCTGTCAGGTTTCATCTACAGTCCACGGGGCAGTTAAGACAGCGGGTCTAAAAATCGTGGAGAGGCATGCCCATTCTCTGCCGGTATATTACATACCAGAGGGCTGGGACGCTACAATTTCTGGCACTGCCAAAGATTTTAAATTTGTTAACACATTAGATTCTAATATCATAATAAATGCGGATGCCCAGGATGGCACCCTTACAGTGACGCTATGGAGGGAATAAGTGGAAGAGTTGTTTGGCAAAACGTCACCACAAGTTGTAGAGCTGATATATGAAGTGAAAAGGTCTAGAAGCAAGGATCCGGAAAAGTATTTTGACCTGGCTTGCGACCTTTTTGACATGGCTCAAGAGAGGGGCAATGAGGACCTGAAAGATTATGCTAGTTGTACATTAGGAGATGCCTGCTGTATCAACAATGACTTTTCGCAGGCTGTCTATTACCTCTCAATTGGCATTAACGGACTGGCTTTGACGGACGAATATGAATTATTGGCTCGTTCTTATAATGAACTGGGTATCATCTTTCAGAACGAGGGACATTACATTACCAGCGAAGAGTATTACATGAATGCCATTGACGTGGCTAGGGCCCACAGGCTCTATGAGGTGGAGGCCATTTCATGTGGCAATTTCGCATCCCTGTGTCAGGAGATGGACGCTTTGGACCAGGCCCTGGAGTACAATTACAGGGTTATTGAGTGCTGTAGTTTTTTTGAGGAAGGGGACTACAAGAATGAAATTTTGGTGGAGGCCTATTCTCACATTGTAAAACTATACAGCCTGATAGGTGACATTGGCGCCATGGACGCCAGTTTCCACACCATGATCTCTTTGGTGGATTCTGACCCGGACAAACTGGACGGATTTGGGGTTTCCATTGCCCGCCTGATTTTCTACACCGGTGCTGGAGATACAGCAAAGATGGAGGAGATGAAGGCAGCCTGCCTCAATCTATTCTACAATTGCGATAATTATATTGCCTATTTTGATGAGGTCAAAAACCTAATGGAATACATTGCCGATTCCAAGGATTACCCTGAGTTGGAGACCATGTTTAAATACGTGGACAAGACCATCGAGGAGGACGAATATATCAACCTAAAGCTTTTCTGCGAAAAGTTAAAAATCTATATGTACCAGGAAACTGGCGATAAAGATAAACTTCTTAAATCAGCATATAATTATTCTCAATTAGAATTAAAGAAGAATATGGATGCTAAAAAGTCCTTTGTGAATACCTTGCATTTGAGAACTGAGTTGCTCCAGCAAAAGACTAGAAACCTATTTCTTTCTGCTGCTGCCGAGACAGACCCTCTCACCGGTATTGCCAACAGGCTCAAGCTTAATTCTGTAATAGAGGAATTATTCAACATGGCCAACGACCAAGGTCGCAATCTGGCTGTGGAGATGATGGATATAGACAATTTCAAACATGTCAACGACACCTACGGCCACGGCAGAGGAGATGACCTGCTGGTGGAGGTAGGCAAACTGCTTAAATCTTTCGTCAGTGACAAGGTCTTTGTTTCCCGCTATGGTGGGGATGAATTTATGATTTTCTACTATGACATGACTGACGAGGATATAGTAGAAATTGTCAAGAAAATTGACCAGGGTATTGCCGAGATTGGTGACAAGTTAAATGTGCCAAAACTTACCACATCTCAGGGTATTGTTAGCCATGTGCCTAGACACATGAATCGTACTTGGGATTATATGAATGCAGCCGACCTTGCCCTTTATTTTGTTAAAAATAACGGAAAGAAGAATGCTAGACTTGTCCATAGGGCTAGCGAGTTGGACACCGAGCCTTACGAAAGAATAATTGACGGGAGAGAATAATGGCTAAACTATACTACTATTATGGTGCTATGGGGTCATCAAAAACAGCCAATGCTTTGATGACTCATTTTAATTATGAGGAAGTAGGCCAAAATGCCCTTTTGGTAAAGCCTGCTGTTGACAATAGGGATGGGGCAAAGATTGTACATTCTAGGATTGGCCTGGAGCATGAGTGCATCCTTTTGGAGGACCTGCAGGCTATGTCTGAGGAGGAAATCAAAAAGTACGACTGTATCATTGTAGACGAGGTGCAGTTTGCCACACCTGAACAGGTGGATTTCCTGTCTGATATTGTAGATTTTATGGATGTGCCTGTTGTGGCCTATGGCCTTAGGGCAGATTTTAGAAATATACTTTTCCCGGGATCAGAGCGTCTCATCGCTATTGCTGACGTGATTCACGAGGTAAAGACAGTTTGCTGGTGCGGCCACAAGGCTACCTGCAATACCCGTTACAACGAGAATGGAGTAGTTAGGTCTGGCCCTCAGGTTATGCTGGGTGCCAATGATTCCTACGTTGCCCTCTGCCGAAAGCACTTCAAACTGGGACAGTTGGCTCCTGACAAGAATGAGGAATAGGAAGACTTTTCATGATATTTGATTTAGGAATTATATTAGTTTTCATATTGTATCTCATTGCCTGGATTATTATTCCGGGCCTTTTTGTGACTGATGGTCTAACCAGGATGAGAGCCGTCGCATTCCGCAGGCTCCTAATGGGATTTTTTGTAGGCACTGTCCTTTTGGCCTGCCTTTATTTCCTAGAATCATTTATGAGAATTAAGGGACTGATAGCAATTCTCCCACCAGCCTGCTCAATCCTTATCATCATCTACTGGTGGAGACATGATAGACAGAGGCTGAGGCTTGATTTCAGAGGTCACGGCAGGGATTATTTAATCCTCTTTTTATTTATTTACCTGGCTTCATTTTTGTCATTTCAGTTGAAATATATAAATGCTCTGGGAGGGCAAACTACCCAGGTTTACCACGACTATCTATTTCACACAGGCAATATTGCAGCCCTGTCTAGGTCTTATCCAAACATGGATATCAGGGTGGATGGACTGGTATTTTATTACCACTATTTCTTTGAGTTAGTATTTGCAATGTGCAAGAGAATCTTTGGGTTTGACGCCTTTGCCCTCTACATGAATTGTAATGCAATCATGTCTGCCTTGCCCCTGACCCTTTCCCTTGGCATCCTGGCAGATAGGATAGGAGAAAAAAGAGACCACCGTTTGATTTACTTATTTGGTCTTCTTATCTCATGTATAGGCATCTTCCCCCTCAATGTGGTGGGGGCAGTCACACCTTTGTCCTGGCTTAATAATCACCTATTTACCAATGGAAATGCCATAGGCCTTGCCCTTAGCCTTTCTATTTTGACCATTGATTACCTGGCCTGGATATGGAATAAGGAATTTAGTCTCAGGGCTATGCTGGTCTTATATATGCTTGCTGTGGCAGCCACCGGATTCAAGGGCACAACAGCAGCCCTTTTGGTAGGCATTGCCTGGTCAGTATTTATTATTGAACTGGCCATCACCCGGTCATTCAAGATTCAAAAAGTATATTATCCTCTTGGACTCTCCATAGGATTTCTTTTAAATTACCTATTTGTTGCAGTAGGCCCATCCCCTAGCGGATCAAACAACAGGGCCATGGTCCTGTCTCCAGAGGGCACCTTGGCTTCCTCGAGAATGGGCCAGCTGATTACAAAACTGGGCTTTGACTATATGTCCTTCCCTTGGGTTGTAATTGGTATAATTGGCTGCATCATTCTAATTGTGGGACCACTGATTCTCCCCTTTGGAGGATTTTGCTATAAAAAGTTTAAGACTCTGATTAAAGAAAAAGAAATCGGAGATATCTTTGACTGGTTTGCCATTGGCTCAGTTATAATGGGGCTCATTGGCTTTGTGGCATTTTCTGTGCCAGGCTTTTCTCAGGTATACTTTGTGCTGACTAATGCCGGCTTTATCTTTTACGGGGCTATGAGATTCGCAAAGGATGGCCCAAAATTATTTAGGATATACACTAGGGCAGCCTTAATTCTCGGTGCATGCCTACTGGTTTTGGATATGGGATTGTACGTAAAATCCGCTACTGACCAGTGGAGGGTATACGACACTGAGGCAGGGGATGCAGACCATCTGGTGGATAAAGACACTATGGAGGCCTACCTGTGGATCAAAGACAACACAGAATCAGATGCCCTTTTGGCAGTGGACAGGCTCTCCGAGAATCTGGATTACAGGTCAATTTATTTCTATTGCTCGGCCTTTTCTGAGCGACAGATATTTTTGGAGGGATACGATTATTCAGACATTGATTCCGATAGGATAGAGGCCCTAAAGTCCATGAATGAAAGATTTTACAGCAAAAATTTCGATGTGGCTATGTCCGCTATGGATTTGGCTGGTGTGGACTACCTGGTGGTGACAAAACATTCTCACCCACATTATCAAGAAAATTCAGACAGACTGACACTTGTATTTGAAAACGATGCAGTTAAAATATATAAGAATGTTGAAGAGGCAAAGGGTCTTGGTAATTTCAAGACCAGCAAGTAATTAAATTATGATTAAAGATATTATTTCAAACCGTAAATTAATAGGAAAACTGGCAAAAAATGACTTCAAGCAAAAGTTTGCGGGCTCCACCCTGGGAGTCATATGGGCTTTTGTGCAGCCAATTGTTACAATCCTGGTCTACTGGGTTGTTTTTGAAAAGGCCCTAAACCAGGGCACCCAGTCTACAAAGGCAGGCATCGAGGCTCCCTTTGTCCTCTGGCTTTCTGCCGGTATCGTTCCATGGTTTTATTTTAGCGAGGTGCTTTCAGCAGGCACCGTTGTTTTGCATGAATATAATTATCTGGTAAAAAAGGTGGTATTCCCAATCAACGTACTGCCAGTGGTAAAGTCTATTTCATCTATTTTTGTACACCTGTTTTTTGTACTCTTTACCCTGCTTATTTACTTCCTCCACGGCTTTGGACTCACAGCATTTTTCTTCCAGATTATATATTACGCCCTGGCCATGATTATCCTTTCAACTGGAATCATCTACCTGACCAGCGCTCTTTGCGTTTATTTCAAGGACATGGCTCAGCTTGTAAACATAGTCCTCCAGGTAGGCATTTGGGCTACCCCTATCATGTGGAATTTTGACGCCATGATAGACAAGATTCCAAACTGGATGGAAATCCTCCTCCAGCTCAACCCAATGTACTATATTACCAGCGGCTACAGGGATTCTTTCATCTCTGGAATGGGCTTTTGGGACAAACCATATCTGACTCTTTATTTCTGGTGCTTCACACTGGTTACTTTCCTTCTTGGCACCCATGTTTTCAAGAAGTTACAGCCAGGATTTGCAGATGTTTTGTAAAGGGGGAATCCTTTACAAAAATTGCCTAGAAATTTCAGTTAAATTTTTCGGCTGACCAACCAATTTCTGACAATAGTCTTGTGTTAAAATGAAAGTACATCAAATGAGGAGGCATGCGAATGAAGAAATGGTTTAGTCACAAGAAAATCAGATCTATCTGTATCAGTATGATTTCCATACTGTTATCTCTTACGTGTTTATTTCAATTTTACTATTTACCAGCCAATGCAGACGAGGATATTTCTGTCCAGATAGTGGCTCACAGAGGCTACTCTGCCGCCTATCCGGAAAACACCCTCAGCGCCTTTGCAGGTGCCTACGCCGCTGGCGCTAAAACCATAGAATTCGACGTGAGAAAATCCAAGGACGGCCAGTTAATCATCTACCACGATGACACCCTGGTCAAAATCATAGGCAAAGAGGAGCCTGTAGGTGCATACACCTTCGAACAGCTCCGCCAACTTGACGATGGCCTATGGTTCTCCGACGAATTCGCCAAAGAGCGCATCCCAACCCTAGACGAGACCCTGAGTCTCCTCAAAGATTCCGACGTAAAAATGATGGTAGAACTAAAAGACATCGGAAAAGACCCTGAGTTTGCATCCCAGGTCTTTGAAGCCGTAGACAAGTACGGCCTGAGAAACCGTGTCATCTTTTCTTCCTTCAACTACGACTACCTCCAGTCCATCAAAGAACTGGACCCAACCCAACCAATCATGGTCTTAGCCTCCTTTGGAAAGACCAACCTGCCGGTTAGATACCCAGCCGAATACTACGGGGTCAACATGAAAACCCTATCCCCAGACACCATTTCGGCAATCCACTCTGCCGGCGCCAAAGTATATTCATACACCCCAAACAACAAGCAGCAAATCCTCTCCCTACAACGCATGGGTGTGGATGGAGTCATAACCGACTTTCCGACTGCCAACATAATGTAACCCCAGAGGATGGCTCCCCATCCTCTTTTTTTATACCCGGCCCCGGCAAGCCCACCAAAAGTAGGCCCGGCCCTGCCCCACAGCAAAATCTCAGCCTAAGGCCCTCGCCAAAAGGTCTGGGCCCCAAGTTTTCCTGACAATTGCAGGAAAATTCAAGTTTTTCTTATTGCCCCTAGGGAGCATCACATACCTGTCTTTTAACTGGTTTTACAATTCAAAAAAATGTGGGACTGACACAGACACTCTAGGTTTTTTATTATCTTGCAGGTCCTTTAGGGATAGTTGCTTTACCTCTCCGTTCAATAAGAAATGCGACAA
>JAIKWH010000026.1 GCA_024684955.1 Pseudobutyrivibrio sp.
AGAATCATAGATGAACTGGGTATCACAGGTGGATGTAACGTGCAGTATGCACTGCATCCAGAATCCTTTGAGTACTGCGTAATCGAGGTTAACCCAAGAGTTTCCAGGTCATCAGCCCTGGCTTCAAAGGCTACAGGATACCCTATCGCAAAGGTGGCAGCAAAAATTGCCTTGGGATACACCCTGGATGAGATACCTAATGCAATTACTAAAAAGACCTACGCTTCCTTTGAGCCAATGCTTGATTACTGCGTAGTAAAGATTCCTAGATTGCCATTTGACAAGTTTATTACAGCCACCAGAAAACTGACCACACAGATGAAGGCCACTGGTGAGGTTATGTCTATATGCAACAATTTTGAGGGGGCTTTGATGAAAGCCATCAGGTCATTGGAGCAGCATGTGGATTCTCTAATGTCCTATGACTTTTGCGATTTGACAGATGATGAGTTGACAGAGGCTCTCACAGTGGTAGATGACAGACGAATCTACTGTATCGCCGAGGCCCTCAGACGTGGATATCCATACGAAAAAATCCATGAGATTACCAAAATCGATGTATGGTTTATAGACAAGATTGCCATCTTGGTAGAGATGGAGCAGAGACTTCAGAGGGAGCCACTTACGGTGGAACTTTTGAAGGAGGCAAAGAGGATAGAATTCCCTGACAAGGTCATCGCTGAATTAAATGGCAAGATGACTGAGGAAGAGGTTAGAAAGATGCGCTATGACAATGGAATCATAGCAGCATACAAGATGGTTGATACCTGTGCAGCAGAGTTTGATGCCATGACTCCTTACTACTATAGCGTATATGGTAGCGAGAATGAGGCTGTGGAGACTAAAGACCGCAAGAAGGTATTGGTCCTTGGCTCAGGTCCTATCAGAATCGGTCAGGGTGTAGAATTTGATTACTGCTCCGTACATGCCACCTGGGCTTTTGCCAAGGAAGGCTGGGAGACAGTTATTGTAAACAACAACCCTGAGACAGTTTCTACTGACTTTGATATAGCAGACAAATTGTACTTTGAGCCACTGACCAATGAGGATGTGGAATCCATTGTAAATCTGGAAAAACCAGACGGAGCCATTGTTCAGTTTGGCGGACAGACTGCAATCAAACTGACAGAGCACCTGATGAAAATCGGTGTGCCAATCCTTGGTACAAAGGCAGAGGATGTAGATGCAGCAGAGGACAGAGAACTCTTTGATGAAATCTTAGAGCAGACTAACATTCCTCGTGCAGCAGGTGGCACAGTTTTTACTGCAGAAGAAGCAAAGGCTGTTGCCAACAGATTAGGATACCCTGTGCTGGTCCGCCCTTCATATGTACTGGGAGGCCAGGGCATGCAGATTGCCTTTAATGACGACGAGATAGAGCAGTTTATGGGTATCATCAACCAGATTGCCCAGGACCATCCAATTCTGGTAGATAAGTACCTGCAGGGTAAGGAAATAGAGGTTGATGCCATATGTGATGGGGAGAACATTCTCATCCCTGGAATCATGGAGCATATTGAGAGAACTGGAATTCACTCAGGTGACTCTATCTCAGTATATCCTGCCCACACAATCACCCAGGATATTAAAGACAAGATTGTTGACTACACTGAAAAATTGGCCAAGGCCCTCCATGTTCTCGGCATGATAAATATCCAGTTTATTGCTATGGATGGGGAAGTATATGTAATCGAGGTAAATCCTAGATCATCACGTACTGTTCCATATATTAGCAAGGTGACAGGTATCCCAATTGTGGATCTGGCTGCAAAGGCTATTTTGGGTCACAAGATTACAGATATGGGATACAAGCCAGGACTGCAGCCTGAGGCAGATTACATCGCCATCAAAATGCCAGTATTCTCCTTTGAAAAACTGAGAGGAGCAGAGATAAGCCTTGGACCAGAGATGAAATCTACCGGTGAGTGCCTTGGTATAGCAAAGACATTTGAGGAGGCATTGTACAAGGCCTTTCTTGGAGCAGGAGTTGTACTGCCAAAGCACAAGCAGATGATTATCACTGTAAAGGATGCAGACAAGCCTGAGGCATTGCAGGTAGCCAAGAGATTTGAAAAATTAGGTTACAAGATTTACGCCACCAGGTCTACTGCAAAATACTTGCAGGATGGTGGAGTTGACGCCCTCCAGGTAAACAAGATTACACAGGAATCACCAAACGTAATGGATTTGATTCTAGGTCACAAGATTGATTTGGTAATCGACACACCTACTCAGGGACATGGAGACAAGAGCAGAGACGGATTTTTGATTAGAAGAAATGCTATCGAAACCGGCATTCACTGCATCACAGCAATGGATACAGCTGTGGCTCTTGCCACATCACTGGAGTCTGCAACCAACACATATACCCTGGTTGATGTAGCTACAATTAAAAACGCCTAAATATTAAAGGTCGCTAAGAATTCCTATTCTTAGCGACCTTTTTTCACAATTTTGACAAGGCTATTATATATTATAGACAGAGTGAAATGTATTAGGTATTAACATATGGATAGTGTCCCTAATTGATTTATAGTATTCATATTTAACTATTTAACAAGAGTTGGTAAACCTAATGGGTGATAAGAAAGAGTTAAAAGAATATGTTGTCAACAATATAGAGAAGGCCTGTGCCAATGGATGGATAGAGGCCTTTTATCAGCCTGTTATCAGGACTATGACAAACCGTCTGTGCGGGATGGAATCCCTGGCAAGATGGAATGACCCTGAGTACGGCTTTCTTTCCCCTGCAGATTTTGTAGGACCATTAGAGAATGCCAACAAGATAACAATGCTTGATTGCGCAGTCTTAGAGAATGTGTGTGCAACTCTTAGCGCCAGAATGAGGGCTAACAAGCCAGTTCTTCCTGTATCGGTTAATTTTTCCAGACTGGATTTTAAAAATTATGATATGGTGAAAATCGTGGAGGAGACTGTGGCAAAGTATGATTTGCCAAGGCACTTTATCCACATTGAAATCACTGAGTCTATAGTGGTTTCCAATGAAAAATTGATGGGTAGGGTCATCAATGATTTTAGGTCCTTGGGATATGAAATCTGGATGGATGATTTTGGAAGCGGATATTCATCATTTAACCTCCTAAAAGACTTTCAGTTTGACATGTTAAAACTGGATATGGACTTTTTGTCATCCTTTACAGAAAAGTCTAAAGCCATTGTTTCCTCTGTTATTATCATGGCAAAGGATATTGGCATGTCCACCTTGGCAGAGGGTGTGGAGACCAAGGAACAGGTGGACTTTTTTAGGACTATTGGCTGCGGCAGAATGCAGGGCTACTATTTTGGAAAACCTGAGCCTATGGAGACTATGTTTGACAATATAAAGGCAAAGGGCATAGAGATAGAGGAGCCTAGGTGGGATAGATTCTACGATATTGCTGCAAACAATGCCAAAAACACAGAGACACCACTTGAAATCATTGAGTTTGACGGAAAGAATATCACTTCCCTGTATACAAATGAGGCTTACAGAGAATTGTCAGGAATGGATTATGGATACTTGGATGAGAGCCTGAACAATGGAGGAGACGGTAAAGAAGTAAATAAGTATGCACGTTTTTTGAAAAAGGTGGGTGTTAGCCATAATACAGAAAGATATTATTTTGCTTCTCGAGGTAATTATTATTGCCTTAGGGCTCAGGTATTGACGGAGTTTGATGGCAAGACGGCTATAAAAACCACGCTTACAAACATAACTGCTGACGAGAATCTGATGGACAGTCAGAGGATTGATAGTAGGCTAAGGGAAATCCACCATATGTTTGAGGTGATTTCTCTTGTTAATGTGCAGGGGAATATTATAGAACCACTTTTGTGTGGTTTTAAATATGTAGATTTTTTAGGGGGCAATGGGGCAAAATTGGACACTACCCTGGAGGAATTTGCCAAGGAATTGGTCATTGTCACAGAGAGAAATCTATTCTTGGAATTTATGGATTTTACCACCATTAAAGACAGGATGGAAAAAAGAAAGACAAATGTGGTGGAACAATTATTTAGGATAAAGCAACCTGATGGCAAGTATGACTGGAAATCCACAATCATTATCCTGATGCCTGGTACAGGCAAGAATGAATATCTATTTGCCATAAAGTCGCTACCATATGAATCCCAGGCCCTATTTGATACCTATGCAGAGATGAGAGGCAGAAATATCATAAAGGAGGCATCTCTAGAATTTAATGAGCACGCCAACCTATTGGAAAATGCAGTATGGAATTCTGGCATAATATTCTTCTGGAAAGACAAGAAGGGCAGATTTAGAGGTGTGAGTCAGGCCTTTATAGAATTCTTTAATATTAAGAATAATAAGGAACTTATAGGAAAACGCAGTGAGGATCTTTCCCTTCATGTGGAAGATGAACTGATTATGCAGGCTGAGAGAGAGGTCTTAAAAACCGGAAAAAGCATTTACAATGCCCTGGGCCAGTGTGTAACTGGGGGAAAGGTGAAAAATGTTTTATATAGCATAATCCCAACCTATGAAAATGGTGAAGTGGTGGGCCTCATGGGCTCAATTATGGATAGGGATGACATCTTGAGGCTGGCTGGAGAGGCCTTAGATCAAACAGATATAGATAGTCTGACAGGTGTTATGAACAACAAGGCCTTTGTGCTTACCCTGATGGATTATGAGGAAAATTATGCCAAGACTAATAGCAACTATGGAGTGATTCTCGTAGAGTATACGGCATTTGAAAGGATGGGCCACAATCTGGGAGAAAGTTTTGCTAATCTGGTGGTGCAAGAGATTGCAAATGAACTAGTAAAAGTAGATGGTGACTTCTGCGGCATCTGCAGAATAAGGGGTGGTATGTTTGGACTGATTGCCCATGTATCTACCGCAGAGGAACTAAATGATATTGCAATCAATACTACAAAAGCTATAGAGTCCATCACAGAGGTCAATGGCACCAATGTCACTATTAGAATTAACTGCGCCCAAAAAATCAGGTCTGACTCAGGAATATTTGGCGAGAATATTTACCAGGAGGCTCTAAAGATGCTAAAGGGTGAGGAGTAGATATAGACTAGCCCTATAGTATGAAATAGGATATTTA
Source organism: Pseudobutyrivibrio sp. (assembly GCA_024684955.1). Taxonomy (GTDB): domain Bacteria; phylum Bacillota; class Clostridia; order Lachnospirales; family Lachnospiraceae; genus Pseudobutyrivibrio. Next base: position 5,082 of record JAIKWH010000026.1, read on the forward strand.
TAAGGATAAAAGCCAGTTCTTCGTTGGACTGGCTTTCTTTTTATGTTACACTTCAGATGGATGTTTTTAAACAAAAATGGAGACATAAATCAAATGACAAGGGAAGAATTTAGGCAACTTTTAGAAGAGAGAATTGTATTTATAGACGGGGCCACAGGTACCGAATTACAAAAGAGGGGTATGCCATCAGGAGTGTGCCCGGAAAAGTGGATTCTGGAAAACCCATGGGCCATACAAGAAATTCAAAAGGCATATTACCAGGCAGGGTCAGATATTGTCCTAGCCCCTACCTTTACTGCCAGCCCAATCAAACTCAAAGAGTATGGGCTGGAGGATAGATTAGTAGAAATGAATAGGGGTCTGGTAAGATTAACCCGTCAGGTGGCCGGTGAAAATGGCCTGGTTGCCGCTGATATTTCTATGACTGGCAAGCAGTTGTATCCTATTGGGGACCTGATGTTTGAGGACCTGGTGGACTGCTACAAAAAGCAGGTGGAGGCTATCCTTTTAGAAGGAGTGGATTTATTTGTGGTGGAGACTATGATGAGCCTGCAGGAGTGCAGAGCCGCAGTCCTGGCCATCAAAGAGACCTGCGACCTGCCTATTATAGTTTCTCTTACATATAATCCAGATGGAAAGACGCTGTATGGCACTAGCCCAGAGACAGCAATGATAGTTCTCCAGGCCATGAGTGTGGACTGCGTGGGAATGAATTGCAGCACCGGCCCAGACGCCATGTTAGATTTGGTAAAGCAAATGGCTCAGGTGGCTCAGGTGCCAATCATGGTAAAACCTAACGCAGGCCTGCCAGAACTTTGTGATGGTAAGACAGTATATAAGATGACGCCGGAGCATTTTGCAGCAGCCTGTCTTGAATTGTATGAGGCAGGGGCATGGCTCTTTGGAGGATGCTGCGGGTCTACACCAGACCACATAAGGGCATTGGTGGAGACACTTAAGGACAAGAAGCAACATAAGATATGCGACCACGACCTCAGGGTCATTACATCAGAGAGAAAGAATGCCTGGATAGATTTGGACGGACCTTTTATGGTAATCGGTGAGAGGATTAATCCAACAGGAAAGAAGAAACTCCAGGAGAGCCTCAGAGAGGGAAAACTTTCCATGGTGGTAGACTATGCTAGGTCCCAGGAGGAAAAGGGGGCTAGTATATTAGATGTAAATCTGGGCATGAATGGTATCGATGAAAAACAGATGATGATAGACAGCATTTATGAAATCACCTCATCTGTAGACTTGCCACTTTGCATAGATACTGGAGATGTCTCAGTTATGGAGGCTGCCCTTAGGATATATCCAGGGCGCGCTCTTATAAATTCCATTCCGGCCGAGGAGGGGAGAATGGAAAAGGTCCTTGAGTTGGTAAAAAAATATGGGGCCATGTATATACTCCTTCGCCTTTCTGGAGTGGGTCTGCCAAAAGACTTTGAGGAGAAGAAAAAGCATATAAATACTGTACTAAATGCAGCAGATGCTATGGGCATTAGAAGAGATTCTGCCATAGTGGATGTCCTGGTGCAGACTGTAGGAGCAGACAATACAGCAGGTCTGCAGTGCTTTGAAACCATAGAATATTGCAAGAATGAATTGAAACTACCTACTGTTTGCGGACTTTCAAATATTTCATTTGGAATGCCTAATAGACCTTTTGTTAATACCTCCTATCTGACTATTGCTATTAGCAAGGGTATGACCATGGCAATAGCAAACCCAGAGCAGGAGATGCTGATGTACTGCGCAGCAGCAGCGGACACCCTGATGAATAAGAAGGGGGCCTTGGAAAAGTATGCATCCCTGCCTGTGATACAGACTACAGCCAGCCCTAGCCAGACTAAGGCAGAGGATAAAAAAGATGGGGTCGGGGAGGATATTAGCCCTATTGCCCAGTGCGTTATCAAAGGACAAAAGGAAGAGATAGTGCCTTTGGTGCAGCAGGCTATACATAATGGGGTGGACCCTCAGGCTATTATTGAGGACCATTTGATCAAGGGAATAAATGTGGTAGGTGACCTCTACGACAAAAAGAAATATTTCCTGCCACAACTGATAGCTGGAGCCAACGCCATGGAGACAGGTATGAAATTAATTGAACCACTGCTGGCAAACAATGCAGGGGAGGCTAAGGCCACTGTTGTCATTGCCACTGTGGAGGGGGATATCCATGACATAGGCAAGAATTTGGTTGTCCTCATGCTAAAAAATTATGGCTACAATGTCATTGACCTAGGCAAGGATATAAAGGCTGATGACATAGTGGAAAAAGCCATAGAATTAAAGGCTGACATCATTGGATTGTCGGCCCTGATGACCACCACCATGACCCATATGGCAGAGGTGGTAGAGGTGGCAAAGGCCAAGGGATGCCAGGCCAAAATAATTATTGGTGGAGCCTGCATCACTGATTCATACAGGGATGAAATAGGAGCGGATGGTTATTCTGAGGATGCAGCAGGCTGCGTAAAATTGGTGCAACAATTGCTTGGATAGTTTTCATTGATTCCATTGCCCCATGGAAATAGAATCTCTGTAGATTTATTTGTATTATAGGAGTTTAGATATGCAATACAGAAAAGACAAATACGGCAAAGACCTATCCATTCTTGGCTATGGGTGTATGAGATTTACCAAAAAGGGCACAGGTATCGACTTGGACAAGGCGGAGAAGGAGATTATGACAGCATACAATGCTGGTGTAAATTACTTTGACACTGCCTATATATATCCAGGCAGCGAGGCTGCTCTTGGAGCAATCCTAGAGAAAAACAATATTCGCGAAAAGGTAAATATTGCTACCAAATTACCTCAATACCTTATAAGAAATCGTGAGGCTATTGATAAGTATTTTGATGAGGAATTGTCCCGACTTAGAACAAACTATGTGGATTACTATTTGATGCACCATGTTACTGATGTATCTATGTGGGAAAAACTCAAGGCTGTTGGAATCCTAGATTGGATTAAGGAAAAGAAGGAAAGTGGCCAGATTAGAAACATTGGCTTTTCTTATCACGGCAATACTGAAAATTTTATAAAGATATTAGATGATTACGACTGGGATTTTTGCCAGGTTCAGTACAACTATTTGGACGAGGTGAGCCAGGCTGGTGTAGAGGGTGTAAAAGCCGCAGCAGCAAAGGGCATTCCAGTGGTTATTATGGAGCCTCTCAGGGGTGGCAAATTGGTAGGTATGCTGCCACAGGATGCTAAGAAAACTATAGCTGAAAACCCAAGGGGATGGACTCCTGCCCAGTGGGGGCTTAGATGGCTATACAATCAGCCAGAGGTTACTGTTGTCCTGTCTGGTATGAATTCTATAGAGATGGTAGAGGAAAACTGTAAGACAGCGTCAGAGGCCCAGGCAGGACATTTTACAGAGGAAGATTTTGCCCTTATTGAAAAGGTAAAAGAGCAGATAAAGGCCAAGGAGATGGTAGGTTGCACTGGCTGCAGATACTGTATGCCATGTCCAAAGGGGGTGGATATCCCTGGCATTTTCAGATGCTACAACGCTATGTATTCTGAAAACAAACGAGAGGGTAGATTCCAGTTTGCCCAGACTGTTGGCCTGACAAAAGAGCCAGCTTTTGCCACCCAGTGTATTGAGTGTGGAAAGTGCGAAACACACTGTCCTCAGAGTATCCCAATCAGGGAAAAATTAAAGGAGGCAGACAAGGCTCTCAGACCTTTGCCATACAAGATTGGTATCAATATAGCGAGAAAGTTCATGCTTTAAAAATAAATAGAAAAAATATTGCGAATATTCCCAAATGCGTTGACAAGCGGAATTAACTTTGTTATATTTATCAAGTCGCTTGAAGCGGTAACGCTTTAAGCCCTGGGATCTTAGCTCAGCTGGGAGAGCATCTGCCTTACAAGCAGAGGGTCACAGGTTCGAGCCCTGTAGGTCCCATTAGTAAATTTCATCACATGATTTACTAGTTACAAATTCATATGGCGAGATAGCTCAGTTGGCTAGAGCACGCGGTTCATACCCGCGGTGTCGAGGGTTCGAATCCCCCTCTCGCTACGAAAA
>JAIKWH010000029.1 GCA_024684955.1 Pseudobutyrivibrio sp.
CAGGGTGCTGGAACTGGACAAGAACAAATTGACAGAATTAAAAATAGAAGAGGGACAAGATTATGGGGAAAAATTATGATGTAGTAGCACTTGGGGAGTTATTAATTGACTTTACTGAAAATGGGAAGAGTGGCCAGGGGAATCCTCTTTTTGAAGCAAATCCTGGTGGTGCACCATGCAATGTGCTAGCAATGCTGGAGAGGTTGGGAAAAAAGACAGCCTTTATGGGCAAGGTTGGCAATGACATGTTTGGCAGGATGCTAAAAGAGGCTCTGGAGGAAACAAAGATTTCCACCATAGGCCTAAAGATGGATGAGGATGTCCACACTACCCTGGCCTTTGTACATACAATGGCAGATGGGGATAGGGACTTTTCATTCTACAGAAATCCTGGGGCGGACATGATGTACTCAAAAGAGGATTTAGATGATGAATTGCTATCAGGCTGCAAAATCTTTCACATAGGTTCACTTTCCATGACAGCTGAGGGCTGTGAATTGGCCACAAAGACTGCAATTGAAAGAGCCAAGGCAGCCGGGGCCCTCATTAGTTTTGACCCAAATCTGAGGGAGCCTCTTTGGGATAGTTTGGATAGGGCAAAGGAAAAGATCTCATACGGCCTGACACAATGCGATATTTTAAAGATTAGCGACAACGAGGTGACCTGGTTTACCGGGGTAGATGACATAGAAAGAGCCGCAGAAATAATCAGGGAAAAATATAATCCAAAGCTGATGGTGGTCACACTGGGCAAGGAGGGCAGTATTGCATATTACAAGGATATAAAGAGCAAGTTTGGAATATATAAAATGTCTAATACTATAGAGACTACTGGGGCTGGAGATACCTTCTGTGCCTGCATGCTATACTCGGTTTTAGAAACAGGCCTTGATAATATGACAGGGGAATCTATAAAACAAATGCAAAAACTTGCAGCAGCAGCCTCTGCCTTGATTACCACACGAAAGGGAGCCCTGAGGGTAATGCCTACCAGGGAGGAGGTAGATAGACTTATGAAAAAATATGAATATGGAATAGAAGAAAACAAGGAATTCCTGAGGGAATTGCAGGAAGACCTTTTAAAGTTTGGACATAGATTCCCTTCGCCAGAGGGACCATCATACTATTTGGGAGATGGAGGTGAGCCATGGACTGACAGACCAAGACACACCTGGATTACATGCAGAATGTGCCACGTATATAGCCTGGGTCATTTCCTAGGACATGAGGGCAGCGACCATTTAATCGACGCTGCCATAAAGGGTATCAGAGGATGCTTAAAAGACAACAAAAATGGAGGATGGTATCCGGGAATTAATCCGGATGGGTCTTATCTTTCTGAGAAACAGTGCTACGCCCACGCATTTGTAATTCTGGCAGCCTGCTCTGCCCTAAAGGCAGGACGGCCTGGAGCCAAGGAATTGCTGGAGGATGCTCTTGCAACATATGACAAATTCTTTTGGAATGAGGAGGAGGGGCTGGCCTGTGACACCTGGAATACAGAGTTTACAGTCTGTGACAGTTACAGGGGTGTAAACGCCAACATGCACACAGTGGAGGCCTTTCTTGCCGTTGCTGATGTTTGTGGGGATGAAAAATATAGGCAAAGAGCCGGCAGGATAATTGCTCACGTAATTGAATGGGCAAAGAATAATAATTGGAGAATTCCAGAGCACTTTGATGACAAGTGGAATCCAATGTTGGAATTTAATGTAGATAAAAAGGACGACCAGTTTAAACCATACGGAGCAACTCCAGGCCATGGTATAGAGTGGGCTAGACTAATTTCTCAGTGGGCCCTATCTACTTATCAGGGTCAGGATGAGAGGAAGCCATTTATTGAGGCAGCAGAGAATTTGTATGGCAGGGCAATAACTGACGGATGGAATTCTGACGGAGCAGAGGGAATCGTATATACTACAGATTGGTCTGGAAAGCCAGTAATCCATGACAGGATGCACTGGACCCTGGCAGAGGCTATTAACTCATCCTCATTCTTGTATCGCATAACCGGAGATGAAAAATATGCAAAAGATTATGCTTCCTTTATGAAATATTTGGATGAGTATGTATTGGACCACAAATTGGGCTCTTGGTTCCACCAGTTGGATGAGAAAAACCAGCTGATAGGCACAGTATGGCCAGGCAAGTCCGATATATATCATGCTCTCCAGTCAGTGCTTATCCCATATGCAAATATGGACGAATCCATTGTCTGTGGAGTGGCTAAATAATAAATGTAGGTGAAATTATGAAATCATACCAGGTAAATATAAATGGATTGCCGGTTGTTGCAAACTATTCAGAAGAAAACATAAATGAGATTTTTCTTCCCCTCTTAAAAAGGCTAAAGGATATGCAAGAGAAAAAGAAAAGTCGTCTTTTGGTTATGCTGGCGGCCCCTCCTGGAGCCGGTAAAAGCACCCTGCTTAGTTTTTTAGAGGACTTGTCTAAAAAATGGCCAGATCTTACACCTATTCAGACAATAGGCATGGATGGATTTCATATGAGGCAAGAATATCTCCTGAGTCACACCACCACACGGGATGGTAGGGAAATTCCCATGGTGGAAATCAAGGGAGCCCCGGAGACCTTCGATTTAAAAGGACTAGAAGAAAAGATTAGGGAAGTTGCAGCAGGTAAAAAATGTGGCTGGCCTCTTTATGACAGGACAAGCCACAATCCGGTGGATGATGCCATCGAGGTGACAGGAGACATAGTGCTTTTGGAGGGCAACTATCTACTCCTTGATATGGAGGGATGGGATAGGCTGTCAGATTATGCAGACTATACTATCTCTGTCAAAGCAGATGAAGACCTGATAAAAAAGCGCCTCCTTGAAAGGCGAATTCTCAGTGGTCATGACAGGGAAGAGTCAGAGGCTTTTGTGGAATTCAGCGACATGGCAAATGCTAGACTTGTGCTTACGAAAAGTAAGAAGGCTGATTTAAATCTGAGGGTGAGAGCAGATAGCACCTATGATTTAATTTAAAGCATGTGCTAAAATAGAAAACAGGAAAAACTTTTTGTAAAGGAAACTGAATTATAGGAGGGAGAAAAATGGGTATCATTATTTCTTTGATTGTTGGTGGCTTATCAGGATGGATTGCTGGCCAAATCATGAAAACAACACACGGAGTTATAGTTAATATTATTCTTGGTATTGTGGGTGGAGCAGTTGGTGGATTCCTTCTTAGCATCATCGGTTTAGGCGGCGCTACAAACATCATCGGCAGCATTGTTGTATCTGTATTTGGTGCTTGCGTATTGATTGCTCTTGGAAAAGCATTATTTAAATAAGAGAAACAAAAAAGGAGCCTTGGCTCCTTTTTTTGTGGCTTTATCTAGATAGATTTTTGCGATAGTCACCTGGAGACATATCCATAATCTTTTTAAAGGAACGCTGAAAGGTGGCATAGTCTTTAAAACCTACCATCAGGGCTATGTCCAGGATTGGGTAATCATTGTCTGAAAGCAACTCGCAAGCCTTGTTAATCCTGTATTGGGACAGGTAGGACTGGGGAGAGGTATTTAATACCTTCTTAAAAATAGTGCTGAGGTAACTGCGGTTTAGGTTTAACTCCTCCGCCAGAGAATTTACATTCAAATCGTTCATGTAATTCATCTGGATGCATTCCAGAGCCTTGCGCACATAGTGGTACTGGTTGGAAGCAGATTTTTCCTTTGTGGTAGAGGAATTGTTATCCACCAAATCCGCCAGCAGCTGGTACAAGAGAGACTGAAGCCTAAGGTCTGCACCCAGGTTAAAAGAGTCGTTGGTGCGGACCATATCCTCCATACATCGCAAGACCCTGTCGTCGCTGTCATAGGTAAAGACAGGATTTGATTCTGACAGGCCTGCCGAGTTGAGATATGAGGCAGCATTCAGCCCGTGAAATCCCACCCAGACATATTCCCAGGGATCAGTCATAGAGGCCTGATATTTGGATACTACACCGGGACAGAGGAGAAAGCCCTGGCCCTTGTGTAGATGATATTCTGTTTTATTTATGTAGAGAGTTCCCTCCCCATTTATTATGTAGTGAATTACAAAATGCTCTCTGATTGCAGGCCCAAAGGTGTGTCCCTTCTCGCAGAGGGAGGACCCACAGTAGTACATAAACAAATCGGCAGATTTGGAATTGTCATTTACATGGACAACTTTCATGGTGTCGTCTGTATAAATCTGTCGGCTAGGCGCCTCTAGAGTTTCCAGTATTTTCTTGCCGTCTGTAAGAATTACAGCGTCACTTCTTCGCATAACAACCTCCCATTTTAAATCCCCATTTACATTAATATAGATATGCTATTTAATATAATCTGATTATATATCAAGTGTTAAGACAAGACACTAAAAAACAACAAATCGTCATCTTATACCGACAATTATGTCTGTTGATATGTTGTATGTAATGCCATAATGTAACCATGAAATAAATACTTCTGCTTTTGCAGAAATGATTTGAGGGGAAGAATTATATGTTATCAGGAAATGGGGATGGGGCCCCACAGGCTAAGGTGAAAAAGAAAAGCACCTTTGCCAAGGAGATAAAGCGTAATCACACTTTATATCTCATGTGTGGGCCGGCACTTTTATTCATGCTTCTATTTAATTTCATACCGATGCGAGGTCTTTGGATGGCCTTTACAAAATATGACCTGAGAAAGGGAATATTTGGAAGTCCATTTGTGGGTCTCGATAATTTTCATTATTTTTTCTTTGGATCTGGAATGGGGCCAAGAGTAATATACAACACTTTGTATATTAACTTTTTCAATTTGATACTTGGCTTGATATTCCCTATAGCCGTTGCGGTTTTATTCAACGAAATAGGTGGAAAACTCTTCAAGAAGTTTTCTCAGTCCATGATGTTTTTCCCTTACTTTCTTTCTTGGGTTGTTGTGGGAGCCATTATTTATGGATTCTTTGCCACAGACACAGGTGTAGTAAACAGGGTTTTATCAAACCTAGGCTTTGAAACAGTCAGATGGTATGCCGAGGGCAAATATTGGAAACCAATCCTGATAATTGCAAACCTCTGGAAATGGTGCGGATATAATTCCATCATTTATATGGCGGCCATGGCAGGTTTTGATCACTCGGTTTTTGAAGCGGCCAGGGTGGACGGAGCCTCAAAGTTCAAACAGATTATTTACCTTACACTGCCAATGCTTAAGCCAACAGCAGTTGTACTCACTCTGATGAGTGTAGGTCGTATCTTCTTTGGTGACTTTGGTATGGTATATGGTATCGTTGGAAACAATCCTGTAATCGGAAACGATGTAGCAGTCATTGACACATATGTATATTCGGCCATGAGAACCTTGGGCTTCTCTTACTCAACAGCCATAGGACTCTTACAGTCCATAATGGGCCTAATCTTGGTATCACTGGCCAATATGCTGGCTAAAAAAATAAATGACGGGGAGGGACTGTTCTAATGATAAAAACCAGTACAGGTGATAAAGTGCTAAAGGTTTTTGCATATGCATTTTTGGGATGCATGGCCTTGGTGTGTGTATATCCACTATTACTTACATTGTCAGTTTCCCTTTCTTCTGAGAGAGAGGTGGCTCTCCATGGGTATTCAGTAATCCCCCAGAATTTTTCTCTGGATACCTACACCTACATATTCGCACACTCAGGCGCCACATTGCTGAGATCCTACGGAATCACCATTTCCGTTGCAGTAATCGGAACCTTTAGCGCAATTATCATCACCAGCATGATTTCATTTGCTCTATCGGTAGATGCTTTGAAATATAGAAATGTAATAGCGTTTCTTTGTGACTTTACAATTATTTTTTCAGCAGGTTTGATTCCTTGGTATGTTACCTGTACCAACTACTATCACCTGGACAACAACTATTTTGGATTGATACTACCATCAGTATTCTCTGTGTGGAATATGTTCTTGCTCAGGACATATTTTAAGGGGATACCACAATCACTGTACGAGGCAGCCAGAATAGACGGGGCTAGTTATTTTACAGTCTATGCCAAGGTGGCAATGCCACTTTGCAAGACCCCTCTTCTTACAATTGGGCTCATGTATTTCCTACAGTTTTGGAATGATTGGTGGAATGCATTGATGTTTATCAGGGACAAGGCCCTTTGGCCACTGCAGTACTATCTCTACAATGTCCTTTCAAATGTAAACGCCATCAGCTCAGGAACCATTCCTTCGGGGGCAGCAGCAAATATCGAATTGCCTGCAGAGACAGTAAAGATGGCAGTTACCATTATTACAATAGGACCAATTATTTTTGCCTATCCATTTGTGCAGAAATATTTTGTAAACGGCATTATGACAGGTGCTGTAAAGGAATAATTATGTTACCGACGGATGATGACGCGCGAACATTCGTTGATATAAAAACTATTAAAATAATAGGGGCGATTAATCGCCAGGGAGGTATAAATATGATGAAAAGAAGACTGGCAGGGTTGTTACTAAGTGCAGGTCTTATCGCGCAGACACTATGCGGATGTGGGGCATCATCCGACTCTAGTAGCGCTGATAATTCTGTAGTAGCAGATGAAACAAATATCACCGGAGATGCAGGGGAAATCACAATCTTGTATCCGGGTGAGGAAACACCAAGATTTAAAGAATTCCTTGAGAATGAATTTGCAGACAAGGTTAAAGAAGACATTGGCCTGAAAGTAAATATGGTATGGCTTCCATGGGATCAGTATTGGAACCAGAAGGAAATTATGCTGGCAGCCAACGACGAGATTGACCTTTACTGGGATGGTCTTACAAACCTTGCTTCAATTGTAAATAAGGGACAGGCTCAGCCAATCACAGAATTGGTAAAGACCTACTGTCCAGATATGATGAAGGTTTACCCTGAGGAGAGATTAAAGGGTGCCACAATCGATGGAGAAGTATATGGTATTCCATCAGCCTACGGACCAACATCTTGTATCAGCCAGTTGGTATGCGCAAGAGAGGATCTTTTAAATGAGGTTGGTATGACAGACCTTAAGACTCCAGAGGATTTAAAGGAGTTTGCTAAAAAGGTTAAGGAGGCACATCCAGAATTAAAGGGACCTGCAGACATTATCTTCAAACCTCTTACAAGATACTATCAGGATGAGCAGTTGACCTGGGTATCAGGTAATGAAATCGCAGTTCTCGGTGAGGAATCAGGAAAGATTTACAGCTACTATGAGACAGACGCTTTCAAGCAGGTAGCAGAGTTCAATGCTGGTATGTACAAGGATGGCCTTTACACAGATGAACTTACCACACAGTATAACGAAAAGGATGCAAGAATGCAGACAGGCCTTCACCTTTGGGTAGAGGGTTCTATTGGAAAAGATCAGGAAATCATAGGAAATGTCCGTTCAAACGCTCCTGATGCGCAACTTAAAACATTCCTCCTTGCTCCAGAAAAGGACAAGTATATTACAACAGCAGGTGGAGAAGTCCTTTGCGTGCCTTACTCAGCAAAGAACCCATCAGGCGCTATGAAATTCTTGAACTGGCTCTACTCTTCTCCAGAGAATTATCGCTTCTGCATCTATGGTGTTGAAGGCAAGGATTACGAGATGGATGGGGACAGAGTAAACAGAATCTGCACAGAAGACTTCTTCTATGAGTGGATGTTTAGAAACAAGAACTACCAGGTATTTGCCTCTGACGTGCCACAGGAGTACATCGACCAGTACATGTCTTGGGATGACAATGCAAAGACATCTTCAGCACTTGGATTTGTATTCAACAATGAGAAGGTAGCAGAGCAGGAAACAGCTATTAACGAACTTATTACAACAGATTTTGCATCCATCAGAACAGGATTTGCTCCTTATGACGAGAATTATGAGGCAGCACTTGCAAAACTGAAGGCTGCAGGTATCGATGAGTACATTGCAGAAGTACAGAGACAGTATGATGAATTCATAGCTGCTCAAAAGTAATTTTAAAACTAAATTGATAATTTAATTATGGGGCCGGTCCCAAAGCGGGGGGCCGGTCCTTATTTCGCCAAAGATTGTTTAATTATAAAGAAATCAGACTGGCTGATTGGAGAACTTATGCAAATCAACATTTTAGAAAACGAATACTGGTACGGAGGTTGCGTGAAATATGGCACAAAAATGCCATTTTCCAGGGAGACAGCCTTTACAGTGGACACAACTTTAAACCCAACACCTAATCAGGCCATGCCATTTCTGGTATCGAGCAAGGGCAGGTATATATGGCGAGATACGGGGTTTAGAGCTGAATTTATGAGGGGATGGATTCTAGTCCCTGATGATTGTCAGGTATGGTCAGAAGGAAAGAATCTAAAGGATGCCTATCTGGCAGCATGCGCAAAGCATTTTTCATTTGATGGAAGAATTCCAGCAATAGAACTGTTTGACAAACCTATATATAACACTTGGATTGAATTGACCTTCTATCAGAGTCAAAAGGCAGTAGAGAACTATGCTGAAAAAATATTGGCAAGCGGTTTACCTGCAGGAGTACTAATGATAGATGACGGATGGAGTGAGTACTATGGTGATTGGAGATTCCACAGCGGAAAATTCCCTGAGCCGGAGAAGATGATTAAAAAACTCCACGATGCAGGCTTTAAGGTTATGGTTTGGCTTGGGCCATTTATTACTGCTGACACAGTAGCATTCCGTTACGCAAGAAATCATGACCTCCTCATAAAGAATCCAGATGGATCTCCATACATTGTAGATTGGTGGAATGGTTACTCAGCAGTTTATGATATGTCAAACCCAGAGGCTGTAGCGCATTTTAGGGGACAGCTTGACGCACTTATGGAAATGGGCGTGGACGGATTTAAATTTGACGGGGGAGACAGTACTCACTATGACAGGGAAAATGTCACATATGCCAATACCTCTGCCAATGAACAGGCTAAACTGTGGGGCGTCTTTGGAGAGGAGTACCCATTCAACGAATTCAGGGTTACCTTTGACGAAGGCGGAGCCCCTCTTTTACAGAGACTTTGCGACAAAGACCACTCATGGGAAGTGGATGGATTAGGGGGAATAGTGCCTGATACACTAGCCCAGGGCATAACAGGACATCCATTTGCCTGCCCAGATATGATAGGTGGCGGTGAGTACCTTAATTTCCAACATGCCATGGAATCAAAACTGGATGAGGAACTATTTGTAAGACACTGCCAGACGGCGGCCCTTATGCCATCTATGCAGTTTTCTGCAGCCCCATACAGGGTATTGGGCAAGGAGGCCTTTGACAAGGTTCTTGCAGCAGTAAAACTGAGAGAAAAGTATGAGGATTACATTGTAGGTCTGGTAAAGGAAGCAGGAAAAACAGGGGAGCCAGTGGCTAGATATATGACCTATGAATTCCCTGATGAAAACTGCGAAGAGATAGTAGACCAGTTTATGTTGGGCAAAGAACTATTGGTAGCTCCAATACTAACCAAGTCTGCCAAGGGCAGAAAGGTATATTTGCCAAAGGGCAAGTGGAGCAGACAGTACATGACAGATGGCAAGGAAAGCATCTTAGAATCCTCAGGAGAGGACTTTGAGGTAATGGAAGAGGCCGAGCCACTAATTGTATTCAAAAGACTATAGTAATAACTCTTTTTCATTTTAAAAGGCGGGAAGGATATGAAAACTTTAGAGGAAACAAAAGTAAAAGTTGAAAGCCTGCCAATAGGTATGTTTCAGATAGGGGGCCGATTTGAGGACCTGATTCCTTATGGAAATGGTCATATCAACGGCACCTATCTTTTAACAACTTTGGAAGGTGACAATAGACACAAATATATATTTCAAAAAATTAATACAGACATTTTCAAAAACCCAGTTGGGTTGATGGAAAATATAGATTTAGTAACAAGACACATCAGAGAAAAACTAAAGAAACTAGGCCAAGACCCTAAAAGAGGAACTCTTACCATAGTACCTACTATTGATGGAAAAACATTCTATCAGGACATGTCAGGCTCCGCCTTTAGAATGTATGATTTCGTGGAGGGAAGTAGAACAGTGGAGGAGGCCAAAAGCCCTGATGACATATATACATCCGGATTCTCCTTCGGAGTATTCCAAAGCATGCTTTCTGATTTTGATGCAAGCAAACTCTACGAAGTCATTCCAGATTTTCACAACACAAATCTCAGATATCAACAGCTGATGACAGCAGCCAGAGAGGATAAATATGGAAGGCTATCTTCTGTAAAGCCAGAACTGGAATTTTTCATTAGCAGGGAAAAAGAATATTCACTGATAGGAGATGCTCTTGCATCTGGCCAAATCCCTATGAGGGTCACCCACAATGACACCAAACTTAATAACATTCTGATCGATGAAAAAACAGGCAAGGGCATATGCGTAATAGACCTAGATACTGTAATGCCAGGGTCACTGGTTTACGATTTTGGAGACTCTATCAGATTTGGGGCAAACACAGGGGCGGAGGATGAAACAGACCTATCAAAAATCTCCCTATCCCTGGAGTTGTATCAGGCATACACCAAGGGATTTATAGAAGGCTGCGGCAACAACATCCTAAAGGAGGAGGTGGACCTCTTTCCAATGGCAGCAAAGCTTATGACATTGGAATGCGGCATGCGTTTTCTAGCAGACTATTTAAATGGAGACGTATATTTCCACATTGCAAAAGAAGGCCACAACCTGGACAGGACCAGAACCCAGATAGCCCTGGCTGCTGACATGGAATTTAAATTTTACGAGATGGAGCAGATGACAGAAAAAATATATACTGCAGAAAGAGGTCGAATATGAAACTGGCATTAATCGGTGCAGGATCCAGGGGCATGATATATGCCCAGTATGCACACCATAAAAAAGGGGTAGAAATAGTAGCTGTAGTAGAGCCAAGGGAAGACCGAAGACTATCGGCAGCCCAGGACCTAGAGGTTGAGGCAAACCGACTCTACAGCAACACAGACGACTTTTTTGCCGCAGCCATCGACTGCGACGCGGTAATAATTGCATCTATGGATAGGGACCACTACGAGGCGGCCATGAAGGCCATAAACCTAGGCTACAACCTACTCCTAGAAAAACCTATGAGCCCAGACCAAAAAGAATGCATTGACATAATAGAGACTGCTAAAGCCCACCAGGTGGAGGTCACCGTCTGTCACGTCCTCCGATACACCAATTTCTTTAATGATATCAAAAAGGTACTGGACAGCGGAGAACTAGGCAAGATAATTGCAATCCAGCACAATGAAAACGTGGGAAACTTTCACATGGCCCACTCCTTCGTCCGTGGAAACTGGGGCAATGCAGACAAGTCTAGCCCAATAATACTACAGAAATCCTGCCACGACATGGACATACTAAAGTGGATGGTGGGTAGCCCAGCCAAGCGTATCTCCTCATTTGGAGACCTAACCTATTTTAAGGCAGAAAACGCACCAGCAAATTCATCCACCTACTGCTATAACTGTCCGGCAAGAGAGGATTGCCACTACGACGCCTACAAGGCCTATTTGCCAATTCGAGGGGAATGGCCAGCCACAATGGTATCATTGGACCAGACTGCCGAGGGCTTATCTCAGGCCTTAAAGACCAGCCCATACGGACGCTGCGTCTACAAATGTGACAACAACGTGTGTGACCATCAGGTCACAATCATAGAATTCGAAAACGGAGTCACAGCCTCATTCGTACTCTCCGGCTTTACCAACTCCATCAGCCGAAGTCTGAAAATTATGTGCGAAAAAGGCGAAATTCGAGCCAGCGACCTAGACGGCACCATCGAAATCACCCACTTTACATCCAACGCCGCAGACCAGGTCACCAAAAGACTCATAAGCTCCGCAAAGGTATCCGGAGGTCACGGAGGCGGCGATGCCCTCCTCATGGAAGACTTTTTGGCCCGCCTCACAACCGCTGGCCAGGAAGCCAGAAGTTCGGCGGCTGAGTCCTTGGAAAGCCACCTAATGGCCTTTGCAGCCGAGGAGTCCCGTACAACCGGACAAACCATAGACATGGCTAAATACAGGCAACACATCTAATTGAGTGTTTGAGAAAGAAATAGGGGGATGCCAGTTGGCATCCCCCTTTGGTTTAAAAAGACGTATCCGTATTTAGTTAGGCTTAGTGGGTTAGGTTGTACTGGGACATTGAGTTTGTCTGGTCGCCATTATTTGAAGCCTTCACAAGGGACCAGTCGCCGTCCTTCAGTTCCAGGCCGAATCCGATGGATGAGGCCAAAGTCTTCTCGGAGGTGGTCAGAGCTGCCTTCTTGATTTTGAAAGAGATGCCATTTGCGGAACTTTCAAAGTCTTGGATGCCCTCTTCTATCTCGGTGGACTGTGCCCAGTCAGCGGTGTCGGTGTGGTGGAGGCGGAGGGTTCCGTTTTCCACTACAAAGTCGGCGCCGGTGGTGCCTTCAGCCCAGATCCATGGGAGTTGGTAGCCTGTGGCATTGTTGCCGTCAGTGTTTAGTTCCAAATCCCAGTTAGGGTACAAAGTGGTGTCGCAGATGATGTCCACGTAAATGTAGTCGTCATCATCATCTAGGTCGATGGCAAGCCCAGGGCCAGCGTAGGTGTGGTTACCTGATGGGGTGTCCTCGTCTGGTTGATCTGGTTGGTCGGGTGTTTCAGGCTCCGTAGGGTCGGTGTCGTCCTCATCCTCAATTGGATCAGGGTTTGAGCCCTTGTCCACCTTTATGAAGTCGATGTTTGGAGCATAGCCGGTGTCGTTATGGAAGTGGAGGGTGTTGTCGCCCTGAGCCAGGTCCACTACCACACGTTTTGTGCCAAGGCTTGACCAGCCACCGGTGGATTTAAAGGTGATTTCGGTGCTTGTGCCGCCAGCATCTTGGCCTCCGTTTATGTCTAGGGTGCAGAAGCGCTGAGCCTCGCCTAGGACATAGTCAATGCTGATGGTGTAGGTGCCAGCTTCTTCAGCCTTTACATTTGTGAATGTGAGGCTGCCGCTTTCTCCGTTGCCTGTGCCGATCCAGCCTACCATCTGTCCGTTGGAAGCCTTTGCCAGGTCACTGAGGCAAGCTGTGCCTTCCATTGTGGCAAATTCTGCCTCGTATACGCCCTCAACTGGTACGAATACTGGGTCTTCCTCCTCGCCAGGTCCCATGTCGTCCTCTACAGGTTCATAGTCTACCTGGGCGCCGTAAACTTTTATGGTGCCAAGGGTCAGCCATCCGTCACTGCCCTGAGTCTGGTTTGCAAATGAGAAGAGTACGCCTCCCTTTAGAGGATTTTCTACCTTGATGCTGATGGTGTAATCACCCTCGCCAAGGCCTGGATTCTCGATCTCAGTCTCAAAGGTCTGGCTGCCACCTAGGGCTTCTACTGAGTTTAGATCCCAACTGGTGTAGTATTTTTTAACCAGGGTGTCATCTTCCTTGATACCTACCATTACAGGCCAGGTGTTGTGATCGTAATAGAATGGGGCAACACCGTCGTTTACTATATCAAGAGAAAGTGAAAGGCTGTCTCCTGACTTTAATTCATTTGCGAATGTTGCACTGCTTACAAAGAGGTTGTAGCCTAACTGCTTTGAAGCATTTAACGCATTAGTTTTTGTGGTTCCTGAGTAGCCTTTAATGCGGTCACACATAAGCCATGATGCGTGAGACTCTGCTACGCAGGCATCCCAATCCTGGAGTGGGGAGCCGGCTACTTCCTGAGGGCTGTCCTTGAATAGTTCTCCCTGCAGTGGTGGATAGATTTCTCCACCGATGGCTCCAAATTTCCAGTTGTTTTCCACATTGTGGTTGATTAGGCGCTGCATAAATGACCAACTCTGTCCACCATTTGCCTCTGAAAGGGTTGAATAGCAGAATGAGTCATCGTGGTAGCCGGTTTTGTAAGAGACGTTGTCGATTCCGTCCTTTGGCTCTCTTACGACTAATTGGGTCACATCAAAGGCATCATCATATGCCTCGTATACTTCCTTGTAGACCTGGGTAGGGATGCTCCAGTCTGGCTTGCCGTCAGAGGTATCCTCGTCGAATGGCCAGTTGTGCCATTCTCCCCAGAATCCTAAGAGGCCTTCTGTTATAAAGCCGATACGTGGGTCTCCATCATATTCTTGGCCAAAGGCAGAAATAAAATTCTGCATGCTCTGGCGGAATTTCTGATTAGAGTAATCTGGGCATCTTCCGCTGCCCCCTAAGGCGTCAGGCTCATCATATGGCTTCATCTCAAGGCCGTAGTCGTTAATAAGGTATGATGGGACACCTGCAGTCTCACCTGGATAATCATAGTAGAAACGAAGCACTGCTTGATGGCCACGGTCAGATACAGCATTTAATCGGTCCTCTAATGCTGTCCAGTCATATTGTCCCTCAGCCACTTCTACATCAGATACAGGGATGTAAAACCATTCCATGCTGTGTGGGAAAGAGGTCTGACCAGAAAATGGGATAAGTCCCTTTAATGGATTTATCTCAGGAACTGTATCTGATTTTATAAGGTCATGCTTTACTAAATCTGTGTTTACATTCACTGGTTTTGAACCTCCTGAATTAGAAGAACCATTATTTCCTGAGTGGCTTCCTGAGCCAGGTCTCCTATGACTGGCACTTGGCTTTGCAGCAACTGCCCCTGCGGCCGCCTTTGGAGTATCAGGTGAGGCAATAGAAGTTACAGGTCTTTTCTTGGCCTGCTTAGTCTTCTTTGCTGAGGTATTGGCAGAAACTTGGCCGCTATTAGATTCTACTGTGGCTTCAGCCTCTGTGATTTCCTCCTCTGTCATGTCTTTCTCTGTGTCATCTTTTGCCAGAGGTGTGTCTGGCTCGTCAATCTGAGCAGTTTCAATTGTTTCTTTCTCCTGGACCTCTGTCTCTTCCTTTGAATCTGAACTCGTCAGGGCCACCCCAATAGACCCAATGACAAGAACTGCGAGAAGAAGGGCAGGAATTAGGATTTTTTTCATTGTAATTACCCTCCATATACATTAGTTACATATTAATTATGGGTTAGAAAAAAGGGGGACAGTAATACGGTTTGTTAATAAAATAGAGTAATTTGTTTGTTTTTTTGTGGTGTTAATTTTTTAGTGGGAAGTTTCTATTTTTTGTTTCAGTTTTGGATTAAATAGCATAAAGCAATTTGGTGGTTTGAACATATACAGGCCAGACCCCTTGGCATAAAATATAAACTGTTATAAAAGCACCAAAGGGGGACATTAATTTGAAAAGAATGAAGATGAAAAAGGTAGCCCTTGCCTTTACCATGACTTTTGCCATTTCCCTTTCTACATTTGCAGGATGCGGACAGGTAAAAAAGGCTGATAGTGAGGCAACAAAAGAGGTAGACAAGTCAGTCTACATGGATCCGACTCAGGATATTGACACCAGAATAAAGGCTCTTATGGACCAGATGACTCTGGAGGAAAAGGCAGGTCAGATGGTACAGCCTGAGCAGGCAGCCCTAGAGCCAGGGGATGTTAAAAAATATGGTATTGGAGCAGTTCTCTCCGGTGGCGGTTCTGCCCCAAAGGGAGGCAACGAGATTATAAATTGGGCAGAGAGAGTTAATGAGTTAAAGCAGGAGGCTGCTGAGACAAGACTTGGTATTCCTCTCATCTATGGAGTGGATTCTGTCCATGGCAATTCAAATGTGTTTGGCACCACTGTGTTTCCACACAACATAGCCATGGGTGCTGCAGCAGACCCTGAACTGATGAAAGAGTATGGTCGCGTTGTGGCAGAGGAGACCAGGGCAACAGGAATCCAGTGGATATATGCACCTACCCTGGCAAATCCTCAGAATGAACTTTGGGGCAGGTCCTACGAGGGATTCAGCGAGAATGCTGATGATATAGGACCTCTTGCAGCAGCCTTTATAGAGGGTGCCCAGGGGGATTACAAGGGTTCTAACAGTGACTATTTAAGTGATGACAGGGTTGTTTGCTGCGCTAAGCATTTTATTGGTGAAGGCTATACTGAGGGTGGTCGAAACCAAGGGGATGTGGTTATGGATGAGAAAGAGTTTGATGAAAAGCTTCACTCTAGTTTGATTAAGCCATACAAGGCCGCCGTTGAAGCGGGAGTGCCAACAGTTATGGCCTCATACAACTCAGTAAACGGACTCAAATGTCACGAGAATGGTTACCTTCTCACAGATGTTTTAAAAGGGGAGTTGGGCTTTGAGGGATATGTCAGCGGTGACTATAATGGAGCCCAGCAGGTATCAGGCAATTCTTATAGGCAACAGGTTGCTAACACTATTAATGCCGGTGTGGACCTTCTCATGGAGCCTAATTCTTGGAAGGAGAACATAAGCGACATAGTAAAGTGCGTGGAGGATGGCACTATTTCAGAGGAAAGACTAGATGATGCTGTAAGCAGAATCCTCAGGGTCAAATTCCAGGCTGGATTATTTGACTATGGAATCGACACAGATACAGAAAAAGCTCTGAGAGAAAAGGTAGGCTGTGAGGAGAATAGAGAGGTGGCAGCAAAGGCTGTACGAGAGTCCTTAGTTCTCCTCAAAAATGATTCATACAAGGAAGAAACAGTAATGGAAGCCCTAGACGACTTTACCAGCATAGCAGTGGTAGGTTCAAAGGCAAACGATATAGGAGCCCAGTGTGGCGGCTGGACCATTAGTTGGCAGGGCCAGACAGGCAACATAACAGACGGCACATCCATTATTGCAGGATTTGCAAAGGAATCGGCAGATACAGGAGCAAAATTCTACTACTCGACCAGCGGGGCAGACATTGATCCTTCGGCCCAGGCTGTTGTAGCTGTAGTGGGAGAAAGCCCTTATGCTGAGACCGCCGGGGACAGGTCGGACACAACTCTTACCATAGACAACGGTGACAAGTCAGTCCTGGACAAAACCTTTGAAACCCTGGAGAATTCTGGAATGGATATCCCTGTAATCATCGTGCTTTTAACAGGTAGACCGGTAACAATAGCAGATTATGTGGACAGGGCAGACGCCATTGTGGAAGCATGGTACCCAGGCACAGAGGGTCAGGGTGTAGGCCAGGTAATGTTTGGAGACTACGACTTTAATGGTACCCTCACCTACACATGGCCATGGTACGCATCTGACATCGAAGAAAAATTCACTGATGAGTCAAAGGTACTCTTTAAATACGGCACAGGCCTAAAAAGAGACGGGTCTTCTATCAAGTCTATTGGCACCACAGCAATAGGACCAAAGCCAGACAAGCCAAAGGCAAATGAGGGAGCCATGAGCGGATATGTGGACCTTAGCTCCTGCAATTACACAGTAGAAGGTGAAAACTATACAGCAGACTCATATCTGATAACCACAGGCAATGCCAACAATATTTCCTACGCCCAAAATTTTGGTGGTCAGTGGGCCAATGGAAAATGGGACGTATTCGTTCCAGAGGAAGGAGAATACACCCTTCACTTTATGGTTGCAGCAGCAGAGGACACCAACACCGTGGAAATCTACTACAATACACCAACAATCACAGATGACGGCAACGCCAACCGGACCCTGGTACCTATCAAGGCCACCAAGTCCATGGACGATTACGGAGACGTCACCCTAGACGTCCGCCTCAACGCAGGCAACTACGAATTCAAACTCATGAACAATACAGAGGATGGAGCCGACATCAGGTTAGACAGCATCATATTCGAACAAAAATAAGCAAAGGCCTTGGGATTCCCCAAGGCTTTTTCTAAATATGCCACGGCCCAGCCTGCCTCAGGCCATTTTTAGAACAAATGTTTGAAAAGTTGACAGGCTATGATATAATTCAAGTACTATGATTGCGTGCAACTGATTTGATTTTTGCTTTGTAATTGAAAGGGATATTTATGGATTTCAAATTACATTCAGAGTACAAGCCCACTGGTGACCAGCCCCAGGCAATAGAGGATTTGGTTGCAGGGTTTAAAGAGGGAAACCAGATGCAGACCCTGCTGGGTGTCACAGGTTCGGGAAAGACATTTACTATGGCAAATGTCATTGAAAAACTTAATAAGCCGACATTGATTATTGCCCACAACAAGACTTTGGCTGGGCAATTATATTCTGAGTTTAAAGAATTTTTTCCCGAGAACGCGGTGGAGTATTTTGTATCTTATTATGATTATTATCAGCCAGAGGCCTATGTGCCATCTACTGATACATATATTGCAAAGGACAGCGCTATCAATGACGAGATCGATAAACTGAGACTTTCTGCGACAGCATCCCTGGCTGAGAGAAGGGACGTAATAATTGTCTCCTCAGTTTCATGTATCTATGGTATTGGTGAGCCTGACGACTTTATGAACATGATGGTGAGCCTGAGGCCTGGAGATTTTAAGGATAGGGATGATGTCATACATGAGCTTATTGATATTCAGTATCAGCGCAACGACATGGATTTTGACCGTGGTACCTTTAGGGTAAGGGGAGATGTGCTGGAGATAATTCCGGCCAACACCACAGACTATGCCATTAGGATAGAGTTTTTTGGTGACGAGATTGACAGGATTTCCGAGACCGATATTATGACAGGTCAGGTCCGCAGGGACTTGGAGCATGTGGCCATATTCCCAGCCAGCCATTATGTAGTCCCTCAGGACAAGATAAACGCTGCCTGCGCCACAATAGAGGCAGAGTTGGATGAGAGGGTAAAGTATTTTAAGTCAGAGGATAAATTGATTGAGGCCCAGCGTATTGCTGAGCGTACCAATTTTGATATAGAAATGTTGCGTGAGACAGGATTTTGCTCGGGCATAGAAAACTATTCTCGTCACATGACCAATCAAAAGCCGGGAGAGCCTCCTAAGTGTCTCATAGATTACTTTGGGGATGATTTCCTGATAATTGTGGATGAGAGCCACATTACCCTGCCTCAGGTCAGGGGTATGTTTGCAGGAGACCAAGCCAGGAAAAAGACCCTGGTAGAGTATGGCTTTAGACTGCCTTCTGCCTTGGATAACAGACCTCTTAATTTTGGAGAGTTTGAGTCAAAGATTGACCAGATAATGTTTGTGTCTGCCACACCGGGAGATTACGAGGAGGAGCATGAGTTGCTTAGGACGGAGCAGGTCATCAGACCTACCGGTCTACTGGATCCAGAGGTGGAGGTAAGGCCAATTGAGGGCCAGATTGATGATCTCTTTAATGAGATTAAAAAGGAGACAGCAAACAAGCACAAGGTAATGATTACCACCCTGACCAAGCGCATGGCCGAGGATTTGACAGATTACCTGGCGGAGTTGGGTGTCAGGGTTAAATATATGCACTCTGATATAGACACCATGGAGCGAGCAGAGATAATTAGAGATTTGAGACTGGATGTCTTTGATGTCTTGGTTGGAATCAACCTCCTTAGAGAGGGTCTTGATATTCCAGAGATTACCCTGGTGGCAATTCTGGATGCGGACAAGGAGGGATTCCTCAGGTCTGAGCGGTCTTTGATTCAGACTATAGGCCGTGCAGCCAGAAATTCTGAGGGTCATGTTATCATGTACGCCGACTCCATTACAGAATCTATGGAAAGAGCCATCTCAGAGACAGAGCGACGCCGCCAGATTCAGATGGAATACAACAAGGCACATGGCATCACTCCAAAGACTATCCAAAAGTCAGTCCGAGACCTGATTTCTATTTCCAAAGAAATTGCCCACAAGGAAATGCAGTTTAAGAAGGGGCCTGAGGAGATGGATAGGGATGAGTTGGAAAAACTCATTGCTGACATCCAAAAGAAGATGACCAAGGCTGCCGCAGAACTTAATTTTGAGGCTGCCGCAGAATACAGAGACAAGATGGTGGAGCTTAAAAACATGATGATTAGTATGTCTGATAATAATTAATGGTCATACAAGCAATACATTAGAGGTTATAAAATGAAAGAAAGAAAGTACATAAAAATTAGGGGAGCCAATGAGAACAACCTAAAAAATATCAGCCTGGATATTCCCAGGGATGAGTTTGTTGTCTTGACTGGTCTGTCAGGCTCAGGCAAGTCCTCACTGGCTTTCGATACCATATTTGCAGAGGGCCAGAGACGCTACATGGAGTCTTTGTCTTCCTATGCCCGCCAGTTTTTGGGCCAGATGGAAAAGCCTAATGTGGAGCACATGGAGGGAATGCCTCCTGCAATTTCTATAGATCAAAAGTCTACCAACCACAATCCTCGTTCTACTGTTGGTACAGTTACAGAAATCTATGATTATCTGAGACTATTGTATGCCAGATGCGGAACTCCACACTGCCCAAACTGTGGCAAGCCTATTAGCAAGCAGACAGTGGACCAGATGGTGGATGTGATTATGGCCTTGCCAGAGCGCACAAAGATTCAACTTTTGGCTCCTGTTGTTAGAGGACGCAAGGGTACCCATGAAAAGCTCTTTGAGAAAGCCAAAAAATCTGGTTATGTCCGTGTCAATGTAGATGGCAATGTCTATGACCTGTCAGAGGAGATTCTCCTGGACAAAAACATCAAGCACAACATCGAGATTGTGGTGGACAGATTGGTGGTAAAAGAGGGAATCGAAAAGCGTCTCACAGATTCCATTGAGGCAGTTTTAAAACTGGCAAATGGTCTGATGATTGTAGATGTAATTGACGGAGAACCAATGAGATTCTCGGAAGGATTCTCATGTCCTGACTGTAATATCTCTATTGATGAAGTAGAGCCAAGGAGTTTCTCCTTTAACAATCCATTTGGTGCCTGCCCAGAGTGTTTGGGATTGGGATACAAGATGGAGTTTGACGAGGACCTGATGATTCCGGACAAGAGCCTTTCTTTCAATGAGGGATGCGTTCAGGTGATTGGCTGGCAATCCTCAAACAAGACATCAAGTTTTGCCCACGCTCTCTTGGAGGCACTGGCAAAGGAATACAAGTTTTCTCTTGATACTCCTTATAAGGACTTGCCGGAAAAAATCAGAGACATGTTCATCCATGGCTTTGACCGGTCGGTGGATGTCTATTATGAGGGCCAGAGGGGCAAGGGCGTTTACCCTACTGTTTTCGAGGGCTTGATTGCCAATGTAAACCGCAGATACAAGGAGACATTCTCCGAGTCTGCAAAAAAAGAGTACGAAGAGTATATGTTTTACAGCGATTGTCCATGTTGTCATGGACAGAGACTGAAAAAGGAAAGTCTTGCTGTAACTATTGATGATAAAAATATTTTTGAGTTGACCCAGTTTCCTGTCAGAGAATTATGTGACATGATTGATGACTTGAATCTTACTGAGCAGCAGAAAAAAATTGGTGCTGTTGTCCTCAAGGAGATAAAGGCAAGGCTGAAATTTATGGTGGATGTAGGTTTGGACTATCTGACTTTGAGCCGCGCCACAGCCACACTATCAGGAGGAGAGGCTCAGAGAATCAGGCTGGCCACCCAGATTGGATCAGGTCTGGTTGGTGTTGCCTATATTTTGGATGAGCCATCTATAGGTCTCCACCAAAAGGACAATGACAAACTGTTGGCATCCCTAAAGGGGCTGAGAGACCTGGGAAACACCCTGATTGTTGTGGAGCATGACGCAGATACCATGAGGGCCGCAGATTACCTGGTGGATATCGGGCCTCGTGCCGGTCGAGAGGGTGGAGAAGTGGTTATCGCAGGTACTCCGGAGGAGGTTATGGCCTGCCCGGATTCAATCACCGGCCAGTATCTTAGCGGCAAATTAGTTATTCCTGTGCCAAAGGAGAGGAGAAAGCCTACCGGTTGGATTACCATCAAAGGAGCCAGGGAGCACAACCTTAAAAATATTGATGTGGATATTCCACTGGGTGTAATGACTGTCGTAACAGGCGTGTCAGGCTCGGGAAAGTCCTCTTTGATTAATGAGATTTTGTATAAGGACCTGGCAAAGAGACTCAACAGGGCCAGAAAGATTTCTGGAAAGCATGACGACATCCTGGGGACAGAGGCTTTGGACAAGGTAATCGACATTGACCAGTCTCCAATCGGCCGCACACCTAGGTCAAACCCTGCCACCTACACCGGGGTATTTGATTTAATTAGAGACCTTTTTGCTGGCACCACAGAGGCAAAGGAGCGGGGCTACAAAAAGGGCAGATTCTCCTTTAATGTAAAGGGTGGACGCTGCGAGGCTTGCTCTGGTGATGGTATTGTAAAGATTGAGATGCATTTCCTGCCAGACGTGTATGTGCCTTGTGAGGTTTGCGGTGGAAAGAGATACAACCGAGAGACCCTAGAGGTCCATTACAAGGGAAAGACCATTTACGACGTCTTGGATATGACTGTTGAGGAGGCAGTGGAATTCTTTAAGAATGTTCCTAGTATCCTCAACAAGATTCAGAGTTTGTATGACGTAGGATTGGGCTATATCAAATTGGGACAGCCATCTACTACTCTGTCAGGAGGAGAGGCCCAGCGTATTAAACTGGCTACAGAGCTTAGCCGTCGGGCCACTGGCAAGACCATCTATATCCTAGATGAGCCAACTACAGGTCTTCACTTTGACGATGTCAACAAGTTGGTAGAGATAATGAGACGATTGTCAGACTCAGGCAATACAGTAGTAGTAATTGAGCACAACTTAGACGTTATAAAATGTGCCGACTACATAATAGATATTGGACCTGACGGAGGAGACCGAGGGGGTACAATTGTAGCAAAGGGAACCCCTGAGGAAGTGGTAAAGGTAAAGAAGAGTTACACCGCACAATATCTAAAAGAATATATAAAGTGACAAAAATTAAATGACGATTAACTTAAACGTTTTTCGTAACGGAGAAATACGAAAAAATACAAAAAACTAATTATTTTTTTTTAGTTTCTTCACCTAATCATCACATTGTAAAGTTATATTACTAAACGTACTAGCGAAAAGCTAATACCAAATTTTTCATAACTCAGCGACCAAGGGCAACTTTGGTCGCACTCCCCGATAATTCAGCCAGTGGATTTATTCCACTGGTTTTTTTATTCATGGGATATTATACACTTGAAACTTGACCGTATTCGTATATAATATTAACGTTAATAAAAATGCGTTAATCTGCCTAATTAGGCAGTGTGATAATACAGTTGAGAGAAAGGAAAATCTAACATGGCAACAGCTTCAGATATCGGAATTGATTTAGGTACAGCCTCTATCCTGGTTTATGCCAAGGGAAAGGGCGTTGTTTTAAAAGAGCCTTCAGTAGTGGCTTTTGATAGAGATACAAATAAAATAAAGGCAATCGGCGAGGAGGCCCGTCTTATGATTGGACGTACTCCTGGCAACATCGTAGCAGTCAGACCCCTGCGTCAGGGTGTTATCTCTGATTACACAGTCACTGAAAAGATGATTAAATACTTTGTTCAGAAGGCTATGGGCAAAAAGTCTTACCGCAAGCCTCGTATTTCTGTATGCGTACCTTCAGGTGCTACAGAGGTTGAAAAGCGTGCAGTAGAGGACGCAGCATTTGCTGCTGGCGCTCGCGAGGTTTCTATTATTGAGGAGCCTATTGCAGCTGCTATTGGTGCAGGTATTGATATTTCTCTTCCTATGGGAAATATGATTGTAGATATAGGTGGTGGTACAGCAGATATTGCTGTTATCTCACTTGGTTCATCAGTTGTCAGCACATCTATCAAGGTGGCTGGTGATGACTTTGATGAGGCCCTTGTACGTTATATGAGAAAGAAGCACAATCTTCTCATTGGTGAGCGTACAGCCGAGGACATCAAAATCAAAATAGGTCGTTGTTTCCCACTTGGGGAGTCAGAGACTATGGATGTAAGAGGACGTAACCTTGTGTCAGGTCTGCCAAAGACAATCACTGTTACATCTGAGGAGACTGAGGAGGCTTTAAAGGAGGCAACAATGCAGATTGTTGAGGCTATCCACTCCGTTTTAGAAAAGACTCCACCAGAACTGGCAGCAGACGTTGCAGACAGAGGAATCGTTCTCACAGGTGGCGGAGCACTTCTCCGTGGTCTAGAGGAGCTTATTGAGGACCGTACAGGTATCAACACAATGACAGCAGATGATGCTATGACCTGTGTTGCTATTGGAACAGGACGATATGTTGAGCTTTTAGCTGGTGATTAATCATATATATTGTATCCTTACCCCTTTTGTTATAAAATTTTTTATAACAGGAGGGGTTAATTTTTTATATTAAATACCCGATAAAGAAGATGGATAGAAATGTATCCATCTATTTTGAGTAAAGAAAACTAGCGAGAAGGTCCCAAAAAAGGGAGGAATTTTATGGTAAAAGGATTATACACAGCCTACACAGGCATGGTTGATGAGCAAAAACGCCTTGAGGTGTTAACAAACAACCTTGCCAACTCTGCAACTACCGGCTACAAAAAAGAGCAGATGGTTGCACAGTCATTTGATGAGAGACTGGCCATTAAAATCAAAGATACTTCGGCACCTGGTAATAGGCCAGAACAAATTGGAACTATAGTGCTTGGTGTTAAAGTGGGAGAGACCTTTACAAATTGGGATCAGGGAGCTTTTAATCTCACTGAAAAAGAATCAGATTTTGCATTGGCAGGAGATGGGTTCTTTGCCATAGAACACACAGACAAAGCTGGTAATACCACAATCAAATATACAAGAGATGGTTCTTTTGTAGTTGATAACCTTGGTTACCTTAGAACATCTGATGGAGACTACGTATTAAATGCCGACGGGGCCATGAATTCTCAATATGGGGATGGCAACAGGGTCCAGATTGATCCAAACATGAAATATGAAGTCAATGCAGATGGCAGAATCACGCAGAACAGCCAGGAGGTTACAACAATAGGAGTTATTGATGTAGCCGATTATGATTATATAAACAAATACGGTGATAACCTTTACGACCTAATTGATGGGGGCCAAATCATTGAATCAGAGGCGGCAGTTATGCAGGGAGCCCTGGAGGCGTCCAATGTAAATGTTGTAGATGAAATGGTGGACATGATCCAAATCGCCAGAGCATACGAGGCAGGACAAAAGGTTATCCAGACGGAGGATTCCACCCTTGAAAAGACAGTTAATCAGGTAGGTAGAGTATAGTGATTGACTAGGAGGAAGATATTATGATGAGATCTCTTTGGTCTGCAGCATCGGGAATGAAGGGGCAGCAGACAGCAGTTGATACAATAGCAAACAACCTTGCAAATGTTAACACTTTGGCGTACAAGAGCCAGAGCACTCAGTTTAAAACTTTGTTATACCAAACAATGGAAGCTACCAGCACCAATGCTGAGGGAGAGGCAAAACCAACTAGTGCCCAGGTAGGTCTTGGTACGAGGGTCGGTTCCCTTAATACATCCTTTGCCCAGGGTGCTGCTCAGGCAGTGGACAGCCTTACATCTTTGTATATAGACGGCGAGGGCTTTTTTGCAGTAGCAGATGGAGATGAAATATTCTATACTAGGGCAGGCAACTTTACATGGGCCATTGATGACAATGGAGCCAGGGTCCTTTCTACAAATGAAGGATACAAGGTCCTTGGTAGAAATGGAGAGCCAATCGTATTGCCAGAGGCAGCAGGTTCAGAAGGTTTTGCAGTTAACGAAGACAACGGTATGGTCAGTTACAGAAATGCAGACGGCACCTACACCGAAACTGGTCAGTACATCGCTTTATATCAGTTTACAAACCGAGTAGGATTGGCAAAAGAGGGTGAAAACCTCTATCAGGCCACCCTGGCATCTGGAGATCCAATCTCAGAGTGGAATACAGCAGGGGTATCTACCAGCAGTTTAAAACAGGGCTACATCGAGGCATCTAATGTAAATGTAGCAGATGAAATGGTTAATTTAATTATTGCCCAGAGAGCTTACGAAATGAACTCAAAGGCTATTACTACTACAGACACAATGCTTGAACAGGCAAATAATTTAAAGAGGTAATAAAAGGAGATAGTTAAAGGAGAATAATTTAGGAGGAAAAATGATGGATGGAGTAAGCAGTTATCTACAAACCCAGTACAACAGTCAAGTGACATCACAGGCTGCAGAGTCAATGAGCAAGTCGATTTCTGGCATATCTTCAACATCCAGTAAAGAAGAAATCACTGAGGCAGTCAAAGACTTTGAGTCTTATATGGTGGAGCAAGTTATCAAAGAGGTGAAGAAATCCTTTGCGGACGATGAGGATAAGGACAGCACTACCAGCATGTACAAAGACTTTTTCATGGACGGGGCAATCTCAGACGTAGCATCCAAACTGGTAGACCAGCTTGGTGACAGCATCACAGACGAATTTGTACAGCAAATAATGCGTAATTATGGGCTTACCGCCACAGGAGGCGTAGAAAGCAAACCGGAGGAGGTTGATGCAGATTCCATTTCTGAGGAAATAGCAGAAACCAACGCATCCACGGTAACAGGAGTCCAGAGTTAAAATAGAAATGGCATGACCCTATGGGCCATGCCATTTTTTTATCTAAACAAACTTTGCATTTCTTAATATGCAATATCTGTAGTTGCCTTCCATGTAGGTGTCAAATTGGCCTACAAGGCAAATATCTTGGTCCACACTTGGATAATCGTCAGGGTAGACATAATCCCCTGCCAGTTCAAATTCAATTCCCTGGGAACAGCAGGCAGTAGCATCAGAAATGATGCAGGCAAAGTAGTCATTGCCTGTATCCTCGTCATGGTAATAGGCGAATGCTCCATTCATTTTGATAGTTTTGCCAATATAGTCGTCAGGAGCAGCCATCATGTTATAAACCTCTGAGTAAACCATGGTGCTAGAAAGCATGGTCAAATCTAGATCAATCCCTGGATCATTAGACAAAGCAGGATTTGTGTCTGGGGAGGGATTAGTGTCTGATGTAATGTCAGCCTCAGATTTTGTAGATGCTACAGGCTCCTGGCTGGACTGGGAACTTTTGGATGAGCATGCAGTAAATCCCCCTATTGCCACTGATGTGATTACAATTAGACAAAGCAGCGTATTTATCTTTATCTTCATTTGCTCATACCTCCTCTTATAATTCCTGCTCCATGGCAGATAGCAAAGGCTACCACATCCACGGCGACTATTGTTGATCCCACTGGAGTCCCTGCCAGTATGGAAATTATGATTCCAGATAAAGCGCACAGGACAGACAGTAGGGCAGAAAATATTGTTACACTCTTGAAACTTTTGAAAAGTCGCATAGCGGACAAGGCCGGAAAGATAAGTAGTGCTGAGATTAGGAGGGAACCAACCAAATTCATGGCCAAAACAATGATGACCGCAATAATAATGGCAATCAGCAGATTGTAAGCATTGGCCTTTGTGCCTGTGGCTTTTGCAAAGTTTTCATCGAAGGTCACGGCAAATATCTTGTTATAAAATAAGATAAAGATAATGATAACTATAACTGACAGGATGGCACATAAGGCTACCTCCCCAGGACTCAGCGTCAGGATGGATGTGGAGCCAAAGAGTGTGGAGCACACATCCCCAGATAGGTTGGAGGATGTGGAAAAAACATTCATGACGAGATAGCCAAAAGCCAGGGCACCTACGGAAATCATGGCAATGGCGGCATCTCCCTTAATTTTTGCATTCTGCCCGGTCCTGAGCAAAAGCACTGCGCTGATGACGGTGATAGGCAGGATTAGGACCATATCATTGGTAAGATTTAATACCGCGGCAATGGCCATGGCTCCAAAGGCGACATGGGAAAGACCGTCTCCTATAAATGAAAATCTTTTTAGCACCAATGTAACGCCTAGGAGGGAGGAACAAAGAGCAATCAGCACTCCCACAATCAGGGCATAGCGAACGAATGGATACTGTAGATACAAAACTAGTTTATCGAACAATGCCATCACCACCTTCCTGTTGCATTAGAAAGAATTTGCCAATATCACTTTTTAGGTATTCATCCTTGGTACCAAAGAAAATTTTGGTACTAATATGTAGGATGTGGCTGGCATAGCGGACAGCTGCTGCTATGTCATGGCTAATCATGATAATGGTAATCCCATCCTTATTTAGGTCTTTAATTAATTCATACATCTCTATAGTTACCCTTGGATCAAGGCCTGATACAGGTTCATCCAAAAGCAGTACCTTACGTGTGGCACACAGGGCCCTGGCTAAGAGGACACGCTGTTGTTGGCCACCGGAAAGTTCTCGGTAACAGCGATTTGCCAAATGGGAAATACCCATGCGACTCATGTTTTCTTCCGCAAGTTGTTTTTCTTCTTTGCTGTAAAAGGGTCTGAAACCACAGCGACCCTGGCAGCCGGAAAGAACAATCTCTCTCACGGATGCTGGAAAGTCCTTCTGGACAAGAGTCTGCTGAGGCAGATAGCCGATCTCGTTGGTTTTAAGCCCGTCACCAATCAGAATTTGACCGCCGAGGGGCTCTTGCAGATGGAGTAGGGTTTTCATAAGTGTGGTCTTGCCAGACCCGTTTTCACCTACGATACAAAGATAATCACCTGCCTTTACAGTAAAGTTCAAACCCTCCAAGATGGAATGTGCGTCGTACCCCAGCGACAAATCTGAAACGGTGATATAAGCCATATACTTGCCTCCTATTTCAATGCGTCTTTCAGAACAGACAGGTTATTTTCCATGATGGAAAGATAAGATGCACCGTTTTCAACGTCTTTTGCTGTCACAGACTGCATAGAATCCAAAGTCAGGATTTGCTGATCCTTTGTCTGTGTGTTCTGTATGATAGTTTCAGCGATTTTATAATCAGCTCCTTCAATGGTCATAATTACAGGAAGAGAGAGTTCATCCATTTTGTTGGCAAGGAAGGTGATGGTCTCAAAACTGGCCTCGGTTTCTGCAGAGCAACCTACAAAGGCTGCGTAGTAATTGAGATTGTAGTCATCCACCAGATAGCGGAATGGGAAACGGTCTCCGAAAAGCAGTGTATTATAAGTAGAATTTGAAACAGTGTCTTGATATTTAGAATCAAGGGCATTTAATTTGTCTACATAATCTGAAGTGTTGCTTGCATAAGTATCAGCATTGTCTGGATCAAGAGTCTCAAGAGCCTGTGAAATGTTTTCTACAAGCACAGTAGTGTTTTTGAGGGAGAGCCATACATGCTCGTCGTATTCAACATCTCCTTCTTCGTGTTCATGCTCATGTTCTTCCTCATCCTCATCATGGGCATCATCATGGTCATGTTCATGCTCTTCTGTCTGCATACCCTCAATGACTTCTTCTTCTTTTACAGAGTCACCTAGGACATCCAAAAGATTAATAACTACCATATCTTGATTCTGGGCTCCATCCAGGGCCTCATCGACCCACTGGTCGGATTCTCCCCCTACATAGATAAAGAGATCGCAACTTGAAATTTTTAAGATATCCTCTGCGCTAGGCTGAAAACTGTGCAGGTCTACACCATTATCTAAAAGCATAGTCACCTCAGCATCAGCAGAGCTATCTCCTAGGATATTCATGACCCAGTCATATTCAGGGAAAATAGTGGTTACAATTTGAATATTGTCTGCATGGGAAGCAGCAGTTTCAGTGGAGACTTGAGTAGCAGAATCGGCGGCAGGCTGAGCCTCTGCGCCACATGCTGACAGGCATCCTGCAATAAGCAGGGTAGAAAGTAATACAGAAAAAGTCTTTTTCATAATTAATAAAACCTCCGTAGATTAGTATTTTTAGCAATAAAAAATATAAGGGCAGACTGATACCCAAAATGGGCATAGTTCACCCCTGTTGGAGATTTGTTTAATTATTAAGTCGAACTTTGTTGGATATAAGTGTGTGAGAAAGCAGATCTATTCTAAAAAGAACTACCACAAAAAAAAGAAAAATGAAAGGAATGATGACGAAAGAGGATAGAGAAAGTCCATCGCCTAAAGTATTCAGAGTGCTTTCGCAAAGCTGGATGCTGGCGCAGATTGGGCAGTCCTCCCCTGAGCAATCATGATTCATTTCGGTGGTGATAAAGAAGGCAGAAAACAATACAATAACAAGCATCATCAGGCCGATGACGCTGGCTGCAAGTTTTGTAGTATTAGATGCTTGGGTCTTGCTCATAACTGTTTTCTCCTTCCTGTAAAAATATATCACATGCAATCTTGGCAGAGACCGTAGAAGACTGTACGCATTGGATTGAGTTTAAATTTGTGCTCTGTCATAAGATGTGCCTGGATTTCGTTTAGTTCGTCGCAATGCAGGTGAATCAACCTTCCGCATTTTTCACATTTGCAGTGGAAGCAAATCGCTGCATCAACGTGGCTGTCTGGTTCCACATATTCAAAACAAGCAGGGCTGTTTCCATCGATGATGTACTTTTTGATAACCCCCTCGTCCACCAGACTTTCCAGGTTACGATAGATTGTTGACTGCCCTATATGGGCATCCTTTGATTTGAAATACTGGCAGACATCGCTGGCTGTAACGTGAACTCCAGGAACAGTTTCAAAATAGCTAAGAAGGATTTCACGCTGTTTTGTCTTGTACTTTGACCGTGAATTCATTATTCGCCTCCATGTTTAAATATGGGAATCGTTCCCAAATAGTATCACGGTAATTTGGGCTTGTCAAGTAATTCTGCAGGCTCTTAATCTATTTTGAGTACCAACTTTATGTTATGATACTTTACATGGAAGAAATTAATGGATACGTTGAAAATATAATATTTCGAAATGGGGACAACGGGTATACGGTGTTGGATTTCGTGGCCGATGAGGAGCTGATTACCTGCGTTGGGGTTTTTCCTGTGGTGAGCGCAGGAGAGAATCTGGCTATGCATGGGGAGTTTGTGGACCACCCTACTTATGGCAGACAGTTTAAGATGGTCAGGTACGATGTGGTGGAGCCGGCGGATGAACTTTCCATGGAGCGATACCTGGGGTCCGGTGCCATAAAGGGAATTGGGCCAAAACTGGCGGCAAGAATCGTCAAAAAGTTTGGGGCTGACACCTTTAAAGTAATCGAGGAGGACCCAGAGCGGCTGGCAGAGGTCAAGGGCATTTCTTTGGCCAGGGCTATGGAGATTTCTGACCAGATTGTTGGGGCCAAGGATATTAGCAATGCCATGATTTTCCTGGATAAATACGGGATTCATGGGAATATGGCCATAAAGGTATACAGCAAGTTTAAAGAGGAAATATATAAGATTGTAAAGTCTAATCCCTACAAATTGGCAGATGAGGTGTCAGGAATTGGCTTTAAGACTGCGGATGAAATTGCCAGTATAGTTGGAATAAATGTAGATTCTGAATTTCGTGTAAAAAGCGGAATCATGTATGTGCTTAGTCAGGGGGCTGGTATGGGCCATACATATTTGCCACTGGACATGCTGGAGGATATGTCCTTTGAGCTTTTAAAGGTGGATAGGGAGACAATTCAGACCCATATTATGAATCTTTCCATGGATAGGAAACTGGTGATTAAAACTGGGGAGGATGGAGTAAAACAGGTCTATTCTCGCATTTTCTACAGGATGGAAGAGTCTATTGCAGGCATGCTGGGAGAGTTGAATCTGACCTATTCTATAGATGAAAAAGATCTAAAGAGAGAGATTGCACGAGTAGAAAAGGAAGAAGATTTAGAACTGGATGAACTGCAGAAGGATGCGGTGACCCAGGCCATGAAAAGGGGATTATTTATCCTGACCGGTGGACCTGGTACTGGCAAGACCACCACTATCAGGACCATGATTCAACTCTTTGAGAATCAGGGTATGGATATTTATTTGGCAGCGCCGACAGGCAGGGCGGCCAAGAGGATGAGCGAGACAACAGGCAGGGATGCCAGAACCATCCATAGAATGCTGGAGGTGTCCGGCAGGGCTATGGATGCTGAGGAAACCACCAATGTGGCTAGGTTTGATAGAAACGAAGATAATCCCCTGGAGTGCGACGTGGTGATTATAGACGAGACCTCCATGGTGGACGTGACCCTGATGCATGCTCTTTTAAAGGCTATATCTCCTGGCACCAGACTGATTCTCGTAGGTGATGAGAACCAGTTGCCAAGCGTAGGTCCAGGCAATGTGTTAAAAGATATTTTGGAGTCAGGAAAGTTTTGTTCTGTCACCCTGGAAAAGATTTTTAGGCAGGCCCAGGAGAGTGACATTGTTGTAAATGCTCACAAGATCCACCAGGGAGAAAAGGTGGTGCTGGATAATCAGTCCAAGGATTTCTTTTTCTTGAAGAGGGATGATGCAGATACCATTATTAGAGTCATTCTCACTCTGGTGAAAGAAAAGATGCCAAAATATGTAGACGCCTCTGTAAATGATATTCAAGTGCTCACCCCTACCAGAAAGGGCTTGATTGGGGTGGAGAGACTAAATACAATCTTGCAGCAATATTTGAACCCACCTAGTCCGGACAAGGATGAATGGAATGGAGATTCTCGAATACTGCGAGAGGGGGACAAGGTAATGCAGGTCAAGAATAACTACCAAATGGATTGGTCCTGCATAGGCAATTACGGAATTACCACAGAGAGAGGCATGGGGGTTTTCAACGGGGATGTTGGAATAATAACGGATATTAATCCTTGGTCAAAGACCATTACGGTTGTCTTTGACGAAAACCGTCAGGTGGTTTATCCCTTTTCATCTTTGGATGAATTGGAATTGGCTTATGCCATTACCATCCACAAGTCCCAGGGCTCTGAGTATCCGGCTGTTGTTATGCCGGTCATGGAGGGGCCAAAGATGCTGATGAATAGAAATATTTTGTACACAGCCATCACTAGAGCAAAAAAATGCGTCACCCTGGTAGGTGACGCAGATGTGTTTTATTCTATGGTGGACAATGTGTCCATTGTCAAAAGATTCTCCGGCCTAAAGGACAGGATTGCAGAACAATTATAGAATTGACTTGATATATAAATCGGCAGCACCGCTATCGGCCAGATTTAGGATATCGCCGTCATCCATTTGAATAACAGGACGAGACAGGTTGCTTCGGTTTATGTATACCACGCGACCTGTTTTTGCGTTGTTGAGAATTACTCGGCTGTTATTGTATGTATTTGCGATTCTCTCCAAGAAGGTAAGAATATATTTTGTGTTGTATTTTTGCAGGCCATCTCTCTCAAATCCACTGATAACTTGGAATGAGCACAGTGGGTCGCGGTGAGCCCTTGCAGTGGTCATTGCATCGTAGGTGTCAGCAATGGCGATAATGCTGGCAAAATCGTCGATTTCCTCATCCAAAAGGCCCCTAGGATAACCTGAGCCGTCGGCCCTCTCGTGGTGCTGGAGGGTGGCAGCAATGATTCTGGCATCAAAGCCCTTGTTCTTAAGAAGCTTGGCACCAAGTCTAGGGTGAGACTGCATAAGTTCTCTTTCCTCGTCAGTATATTTGCCAGGCTTGTTAAGAACTTCTTCAGGAACCTGAGTTTTTCCAATGTCAAACAAAAGACCGCAAAGGGTAAGGGTGTTTAAGTCTTCCCTTGTAAAATGTAACCATTTTCCTATGCACCTAGCGATGAGGGCTACATTGAGAGAATGAGCATAAATAGGGTCCTCCACACTGTGCATATTGGAAAGCATATCAAATAATTCAAGAGTTGTGTTGTTCTTGAAAAGCGATTCGCAGTTGGCAAGCAGAAGGTCTGAGCATTCTGCACCGCCACCAGCTATGATGGCATCAAAGTTTTCCTTTAAGAATGAAATGTTTAAAGCATAATCAGACTGGAATTTCTGAAATTTTGGTGAAGACTTAAGACGCTGACTGTAAGTAATCTGATCTGAGGCAACATTTTTTTTAGGCTTAGGATTTTCAGCTACAATTGGCTCTGGCTCTTCCTCTTCAGGCTCAGGAACAATTGGATCCTCAACGGTAATCTCCTCAATTTTGTAGAATGTCAACTTTGCGATAAGCTGACGATCAAGTTCGGTGCCGGTAGGAGAAATTGTCTGTCCCCTTTTGGTAACGATTGGTGCGGCTGTAATCATGCCTGGCTCGAGTTTGTCCACTGGTAATGTAATCATAAATTCTCCCCATATTATCTAAGAATTGCAAAATGAAATCATGGGGACAATTATTTGGCATGTCCACATGAAATCTTAGTTAATATAATTATAATTTACAGAAAAAATAAATACAACTCAGCACTTATGTATATTGCTAAAAAAGTGGCTAGGAGTGTATACTTTAACGTGCTTGGAATGGTCCAGGCTAATAGTTATTTAATATAACAGAAAGAGAGTCACAAAATGGAAAAGTTACTTTTTACTTCAGAGTCAGTAACAGAAGGCCATCCAGATAAGGTATGTGATGCCGTATCTGATGCCATCCTTGATGCTTGTTTAGCAGAGGATCCAATGAGCCGTGTTGCTTGTGAGACTGCTTCATGTACAGGTTTCGTACTTGTTACAGGTGAGATCACAACAAAGGCAAAATTAGATGTTCCTGCTATTGTTCGCAAGACTCTTCTTGAAATCGGTTATGACGATGGAAAGAAAGGCATCGATGGAAATTCTTGCGCTGTTATGGTCGCTCTTGATCAACAATCCGCAGACATAGCAATGGGTGTTGACAAGGCTCTTGAGGCAAAGGAAGGATCACTTACAGATGACCTAGATACAGGTGCTGGTGATCAGGGCATGATGTTTGGTTACGCCACAAACGAAACCGAAGAATTAATGCCATATCCTATTTCTCTTGCT
>JAIKWH010000002.1 GCA_024684955.1 Pseudobutyrivibrio sp.
GGGGGAGGGGATTCTCGTAAAGGAGATAAAAATGGCAAGAAGAAAAATTATCGCAGGCAACTGGAAGATGAACATGACACCTTCTGAGGCTGTAAAGCTTGTTGCTGAGCTTAAGGATTTAGTTGTAAATGATGAGGTAGACGTAGTATACTGCGTACCTGCAATTGACATCGTTCCTGTAGTAGAGGCTGTAAAGGGCACAAACGTATCTGTTGGTGCTGAAAACTTCTACATTGAGGATAAGGGTGCTTTCACAGGTGAGATTTCTGCTCCAATGCTTGTTGATGCAGGTGTTAAGTATGTAATCATGGGTCACTCTGAGAGAAGAGATATCTTCGGCGAGAACGATATTCTTATCAATGCAAAGGTTAAGAAGGCATTCGCTTCTGGCCTCAAGCCAATTCTTTGCTGTGGCGAGTCACTTGCACTTCGCAAGGCTGGCACATACAAGGAGTGGATTGAGAGACAGATTACATGGGATCTTTCAGGCGTAACTGCTGATCAGGTAAAAGATCTTGTTATCGCTTACGAGCCAATTTGGGCTATCGGAACAGGTGAGACAGCTACTGCTGATCAGGCAGAGGAGGTTTGCGCGTTTATTCGTGAGCTTATCTGCAAACTTTACGATGCTCCTACAGCTGAGGCTGTTCGCATCCAGTACGGCGGATCTATGAATGCAGGAAATGCTGCTGAGCTTCTTAGCAAGCCAAATATCGATGGCGGTCTTATTGGTGGTGCTTCACTCAAGGCTGACTTTGGTAAAATTGTCAATTATAAGTAATAAATACTCCTAAAGTTCTACATGCACACCGGTTTTTCCGGTGTGCTTTTTTATTTTAAAAGAATGGGAATTATGGTATAATTTGGCACGTAAGCCAAGTCTTAAGTATTTGGCTTGGATACGTATGGAGGTAAAATGAAGCCTAATAATTTTGCTTTTAGCTTATCAATTATATTAGCCGCCAGTCTTTTAACAGCCTGCGGCGATTCAGATAAATCTACTCACGTCGAGACTACCCCTGAAAACACCCAAGAAATAGTTACAGATACAATTAAAGATTACAATCAACTTACCTATGATGAATTGGAAGTTTTAGCCTATGAGGGTGATTTGCAGGCTCAAGTTGCTCTTGCCACCATGCTTGAATATGGCAATGATGATGTTAAACAAGATTTTCAAGAGGCCTTTGACTGGTATCAGATGGCCAGTGATGTGGGAAATGTGGATGCCACATGTGCTCTTGGATATTTCTATCTTACAGGCACCTATGTGGACAAGGATTTAGACAAAGCAAATGAATGCTTTACTTTGGCCCTTGAGGGAGGCTCAGTAAATGCCAATGTCGGACTTGGTAGAGTTATTCTAGAGACTCTTACAGATGAAGATATGGCAAAGTATTCAATCCCCCCAAAAGTGCAAGTCCTTGAGACAGAGGAGACAGAGGAAGGCCAAGATGCAGGGCAAGAAGAGTCTGCTGAGGAATCTATAGGGGATGCATCTGTTATAGAGGAGGCTATTCCTGAAAATGAGCAAACTTCCAATGAAAATATAGTTGATTTTGAACACTTGA
This sequence comes from Pseudobutyrivibrio sp., assembly GCA_024684955.1. Classification (GTDB taxonomy): domain Bacteria; phylum Bacillota; class Clostridia; order Lachnospirales; family Lachnospiraceae; genus Pseudobutyrivibrio. Next base: position 1,572 of record JAIKWH010000002.1, read on the forward strand.
GTCCTGAGGACTTGGAAGAACTTGCTGAGGATCCTATCTATTTATCTATTGGCCAGTGCTTTGAGTACTTTACTACAGCAGCCACTGCCGGAGATTTAGATGGCACCTATTACATGGGTTATATGTATGAGCATGGCCTGGGGTGTCAGGGCAGTTACGAGACTGCATTAGAGTTTTACAACGCAGCATCATATTCTGATAGCACCTTGCTTTCTGACCAGCTGGCAATCAATATGTCAGACAATGCAATCGGCGTTTTAAATGTAAAGGGATATTTGGCAGAGTCCAGCACCGAGTCTGCCTTGGAACATTTTAAAAAGGCTAGTGACAATGGTTACCCTAGATCCAGCTATTACCTTGGACAGATTTATGAAAAGGGAATCGGGGTAGACAAGGACTATCAAAAAGCCTTGGAATATTACTTGCTTGCCGCTGATTATAGGTTTGCACCTGCCCTTAATCAGATGGGATATATGTATTATAATGGTTTGGGAGTTAACGTAGATTTTGCCACTGCTGTTTACTATCAAAAGATGGCAGCACTGCAGGGATACACACCTGCTCAGGTTAATCTAGGGTTCTTATACGAGAACGGTTATGGAGTTGAGAGAAATTTGGAGACGGCTTTAGAGTATTATGAGATGGCATCTGAAAAGGGATTCGAAGGTGCTGAGGAAGCGGTGACAAGAGTCAGGGCGCAGATTAATGAGGAAGAAAGCTAGTAGATTTTCTTTAGCACTTATTTGTGTAGCCTGCCTGGCTTTTACTGGTTGCTTAGGTCAGACAGAGGGTACCAATACAAATGTTGAAGAAAAAAAGGAGCCTGAAAAGATAAAAATCAAAGATCTTTCTCAGGCCTGGGATGCAATACTGAATAAAAGTACAAAGGAGTTCATTGGGGGACATCCAATTGATGAGGCGTTCCTTTCCTTTGTTACGGCCAAATATGGCAATTCAGTTATTGAGGAAATTGCTAGTTACGCATATTTTGATACGCCGGAGATTTGGTACCAACTCACTGGAAAAAGCATTCACGTTCTTTGGTATGATTACTGCAAGGAGACGGGAATACAAAATTATTCTTTTGATAACACTTATCTATTGGACGATAATGAGTCAACCAGTCCAAATGAGATTGTTATAGATTTGGCGGGGGACCTTACCCTTGCTGAAAATGTCAGCACTACAGTCTTTATGGATCAGCAAATAAATGGAATAGAGGATTGCTTCTCCCAGGATTTGCTAGATGAAATGAGGTCGGCTGACCTGATGATTATAAATAATGAGTTTGCCTTTACTGACAGGGGAGAGGCCCTAGAGGGAAAAGCCTATACTTTTAGAGGCAATCCTTCCAGAGTTGGGCTCATCAAAGAATTGGGAGTGGATTTGGTTAGCCTTGCAAATAATCATGTATATGATTACGGAGAGATTGGCTTGCTTGATACCCTAGACACCCTAGAGGGAGATTCCATCCCTTATGTTGGGGCAGGTCGAAATCTCAATCAGGCAGTTACACCAGTTTACTTTATAGTAGGTGGCAGAAAAATTGCCATATGTGCAGCCACACAGATTGAGCGCACCTTTACCTATACAAAGGAGGCTACCGAGGATTCTCCAGGAGTTCTCAAATGCCTGCACCCTGAACTTTTCTGTCAGGAGATAGCCATGGCAAAAACCAATGCAGACTATGTTATTGTCTATCCTCATTGGGGCACCGAGGGAAATGCCAATTATGGCACTGACCAGGCGGCATTGGCCAGAAAATTTGTTGACGCTGGCGCAGATGTTGTAATAGGTGGACACACTCATTGCTTACAAACTATTGAATATATGGATGACATTCCTATATATTATAGTCTTGGTAATTATTATTTTTCTGTTTCAGCCCAGAGCCCTGCTGATTACAATACGGGCCTGGCCCAGATCAGGATTCAGCCAGACGGAGGAATAGATTGTTTCTTTATTCCTTGCCTCTACAGTGATGGAGTGACATCACTACTTAATTCAGAAGATAAAGCTTTTAGCGATATCATAAATAGTCTTAATAAATTATCGAAAACGGCAGTTCTCGATTCACATGGACATGTTACAAAACAATAAATAGAATAAGGAGATTTACTATGAGTAAGAAACCAGTAGTACTTATGGTTCTCGATGGATATGGTCTCAATGACAATCCAAAGGGAAACGCCATTGCAATGGCAAACACACCAGTTATGGATAAACTGATGGCTGAATGCCCATTCGTTCCAGGACAGGCTTCAGGACTTTTTGTTGGACTTCCTGATGGCCAGATGGGTAATTCAGAGGTTGGACATATGAATATCGGTGCCGGCAGAGTTATCTACCAGGACCTGACCAGAATTACAAAGTCAATTGAGGACGGAGATTTCTTTGAGAACAAGGTTCTCCTGGAGGCAATTAACAACTGCAAGAAATCTGGCGGCGACCTGCATCTTTGGGGCCTCCTTTCTCCAGGCGGTGTACATAGCCACCTGACTCACGTATTCGGTCTCTTAGAGTTGTGCAAGAAAAATGATTTCAAGAATGTATATGTACATGCATTCCTGGATGGTAGAGATACCCCTCCTGCATCTGGCAAGGATTATCTTGCAGAGCTCCAGGCAAAGATGGACGAGATTGGCGTTGGCTCTATTGCCTCTATCTCAGGACGTTATTACGCAATGGATAGAGATAACAACTGGGACCGTGTAGAAAAGGCTTACAATTCTCTAGTAAAGGGAGAGGGCGTCCTTGCTACTAGCGTACCAGATGCTATGCAAAAGAGTTACGACGAGGGAGTAACAGATGAGTTCGTTCTTCCTACAGTTATTACAGATGAAAATGGCCAGCCACTTTCTCTTGTAAAGAATGGAGACTCAGTTATCTTCTTCAACTTCCGTCCTGATAGAGCTAGAGAAATTACTAGAGCTTTCTGCGATGACCAGTTTACAGGATTCGATAGAGAATTCCTTGATTTATACTACGCTTGTTTCAAGGATTATGATGAGACAATCCCTAACAAGCACATTGCATTCGAAAAGGAAAGCATTACAAATACTTTTGGCCAGTTCTTAGCTGATCACAATCTGAAACAGCTTAGACTTGCTGAGACTGAAAAATACGCACACGTTACTTTCTTCTTCAACGGTGGTGTTGAAGAGCCAAACAAGGACGAGGATAGAATCCTTGTCAACTCACCAAAGGAAGTAGCCACATATGACCTTAAACCGGAAATGTCTGCTCCAGAAGTTGGAGCAAAACTTGTAGAGGCTATCAAGTCTGACAAGTATGATGTTATTATCATCAATTTCGCAAATCCGGATATGGTAGGTCATACCGGCGTCATAGAGGCAGCTGTAAAGGCTGTAGAGCGTGTAGACTCACTTGTAGGCGATGCCGTTGAGGCAATCAAGGAAAAGGATGGATGCCTTTTCATTTGCGCTGATCATGGAAATGCTGAGAAGATGATTGATTATGAGACAGGAGAGCCACACACAGCTCACACAACAAATCCTGTACCATTTATCTTAGTTAACTATGATAGTGATTACACTCTTGCTGAGGGCGGAGCCCTTTGTGATATTGCTCCTACTTTGATCCAGATTATGGGTCTTGAGCAGCCAAAGGAAATGACTGGAAAGTCACTACTTATCAAAAAATAGTTAACTACACATTACATAAACTATCGGGGAAGCCCTAGTGCTTTCCCGGTGGATTTATAAAATGTGGATGGTAACTTTTTTTTACAAAAATTTAATAAAAAAGAGAGAGGATTTGATTATGAAACCAATTAAAGAAGGAAAAGTAAGAGAAGTGTACGATAATGGCGATAGCATTATTATGGTGGCAACCGATCGTATATCTGCATTTGATGTTATTCTCAAGAACAAGATTGTTAACAAGGGTGCAGTGCTTACACAGATGTCTAAGTTTTGGTTCGATTTGACCAAAGACATCGTTTTGAATCACATGCTTTCAACAGACACATCAGACATGCCTGAGTTTTTCCAGACAGATGAGTACAAGGGCAAGACAATGATGTGCAAGAAACTGACAATGCTTCCAATCGAGTGTATTGTCAGAGGCTACATCACTGGCAGCGGCTGGGCTTCATACAAGGAGAACGGTACTGTTTGTGGAATTACTCTTCCTGAGGGATTGGTAGAATCAGACAAGTTGCCTGAGCCTATTTACACCCCTTCTACTAAGGCTGAAATTGGTGATCATGATGAAAACATCTCTTTTGAACGTTCTATAGAAGTTCTTGAAAAAGAATTCCCAGGCCATGGAGAAGAGTACGCAACTCAGCTTCGTGACAACACAATCACCCTTTACAAAAAGTGTGCTGATTATGCTTACACAAAGGGAATTATTATTGCTGATACAAAATTCGAGTTTGGTCTTGATGAGGATGGAAACATGGTACTAGCAGACGAAATGCTGACACCTGATTCATCTCGTTTCTGGCCTTTAAATGGCTATGAGCCAGGACATGGTCAGCCATCATTCGACAAGCAGTTTGTTCGTGATTGGCTCAAGGCTAATCCTGACAGCGACTATAACCTGCCACAGGATGTAATCGACAAGACAATTGCCAAGTACCTGGAGGCATACAAACTCCTCACAGGTAAGGATTTAGCCATCTAGTTTAAAGGAGAATTTATGACTAATTTTAAGGACACGCCATGGGACGGGTTGCATGAGGAGTGCGGCGTCTTTGCGATGTATGATTTTGATGGTGGAGATGTTGCCTCCTCTATTTATTATGGCCTATTTGCCCTGCAGCACAGGGGGCAGGAATCCTGCGGTATTGCAGTATCTGACACAAATGGACCAAAGAGAAATTATGCATTGCACAAGGACATGGGACTGGTAAACGAAGTTTTCAATCAGGATATTTTGGAGGGCATGCATGGAGATATCGGTGTAGGTCACACCAGATATTCTACAGCAGGCTCATCTACCAGAGAAAACGCCCAGCCTTTGGTGCTTTCATATGTTAAGGGAATACTGGGAATGGCCCATAATGGAAACCTGATAAACGCAGAGGAACTGCGAGATGAGCTTTCCATGACAGGTGCTATTTTCCAGACCACAATAGATTCGGAGACAATTGCCTATATCATAGCAAGAGAACGACTCAAATCTGCCACTGTTGAGGAAGCAGTTGCCAGAGCCTGTGACAAGATCAAGGGTGCATATTCTCTAGTTGTTATGTCGCCAAGAAAGTTGATTGCAGCCCGTGACCCTCAGGGATTTAGACCTCTTTGCATAGGAAAAAGAGACAATGCTTATGTCATCGCATCTGAGACATGTGCCCTAGATACTATTGGGGCAAAATATATCAGAGATGTGGAGCCGGGAGAGATAGTTACTATTTCTCCAGAATTTGGTATCAAGTCTGACACCAGCAGGTGCCTGGACAAGTCAAAGCACGGCAGATGTATTTTCGAATATATTTATTTTGCAAGACCGGACAGCGACATAGATGGAGTATCAGTTTATGATGCCAGAATCAAGGCAGGTAGATTTTTGGCCCAGGATTCTCCAGTGGACGCAGATTTGGTTGTGGGTGTACCAGAATCAGGTAATGCGGCAGCCCAGGGATATTCTCTAGAATCAGGAATCCCATACGGCACAGCCTTTGTCAAAAACGGATATGTGGGCAGGACTTTTATCAAGCCAAAACAGAAGTCTAGAGAATCCTCAGTCCAGGTCAAGTTAAACGCATTGAGGGAAGTTGTGGCTGGCAAGAGAATTATCATGATTGATGATTCCATTGTCAGAGGTACCACATCGGATAGAATCGTAAAGATGCTGAGAGATGCAGGGGCTACTGAGGTTCATGTTCGCATTTCATCACCACCATTCTTGTGGCCATGCTATTTTGGCACCGATGTGCCTTGCCGTGAGCAACTTATTGCCTACAACCACAGCGTGGAGGAAATCCGTGACATTATCGGGGCAGACTCATTGGCTTACCTAGGCCTGGAGCGTCTCTCCCAGATGGTTGGAGGCCTGGAGATTTGCCAGGGATGTTTTAATGGCAACTATCCAATTGAGCCACCAAAGCATGACATACGCGGAGACTATGATAAATAATCGAAGGAGAATAATATGAGTACAGATAGATACACAAGTCCTCTGAGTGAGAGATACGCCAGCAAGGAGATGCAGTATATCTTTTCTCAGGACAAAAAGTTTTCTACATGGAGAAGACTTTGGATTGCCCTTGCTGAGACAGAGATGGAATTAGGACTTTCTCAGGATGGCAAGCCAGTCATCACTCAGGATATGATTGATGAGATGAAAGCCCATATTGAGGACATTAATTATGATGTTGCCAAGGCTAGAGAGGCCGAGGTAAGACATGATGTTATGAGCCATGTATATGCTTATGGCAAGCAGTGTCCAAAGGCTGCAGGTATTATCCACCTGGGAGCCACCAGCTGCTATGTTGGGGACAATACTGACATTATTATCATGAGAGATGCCCTGCTCCTTATCAGAAAAAAACTGGTAAATGTTATTGCTGAACTGGCAAATTTTGCTGACAGGTATAAGAGCCAGCCAACACTGGCCTTTACCCATTTTCAGCCTGCTCAGCCTACCACAGTAGGCAAGCGTGCTACACTTTGGCTCAATGAGTTTGTTATGGATTTGGAGGATTTGGATTATGTCCTTTCTACCCTCAAACTATTAGGCTCAAAGGGTACAACAGGCACTCAGGCCAGTTTTTTAGAGCTTTTCAATGGGGACAATGAGACTATTGACAAAATTGACCCAATGATTGCAAAGAAGATGGGCTTTGAGAATTGCTATCCAGTGTCTGGCCAGACCTATTCTCGAAAGGTGGATACTAGGGTGTGCAACATCTTAGCAGGTATCGCAGCCTCAGCCCACAAGATGTCAAACGACATCAGATTACTCCAGCACCTCAAAGAGGTGGAGGAGCCATTTGAGAAGAGTCAGATTGGCTCATCTGCTATGGCATACAAGAGAAACCCAATGCGTTCTGAGAGAATAGCATCCCTTTCTCGTTATGTCATGATTGATGCCCTCAATCCAGCTATTACCTCTGCCACCCAGTGGTTTGAGAGAACCCTTGATGATTCTGCAAACAAGCGCCTTTCTGTAGCAGAAGGATTCCTGGCCGCAGACGGTGTCCTGGACCTTTGCCTCAATGTAGTAGATGGCCTGGTGGTATATGACAAGGTAATCACAAAGCGTCTTATGTCAGAGCTGCCATTTATGGCAACAGAAAACATCATGATGGATGCGGTAAAACTGGGAGGCAACAGACAGGAACTCCACGAAAAGATTAGGACCCTCTCTATGGAGGCAGGCAAGAATGTAAAGGTAGAAGGCAAGGACAACAACCTGCTGGAACTCATTGCAGCCGACGACGAATTCCCTATGGGCCTGGAGGAACTGGAGGCCACAATGCAGCCTGAGAGATATGTAGGCCGCGCTCCTCGCCAGGTAGAGCTTTACCTTAGAGATGTCATTAATCCTATTTTGGAGGAGAATAAAGAGGACCTGGGAGTCAAAGCAGTTATTTCTGTATAGGAAGTCCTAAAAAGTGATATACTAGGCTGGCATGAATAATATTAGGAGGCCTATTTATGAGTTTAAAAAATATATATGTGGCGGGAGGATGCTTTTGGGGTACCGAGAGAGTCTTTAAGGCCTTGACAGGAGTAGAGGAGACTACAGTAGGATATGCCAATGGCCACACAGATAATCCTACATATAAGGAAGTGTGCACTGATACTACAGGCCACAGGGAGACTGTTAAAGTCACATATGATCCCCAAAAGATTTCCTTAGAGAAAATTCTCACTGCTTATTTTATGGTGGTGGACCCTACTGTTAAAAACCAGCAGGGTGAGGATATTGGCAGTCAGTATCAGACCGGTGTCTACTATGACAATGAGGAGGATTTGCCAGCCGTCACTGCTATGTTTGAAAAGGTAGAAAAGGATTATGACCAGTTTTATGTAGAGCTGCTTCCTCTTTCAAATTTTTGGTCAGCAGAGGAGTATCATCAGGATTACTTGGACAAAAACCCTAACGGATATTGTCATATCACCCCAATTGAGATGGAAAAAATCCATGACTTGGATAAGACAATGAAATAAGTAAAAAAATTTTCAATACTTTATTGCATTAAAGTGTTAATAGTTGTAAAATGCATTCTAGATTGTGTCGGGTGGCAAGAGTCGACATCTTCTGAACATATTGATATCTGGGAAGGAGATAATTTTTATGAAATTCAAAAGCAGTTATTTGCAGCGTGTTTATGACGGACTTGAGTCAAGAAACGCAGAACAAAAGGAATTTTTACAGGCAGTAGGAGAGGTTTTAGAGACACTTGAACCTGTTGTTGCTGCAAATCCTAAACTTGAGGAGCTGGGTATCATCGAGCGTATCGTTGAGCCAGAGCGCATAATTATGTTTAGAGTATCTTGGGTTGACGATCAGGGCAAGGTTCAGGTAAACCGCGGATACAGAGTACAGTTTAATTCAGCCATCGGACCATACAAGGGCGGTCTTAGACTTCACCCTTCAGTAAATCTTTCAATCATCAAGTTCTTAGGTTTCGAGCAGATTTTTAAGAACTCACTTACAACACTTCCAATCGGTGGTGGTAAGGGTGGTTCTGATTTCGATCCAAAGGGCAAGTCAGACATGGAAATCATGAGATTCTGCCAGGCATTCATGACAGAACTTTCAAAGCACATCGGTGCTGACACAGACGTTCCTGCTGGTGATATCGGTGTAGGCGGACGTGAGATTGGCTACATGTATGGCCAGTACAAGAGACTTCGCAATGAGTTTACAGGCGTTCTCACAGGTAAGGGACTTACATACGGTGGTTCTCTTGCTCGTACAGAGGCTACAGGTTATGGCCTTTGCTATTTCACACAGGAAATGCTTAAATGCGCAAAGAATACATCATTTGAGGGCAAGACAGTTGCTGTTTCTGGTGCAGGTAACGTTGCACAGTACGCAATTGAAAAGGCTTACCAGCTTGGTGGAAAGCCTGTTACATGTTCAGATTCTACAGGATGGGTATATGATCCAGAGGGAATCGACCTTGACCTCTTAAAAGAAATCAAGCAGGTTAAGAGAGCAAGACTCTCTGAGTATACAAAGTCTCGTCCAAACGCTGAGTACCATGACAAGAAGAACGGTGAGCACGGCGTATGGCAGTACAAGGTTGACATCGCGCTTCCTTGCGCTACACAAAACGAGTTAAACGAAGAGGATGCTAAGATGCTTATCGCCAACGGCGTAATGGCTGTATGCGAGGGTGCTAATATGCCTTCTACACCAGAGGCTGTTGCTGCACTTCAGCAGGCAGGAGTCCTCTTTGGACCAGCAAAGGCTGCCAATGCAGGTGGTGTTGCTACATCAGCTCTTGAGATGTCACAGAACTCTGAGAGACTGCACTGGACATTTGAGGAAGTAGACTCTAAGCTCAAGGGCATTATGGAAGGTATCTTCCACGCATGCGACGACGCTTCAAAGAAGTACGGCATGGAGGGCAACTACCTAGCAGGTGCCAACATTGCTGGATTTGAGAAGGTAGCAGAGGCTATGATGGCTCAGGGCGTAGCATACTAATTTTTAAAACTAATATAGACCCAAAACGAACAGAGTTTTGGGTCTATTTTTGTGCTTAAATAACTTTTTAAACACATTTGGGTGATAGTATGATATCTAGTAAATGTTGCCCTTACTCGGAGGTTTATCATGGCGTTTGTGGAGTTTAAGAATGTGGGAAAGGTTTATAAGACCGGAGAGGTAAAGATAGAGGCTCTCAAGGATGTAAACTTTGAAATTGAAGAGGGAGAATTTTGTATTATTGTTGGGGCTAGTGGCGCCGGCAAAACTACAATTTTGAATATATTAGGTGGAATGGATACCCTGACATCGGGAGCGGTATATCTGGCGGATAGGGATATATCTGGCCTCTCAAATAGGGACCTGACTGCATATAGGAGATATGATGTTGGCTTTGTATTCCAGTTTTATAATCTGGTGGGCAATTTGACTGCAAAGGAGAATGTAGAACTGGCAGCCCAGATTTGCAAGGACCCTATTGATGCAGTTGAGATACTACATGAGGTGGGTCTGGGGGAGAGAATTAATAATTTTCCGGCTCAATTGTCAGGAGGAGAGCAGCAAAGAGTTGCCATAGCAAGAGCCCTGGCCAAGAATCCTAAGTTGCTCCTTTGTGATGAGCCTACAGGAGCCCTGGATGATGCCACTGGTCGCAGTGTATTAAAACTATTGCAGGACACCTGCAAGAATCAAAATAAGACAGTGGTGGTTATTACTCATAATCATGCCCTTACTGCCATGGCAGACAGGGTAATTACTATTAAATCGGGTACTGTTGCAGACATGACTCTCAATCCAAATCCAAAGAGTGTGGATGATATTATCTGGTAATAATAAAGGATTTTTATATGCTATTTAAATCTACTATTAGAGAAATAAAAGATTCTTTTGGCAGGTATATGGCCCTGCTTCTTATAATAGCCCTTGGCGTTGGCTTTTTTGCTGGTCTTAGGGTTACAGATCCTGCCATGAGGCAGGCTATGCAAATCTATTTGGATGAGCATCAATTCTACGATTTTCGTCTGGTATCTTCCCTGGGTTTTGAAGACCAGGATATAGAATATCTGAAAGAAAATATTGAGGCTAGGAATGTGGAGGAATCTATTTCCTTTGATATCCTGGCAGATTTTGATGGCTCTAGTCTGGCCTTAAAAGCTATATCCATACCAAGCAAAATTAATACTCTAGAATTGGAAACAGGCCATTTGCCTGAGTCTGATGATGAGTGCCTGATTGATTCCTATGTATTTGCAGAGGCCGAATTAGGGGACTATCTAGTAATATCTGACAGCAATGAAGAGGATGACAGGGACCACTTTAAATATGATAGGTACAAGGTGGTAGGAACAGTAAAATCTCCCCTTTTTATCCAATATGAGAGAGGCACCACCTCTCTAGGAGCAGGTGTTTTGGACGGTTTTATGTACATAACAGAGGATGGATTTGATTCTGATGTGTACACAGAATGCTATGTAAAATTTGATTCTGACCTTACCCTATATTCTGATGAGTACAAGGATTTAATTGACACTAGAGAGGAAGAGATTGAAAGCATCCTAGAAAAGTCTGCCCAGATGCGTTATGACAGGATAATGGCGGATGCCAATAAAGAATTAAAAGAGGCTGAGGATGAATTAAATGACAAAAAGGCAGAGGGTCAAGCAGAATTGGATGATGCTAAGACTAAATTAGATGATGCAAAAGCGGAACTTGATAAAGCCTATGATTCCATCAAAGAATATGAGGATATGGAAGTTCAACTTTATGATGCATTATCCAATATGGACCAGCAACTTTCTCAGATGGAGCAGGCTTTGGCTTACAGCCCGGACCAGGTGGACATGAATCAATATGCTATACTGCGTCAGACCTACGATGAAAACATGGCCAAGTATGAAATGTTGCATAATAACTTGGTGGAGGCCAGAAATCAGTATGAAGATGGCCTTGGTGAATATAAGGATGGCCTGGTGGAATATAAGGATGGACAGGCAGAATTTGATGAGAAGATAGAGGAGGCGGAAGAAAAGATTGCTGATGCCAAGAAAGATATTGCAGATATAGATGAAGCAGACACCTACCTATTGGGCAGAGATACCAACACAGGATATGTGTGCTTTGAAAGTGACTCCACAATTGTAGGAGCAATCGCCGTGGTATTTCCTGTATTCTTTTTCTTAGTTGCCGCCCTGGTTTGTATGACAACTATGAATAGAATGGTGGAAGACCAGAGGACCCAAATAGGCGTATTAAAGGCCTTAGGTTACAGCAATGGGGCTATTATGGGCAAGTTTATATTCTACTCTGGCTCAGCGGCCTTTCTGGGGGCACTCTTTGGATTTATAGCAGGCACCATAGCCTTCCCAAAGGCCATATGGTTTGCCTACAAGATGATGTACAACACCAACGAGATATCTTATTATTTTAGCCCTTCTATGCTAACCATCAGTTTTTTGGTGGCCTTTTTGTGCTCTGTAGGTGTAACTGCAATTTCCTGCCGCTATGAGATGCATGAGATGGCGGCATCCCTTATGAGACCAAAGGCTCCAAAGGCTGGCAAGAGAATATTCCTAGAGTATATTGGATTCTTCTGGAACAGACTTAAATTCCTAAAGAAGGTTAGTCTGAGAAATATTTTCAGATATAAGGGTCGACTTGTAATGATGGTAATGGGGATAGGAGGTTGCACCGCCCTTCTTGTTGCCGGTCTTGGAATATATGATTCTATTGCTGATATTGCTGTTAATCAGTTTACCAATATTTCCTTCTACGATATTGACCTGACCATGAAAGACAAGGTGAAAGACCAGGTGCCTCTTTTGGAGGAAATGGGCTTTGATACAGAGGATTACTTGGTGTATTATCATACTTCTGCGGATTTAAGCAATGACAAGTATACAAAGAATGTTTATGTAAATGTATATGAGGATGATGCAAACATAGAAAAGTTTTATGATCTCCACGACATCAAAGGAAACCACCTGGATTTGCCAGAGCAGGGAAAGATAATTGTAAACCATGGTTTGGCGGATAGATATGACATAAAGGTGGGGGACAAGGTAAGGCTTTCATCTGATTCCTTAAAGGAGACAGAGTTTGAGGTTGCAGGAATAAATCAAAACTTTATTAGCAACTATGTCTATATGACTAGGTCAAGTTATGAGCGACTAATAGGAAAGTTGCCAGACAGAAAAAATATATACCTAAACGTAAAGGAGGGCCAAGACCCTCATGTTATAGGTGCAGATTTGATGGGAAAATCCAGTGTCAGCCTGGTTTCATCAACAGTGGATACATTGGACAGGGTGGATTCCATGATGGCAAGTTTAAATATTATTGTATATTTGGTAATAGGCTGCGCCATCGCACTGGAAACTGTAGTAGTGTACAATCTTACTAATATTAATATAGGAGAGAGAGTAAGAGAGATAGCCACAGTAAAGGTTCTGGGATTTTACAAGGAGGAGACCAGGTCTTATGTGTTTAGAGAGAATGTTATCCTTGCTGTAATGGGGGCTGCAGTTGGCCTTGTCCTGGGTAAATATCTCCATTTGTATGTAATGAATCAGATAGTGGTGGACATGATTACCTTTGATATAAGGGTTACAGCTTTAAGTTATTTCCTGGCCTTTATTTTGACGATATTATTTACTATCGTTATCAATGCATTAATGGGAAAGAAACTGGACGAAATATCTATGACAGAATCCCTAAAAGCGGTAGAATAATAATGCCTAGGGCAAGACAATCATTGACTCTTGCCCTAAGTTTACATATAATATAGCAAGATTTAATACAATAAAGTATTAAAGTATGACTAGATTGCAAGAGAGGATTTGTTATGGGTATCAATTACGTTAGTACAAGAGATTTAAACAAGACAGAGGTCAAGGCTTCTGAGGCTATATTAAAAGGTCTTGCAGATGACGGAGGTTTGTTCGTCCCTACATCAGTTCCAAAACTGGATGTGGCATTGACAGACCTGGCCAAGATGTCTTACCAGCAGGTTGCATATGAGGTTTTAAAACTTTTCCTTACAGACTTTACTAGGGAAGAACTGACAAACTGCATTAACCGTGCATACGATAGCAAATTTGATACCGAAGAAATCGCTCCTTTGACATATGCGGATGGAGCCTATTTCCTAGAGCTTTTCCATGGTTCTACCATTGCCTTTAAAGATATGGCCCTTTCAATTCTGCCACATCTTATGATTACATCCGCTCGCAAAAATAATATTAAAAACGATATCGTTATCCTCACTGCCACATCTGGCGACACAGGCAAGGCAGCCCTGGCAGGTTTTGCAGGAGTAGAGGGTACAAAAATTGTTGTATTCTATCCAAAGAATGGCGTTAGTGCTATCCAAGAAAAGCAGATGGTTACCCAAAAGGGTGACAACACCCATGTAGTTGGTATCAAGGGCAACTTTGATCAGGCGCAGACTGGGGTTAAGCAGATGTTTTCAGACAAGGGACTGGAGGCAAAACTGGATGGGGCTGGATACCAGTTCTCATCGGCCAACTCTATTAACATCGGCCGTTTGGTTCCACAGATTGCTTACTATGTATTTGCCTATACCAGACTCCTGGCTGAGGAAAAGATTGCAGATGGCGATTTGATCAACGTTGTTGTCCCTACAGGAAACTTTGGTAACATCCTGGCTGCATATTATGCAAAAAACATGGGACTGCCTATTGATAAACTCATCTGTGCATCAAATGAGAATAAGGTTTTATATGACTTCTTTATGACTGGAGAATATGACAGAAACAGAGAGTTTATGCTTACGAATTCTCCATCAATGGATATCCTAATCTCTAGCAACCTGGAGAGACTCATATATCACATTGCTGGAAATGACCCTGCAGTCAATGCAGACCTGATGGCCAGCCTTCGCACTACCGGCAAATACCAGATTACAAAGGAGATGAAAGATCACCTGGATTCATTCTTTGGTGGATATACTACAGAGGATGAGACAGCCCAGACTATCAAAAATCTCTACGAAAAGACAGGATATATTATTGATACTCACACAGCTGTTGCAGCCCATGTATATAATCAGTACAAGGACAAGACAGGAGATGACAAGCCTACTGTTATTGCCTCAACAGCATCTCCATTCAAGTTTACCCGCGCGGTAATGGGAGCAATTGATCCAGTTTATGAGAATGAAGAGGATTTTGTGCTGGTTGATAAGCTTTCAGAGTTGGGCAGCGTCAAGGTGCCTAATGCAATAGAGGAGATCCGCTCTGCAAAGGTATTACATGACACAGTGGTAGAAGTAGATGACATGTGCCCAGAGGTTCTCAGATTCTTGGGAATATAAATAAGAGCAATTAAAAAGGTGAAGCAAATGCTTCACCTTTTTTTAATATGATATTATGATGTGAATTGTTCCAAAGGAATATACGATAGGTAAGTCTATCAGTTTGTTCTGAGGTTTTAGGGTGACATCAGTAATAACTGCAGGTGGCTCTAATTCAATGTCTACGGAAAATTGATTTGAGACATTTACAACATACAGGCCATTTAGCAGATTGAGGAAATCCTCCATTGCAGCCACAACATATTCGTTGAATTCGGAGAATTCTTCCTTTGCATATTTGGAAGCGAAAGCCATGGCTGTCTCTCTGTCGCACTCAATGTGGGTATCGTAAGTGCCCTTTGATATAAGGCGCTGAGTAACGCCAAAGGTAACTGGGAATTCATCGATTACCATAGGTGTGAGAGGAGTAAAGTTCTCATCCACAAAACGAATAAGGGAATTAAACAAAAGCTCTATGTACATAGAGTTTCTATCATCCTTTTGCGTCTCTGAAACCCAGAAAAATTTTTCAATTAGTTTTTTGATAACGGCCTGATTCTCTGTATCTAGGGAAAAATCAGAAAGTTCTGCCTCATTTTTGTAATCGAAAATAATTCTCTCAAAATCTTCGTAAGAGAAAACCCCATCCTCAACAAATATTTGGCAGAGCAAAACAAAGTCAGGAGTCTGGGTATGCATCATATCCTCCACCTGTTCCTTTGTCAGATAGCCTCTTTCTATAGCAATCTCACCAAAGCGACGATCCTCTCTAGTCTGAACAAATAAACATTCATCAACTTCTCTGGCAGTCATAAGCCCCTCGTTGATGGCCAGAGTGCCAAGTTTTAGTTTGGACTGAGATATGCGGCCTAAGGCGTCAAAAAGTTGTTGCTGATTTATAATTCCTCGCTGGAGGAGATAGTTGCCCAAGAACTGTGTATACATAGGTTAATTTCCTCCAAAACGAAGTTCGAAAATTTCTTTTATTTGAGATTTCTCAAATGGCTTTTGGATAAAATCCTTTGCGCCAAGCTGAATAGCTTTTTTAAGTTGGGACTGGGTACCAACAGAAGAAACTACAATAATTAAAGCATCAGAATCAATTGATTTGATTTCTTCGAGAGCCTCAGTTCCATCTTTTTCAGGCATAACAATGTCCATGAAAACTATATCAGGCTTGTTTTCTTTATACAGTTCTACAGCCTCGGCGCCATTTTTGGCTTCAACGAAAATAGCACCATCGCCGCACTCTGAAACGGCATCAATAAGTTGCTTTCTAGCCAAAACCGAGTCATCGCAAACCAGGACTTTAATGTTAGTTAAATCCATATCTGTCTCTCCTTCTTGTAGTTATAAATATATATAAATAATACAATAACCGTTCCTATTATTCAATGAAAATAGGAAGAAATCAGGCTTATTTTTTGAATAATCAGAAAACGGACCTTGCCTATATTTGTAGGCACAGCAGCCAGGGATATTTAATAGAAATTTAATGGAATTAGGAGGAGCAAATAGGTATAATTTAACTGGCGAGAGCTTCTAGATATTTTGATTAATTGGAGGTTTGTTATGGATTTTATGACTATTTTTGATTTGATTGTTGGGGTTTTGGGAGTCTACCTTACTTTTTCAGGCTTAAAAAATTTTAAAGATGGCACTGTGGATGTTATGCTTATCACAGCCCAGGAAATGACCAAGTGCAAGGACGTTCAGGGGCTTTCAAAGTTTCTGATGCCAAAGCAGATTATATTCGGACTGTGCTGCATAGTCTTTGGTATTCAAGGTTTCCTTTGCGATGCCAAAATTCTGCAGATTTCGGATTCAATTATCAAAACAGTTAATGTGGTTTTTCTAATTTTGTTTGTGCTTGTCTGGATTATGTTTTCTTATTTCATCAATCGGGCAAAAAAGAATTATATAGGAGATTAATTCATTCATAATTCTTGCTTTTAACACTTAGATGTCACATAAGTTGGCGAAAATGAACTTGTATTAGGAGGACAGGATGAAAAATATACTTGTTGTAGACGACGAAGAAAAAATCAGGTCTATAATTAGAAAATATGGCGAGTTTGAAGGATACTCCATCACAGAGGCAAAGGACGGCATGGATGCCATCGAAAAGGTAAAGGCCGGCGGAGATTATGATGTGATAATCATGGATGTTATGATGCCTGAACTAGATGGATTCTCTGCTTGCACAGAGATTAAAAAGATAAAAGACATTCCTGTGATTATGCTTTCTGCCAGAGGTGAGGAATATGACAGGATTCACGGTTTTGAGGCTGGAGTAGATGACTATGTGGTAAAGCCATTCTCTCCAAAAGAGCTTATGATGCGTGTCAATGTGGTTACCACTAGAGGCAAGGCGACTCCTGCTGAGGAGACTGCTGAAATCTTTAGGTACGAGGGCTTGGAGATCAACTTTACAGCCCGCACAGTATCCATAGATGGCAAGCGCATCGATATGTCACCAAAGGAATACGAGTTGCTCTTTTACCTGGTTAGAAACAAAAATATTGCCCTGGCCAGGGAAAAACTTATCACTGAGGTGTGGGGTTATGACTACTATGGTGATGACCGTACCCTTGATACCCATATCAAACTGCTGAGAAACAGTCTGGGAGAATACAGAAAATTACTTGTCACCCTCAGAGGTGTAGGATATAGATTTGAGGCCTAGTATCAGGCGAGGAGATTTCCATTGAGAAGAAGTCATACCAGTATTAAATGGAAAATTTTTATAGTATTCTTGGTATTTGCCATAGTGCTCTTGGGAGTACTATGGTTTTTTCAGGTTGTTTATTTAAATGACTTTTACAAGTACATCAAAAAGATAGAGACCGAGTCAGTGATTGATCAGATAGAGGAGGTCCTTATTAAAGAGGAGGATTGTGCCTCTGAAATAGAAAAGATTGCCGCCAGAAAGAATTTGGGAGTCTTTATCACTGACTCGGCTGGTAACAAGATTTATAACGCAGAATACATTTTTAATTCTCAGATTTCATCTATGCCAAGTTACATGTTTACCCTCTTTTATGAGGAGGCCCGTTCCAACGGGGGCGAGGCAGTCATTGAATACAAGGGCAATAGGATGATGAACCTCTATCTCAGTGGCAAGGCTGCTGCCAAGGAGGCAGAGAGCGAGGCTGACTCCACTTCTTCTGCATCCCTAAAGATGGAGGATGTGGCAAGGCCTCAGGATATACTGGATGAGGCGGGGATACCTAACAATAGCCCTGTGAATCAGGGAACTGGAAAGGTGGGCTACACCGAGCCTTATGACCAGCCTCAGCACGAGTTTATGCAAAACCTGGGTAATGATATGGCAGAGTCTGTTATTTATGTCAGAATCATTTACGTGGATGGGGTAGAAAATGTACTGATGGTTAATTCTGTTTTGACTCCAGTGGATTCTACAGTATCAACCCTAAAAACTCAGCTTGTAGTTATTTCATTTATAATTGCAATCCTGGCCTTTGGCCTGGCTGCCATGCTTTCTAGGAGCGTTTCCAAGTCTATTATTAGGCTAAATGACAGGGCAAAGAAACTTGCCGCTGGAGATTATAATGTTAAATTTGATTCTGTGGATTATGCAGAGGTGGCACAACTTTCCGACACCCTTAATTTTGCCGCCACAGAGCTGGGCAAGACAGATGAACTGCAAAAAGAACTGATAGCCAATGTATCCCACGACCTTAGGACACCTCTTACTATGATAAAGGGATATGCTGAGGTGATGAGAGATATTCCAGGAGAAAATACCCCTGAGAATGTCCAGGTTGTTATAGATGAGACAGAGAGATTGACAGATCTCGTAAATGACATGCTTGATATATCTAGACTAAAGGCCGGCACCATTACTATTGATCCAGAGGAATACAATTTTACAGCCAGTGTCCGCTACGTCCTGGAGAGATATAACAAACTGAGAGAGGTGGATGGTTACACTATCAATTTCCTCTATGACGAAGAGGTCTATGTATACGCTGACGAAAAGAAAATGTATCAGGTCCTTTACAATCTGGTAAATAATGCCATCAATTACACTGGGGAGGACAAGACAGTTACGGTCCGCCAGATTGTGGATGGTGATATTATGAGAATTGAGGTAACTGACACTGGAAAGGGTGTTAGCCCAGAGGACATCCCTTATGTTTGGGATAGGTATTACAAGGATAAATCAGCCCACAAGAGGGCAATACAGGGTACAGGCCTGGGTCTATCCATAGTAAAAAGTGTCTTGGAATTACATGGGGCAAAATACGGAGTGTCATCTTTAAAGAATCATGGAGCCACATTCTGGTTTGAGTTAAAAATTGATCAAGATTATAGTGAAGAATAATATTAGTTTAAAGAGTCCTGCATGTCAGGGCTCTTTTTTGCGGATTTCTTGTGCAACTTACTTAATTGACACTAGGCTTATTTGTGACCTTTATTTATTGCTTAAACCCCATTAATTCAATACAATAATCTTAAGGAAACTAGTTTTTGGGGAATAGTTTCTTTTTCAAAAAGGAGAAATGCATGGTAGATAAAATATTGGAGGGAGCCTTATCTTTATACAGGAGCAAGGGGCTGAAATTTACAATGGATGAGCTTGCTATTGCTTTAAAGATGAGTAAGAAGACAATATATAAATTGTACGTGGACAAGCAGGAGTTGGTTTGCGCAATGGTAAACTACGCCTTTGACAATATCAAGGAGACAGAGGACAGCATTTATTATGACGAGACTCTTTCTACAATAGAAAAGTTAAAGGGTATACTGACTGCTTTGCCAGAAAATTATTCTGGCTTTAATTATGATAATGTATATATGTTTAAGGACAAGTATCCCCTGGCCTATAGAGACTTGTGCGTCAGATTGGAAAGTGACTGGGACAAGACCTTGGAACTCTTGCAGGAGGCCATGGACCAAGGGCTGGTACGCCAGGTGGACAAGGATTTGTTTAAGTTTACATATGAGGCTGCAGTGGAGCATTTGCTTACCAGCAATTACTTGTCTAGAAAAAATATTGATTACCCAACTGCCTTTAGACAGGTGGTAGATATTATTGTTGAGGGAATAATTGTAAAGGAAAAATAAATGGCACAAAGAATTTACCTAGATAGAAAGTGGCGCTTTTTTAAAGAATTCAGTGAGGAATTAACAAGTGAATTATCGGATAGAGGACAGGTGGTAGATCTCCCACATACAGTGGAGACTACCCCTTATTCTAGTTTTGATGAAAGTATTTACCAAAAAGTTTGCTGCTATCAGAAAATGATATATGCTCCAAACCAGTGGAAGGACCAGGTTATAAATCTGACCTTTGAGGGAGTTGCCCATTATTTTCAGGTCTATATCAACGGCAATCTGGTGGGAGACCATGCATGTGGGTATACAGCCTACACCATTGATATTTCAGATTCTCTAGTATATGGAAAAGAAAACCTAATATCAGTAAAGGTGGATAGCAATGAGACCCTCAATCAGCCACCTTTTGGCTTTGTGATTGATTATATGACCTACGGTGGCATATACAGGGATGTGTATTTTGAAATTCAAAACAGGGCCAGAATCAAGGATATTTACTTTCAGCCCAATCTGTTGGAGAGAATATCTACCAACAAGAGAAGCACAAAGCAGATCATGGCCATGAAGCCCCAGGGCATTTTAAAGAGCAGCTGTCATTTTTCTGAGGAGGTCTTTGATTTGGCCTTTGAGGAGAAGGCTTTTATCAGGCAATACATGGACGACCAATTGCTCTTTTCCCAGCCGGTTAGCGGGCTAGAAAAGGAGGAAGGGGGATACATACTTTCTCTTTCTTCTGCGCCTACCCCAGTAAAACTATGGGATATACTGTCCCCTAGTCTTTACACAATAAAAACAGAACTTTTAATAGACGACCAGGTGGTGGATTCTAGGATTGACACCATTGGATTTAGGACCTCAGAGTTTACGAAAAATGGCTATTATCTCAACGGCAGAAAGGTAAAAATCCGCGGTTTAAACAGGCACCAATCCTATGCCTATGTGGGCTATGCCATGCCTGAGTCTATGCAGAGACAGGATGCAAAAATCCTCAAGGAGGAACTAGGCCTAAATGGAGTCAGGACCTCCCATTATCCACAGTCCCAGTATTTTATCGACGAGTGCGATAGGCAGGGGCTCCTGGTATTCACAGAGATTCCAGGATGGCAGCATATAGGGGATGAAAAGTGGCAGGATCAGGCCCTGGATAATGTGGCTGATATGATTCTCCAGTATAGGAATCATCCATCCATCATTCTCTGGGGTGTGAGAATCAATGAATCCCAGGATAATGATGAATTTTATAAAAGGACAAATGAGCTGGCTCACAAACTGGACAAGACAAGACCTACCGGGGGAGTCAGGGCCAATAAAAAAAGCAGCCTATTAGAGGATGTTTACACCTACAATGACTTTATCCATTCAGGGGATAATGAGGGATGCGACAAAAAAGAAAATGTAACATCTGATATGGAAAAGCCGTATCTGATTACAGAGTACAATGGTCACATGTATCCAACAAAGCCTTTTGACGATGAGATACATAGACAAAACCATCTCCTAAGACATGCCAAGGTATTGGACAGCGTAAGTGAGCAGGCAGATATAGCAGGCTCCTTTGGCTGGTGCATGTTTGATTACAATACCCACAAGGATTTTGGGTCTGGTGATAGGATCTGTTATCACGGGGTAATGGATATGTTTAGGAATCCTAAATTGGCAGCCAGCGTATACTCAGTTTATTCAGAGGTGGATACAGAACTGACCGTTACATCATCTTTTGATGTGGGAGAGCATCCAGCCAGTGTAAGAGGGGAATCATACATTCTCACAAATGCAGATTCTGTAAAGATGTACAAAAATGGCACTTTATTAAAGGAGTATTTCCCTGGTGATTCTCCATATAAAAACCTGCCTCACGGCCCAATTTTAATAGATGATTATATTGGCGAGGAACTGACAAAAAATGAAAATCTTTCTGAGAGAACCGGAAAGATAGTAAGTCTAATCCTAAATCAGGTTGCCCTAAAAGGATATATGATGAGGCCGGAACTTTTGCTCAAAGCCTTATATCTAAGGGTATTTTGCAACATTGACATGAAAAAAGCTACTGCTTGGTACAACAAGTACGTAGGGGATTGGGGCGCTGAGTCTAGAGAGTACAAGTTTTCAGCCATAAAAGATGGCAAGGTAGTAAAGAGCATTACCAAGTCTGACTCAAAAGAATGCTTTATAAACACCAGGATTAGCCACACCCTGCTGACAGAATGGCATACCTATGATGTGGCCCAGGTGAGAATTTCCATTGTGGACCAAAATGATAATAGGCTTTACTACTACAACGAGCCTATTAGATTCAAGGTGGATGGACCAATTGAAATAATAGGACCTGATGTGGTTTCGCCTATTGGAGGAGCCACCGGTTTATACATCAAATCAAAGGGAAAGGATGGAGACGGTACCATTACAATCCAAAGTGGCTCCTGTCCGGATGTGATTATTCCTGTATCGGTAGAGTGTTTGTTGGAGAGGTAAATCATGGAAAAAAGCAAAGTGATTTTTGGAAATCAAATTTCTGAGAAAGCCTATGAAAAAGCCCAAAAGACAAAGGCTAAAAGTTTGAAAAAATACGGTGATGACTCCGGGGCCAACTATCCCATTTACGTAGATAGGAATGAGACAATTTATGACAGTCTTGGGGTCTATGACATAAGGTTAAAAGAGGGGGATAGTCCCTATTCCCTAGATAGAGATAAGGGAATAATCGTGGGAAATATCAGGATGGGCTTTGGCCACTACAGGATATCCATGGCCATTGCCTCTGCAGCCCATGCCCTGGGATATATTCCATATTGGATGGATTTAAATTCTTATCCTCAAACCACCTGCACCAAGATAATAGGTGCGCAAAATGACCTGTATTCACTAGGGTCTAGATTATCAAAAAATTCTCTCTTTAATAAATTCATTTGGGAGCCCCTTAATTATGAGGGCTTTAGAAAACTGTCTTACAATGCCTCAGATCAAAAAAATGCAGAACTGATGGCTCCAGTCTTTGAGAATATACCAAAGGATATTCCAGTGATTGGGACCCACGCATGGCCTGCCCAGGCAGCAATCCATGGGGGCATGGCCTATGTGGTAAATGCCATTCCAGACAACTGGCCAATGGCTCTGCATTTTGCAGAGGGGGCTGTTCATACTATTCAGTGCAAAAACGCCTATATGGGCTACAGGATTTTAAACGGCATGGATGGGGACAAGGTGTTAAATCCTATGCCTAATGATTCCCTATTTTACACAGGCCATTATGTGGACCATGAACTGGTGGTCAATATTGAAAAGGACTGCCAGGCCAGGCTGGATAGAAAGGCAAAGGGGAAGCCTATCCGTTTCCTTCTGACCATTGGGGGAGCCGGGGCTCAAAGGGAAATATTTGCCGAGATTATCAGGCACTTGCTAAATGACATAAAAGAAAATAAGGCAATGCTCTATGTAAATGTGGGGGATTACAAAAATGTCTGGGAGGAACTCTTGACTGAGATCCCTGAGATGAAAGAACTTGCCACAGAGCATTTTGACAATTTTTCTGACACTAAAGAATTTGCCGCCCAGGCAATTGACGGGGATGTTTATGGCATTCACGGATTCTACCACGAGAATATTTTTGAGGCTGTATATGCTACAAACCTACTTATGAGGTCTTGTGATGTGCTGATTACAAAGCCTTCAGAGTTGTCATTTTATCCTGTTCCAAAACTCTTTATAAAGAGGGTGGGAAAGCATGAAATGTGGGGTGCAATTCATTCTGCAGAAATGGGGGATGGCAGCTTAGAATGCAGGGATATTCCTCATACCCTGCAAATGATAGACATGTTTATGAAAGACGATAGGCTTTTATCTGATATGGTGGGGTCTATTTGTGATAATAATAAAATCGGTCTTTACAACGGGGCTTATGAGGCTGTAAAGATTGCTATGGGACTGAAGAAAATCAAAAACCTATAAATAAAGGAGGGGTTTACTATGGAGAGAAAGAAACCTTTAACAGGGAAAATTATTTGGCTATTTGCAATAGGACAACTGGGGTGGAGCCTCCTGTCGGCCCTTATCACCAACTGGGTTACTACCTTTTACCAGCCAGATGCAGAGATGATGGAGGCTGGACAAAAGGTGTTCTTTGCCCAGGACAAGGTGGTCTTTGGACTGCTTACAATATTGGGTGGTGTATTTGCTTTTGGTAGATTGTGGGATGCCATCACAGATCCTTTGATCGCCAATTTCTCAGACAAGAGCAAAAATCCAAAGGGTAGGAGAATACCCTTTATGGCCAAGGCAGCCATACCATTTTCCATTGCTGCAGTTTTAGTATACTGGTGTCCAGTCAATGGTAATTCTCCTGTAAATGCCTGGTGGGTTTTTGTCATGCTCATTTTGTTCTACCTGTTTATGACCATGTATTGCACACCATACAACTCACTGATTGCAGAATTATCTGGCAACCAAAAGGAACTGACTGATATATCTACTGCGATTTCTTTTACCTTTATTTTTGGTTCGGCCATTGGCTATGCGGCTCCTTATATTTGGGGACCTCTGACTGGGGTCTTTAATGACCGGGTAATGGCCATCAGGGTCACCTTCACCATCCTGGCAGCCATTGGTTTGATATGTCTTTTGGTGCCAGTCTTTACAATAAAAGAAAAGGATTATGTGGTTGTAAAGGATGAGGATATTGATTCCAAATCCAATGTTATTCAGTCATTGGCCAAGACTTTTAAAAACAAGGACTTTGTCACATTTGTCACCTCGGATGTGTGTTATTGGATAGCAATCACCATGTTCCAGACCGGATTGCCATTTTTTGTTACATCCCTTATGAAATTGGAGGAGTCTTGGAATACAACCTTGTATATAGGCATGACCCTGCTTTCTGTCCTTTGCTACCTGCCGGTAAATATGGTTGTTAGAAAGGGTAAATTGCAAAAGAAGCATCTGATTATGTTTGCCTTTATACAGTTCTCTATCGTATATCTGATTACATCATTTGCCTCAGGCACAGCAGGTACAAACGATGGTCTGGTATTTGGACTGATAGTGGTGGCTTTGGCAGCTGTTCCTATGGCTATCCTTGGCATTTTGCCTCAGACAATCGTTGCTGACGTGGCAAAAGAAGATGAGATATTGACAGGGGAGAATAGGGATGGAATGTTTTTTGCAGCCCGCACATTCTCTATGAAATTAGGTCAGGCTATTGCAACAGTTCTCTTTACCAGCCTGGCTACTATTGGAGCCAGCTATGATGAAGAGGGCAATTTGCTTACTGCCACAGGCCAGGGTTATAGGGTGGCAGCGGTTGTGTGTGCCATTTGCTGCTTTGGCGCTGCAATCATTCTCAATTTCTACAATGAGAAAAAGATTATGGCTACCCTCAAAGAACACGAGTTACATTAGTTTGTATTTTGCCAATGATTTAGGAGAGAGATTATGATTAAGGTTGAAAATAATGTTTTCTTTCTTAATACAAAAAATACAAGTTACATTTTTGATGTATTAGAGACAGGCCAGTTGCAGCACCTCTATTATGGCAGGAGTATTCACATAGGTGATGTGTCTCATCTTAGGCAAAAGCACGCCTTTTTGCCAGGCAATACCATATCCTATGACAAGGGACATAGTAGTTTTTCCCTAGAGGATGTGGATTTGGAATTCTCCGCTATTGGAAAGGGAGATATCAGGGAGCCTATGGTGGAGGTCCTCTGCCATGACCACTCCTCATCTTTAGATTTTGTCTTTGATTCCTATGAGATTTTGGAGGGGAAGGAGGCCTTTGAAAACCTGCCATCCTCCTATGATGATGCTAAAAAGGTCCAGACTCTCAATGTGACTTTAAAAGATAAGAACAAGGGCTTTACCCTGGTCCTGTCATATTATGTATATGAGGACTGTGACGTAATCAGCCGGTCTGTAAAATTTATTAATTCTACAGAGGAGTCAGTAAAGATAAAGAGAATCCTGTCTCTGCTTTTGGACTTTGATGAAAAGGATATGAAAATCACCTCCTTTCATGGGGGATGGACCAGGGAGATGAAGAGGGATGATTTGGTCCTTTCTGCTGGGAAATATGTTAATTCTTCATTCACCGGTACCAGTTCCAACAGGACGAATCCTTTGATATTCCTATCAGACAAGGATTCAAATGAAACTGCAGGGTCAGTGTTTGGATTTAATCTAATATATTCAGGCAACCACTATTCCGCAGTGGAGGTGTCTGCCTTTAATAAAACCAGGTTTGTGACAGGAATCAATCCTATGAATTTTGGCTGGCTCCTAGAGCCTGGCCAGGATTTTAGGGCACCGGAGGCTGTGATGACTTACTCTGCCAAAGGCTTTAGGCAGGCCAGTCACAATTTCCACCATTTTGTGAGAGAGCATATTACAAGAGGCCCATGGAAAAAGAAGGAGAGGCTTGTTCTCATCAATAGTTGGGAGGCTTCCTACTTTAACTTTGATGAGGGCAAACTCCTCAAACTGGCAAGGGCAGCCAAAAATCTTGGCATAGAATTGTTTGTTATGGATGATGGCTGGTTTGGACAGAGAGACGACGATACCAAGGCCCTGGGAGACTGGGATATAGTAAATAAAAAGAAATTGCCAAAGGGATTGGAGGGCCTGTCAAAGAAACTAAACGATATGGGCATGGCCTTTGGCCTATGGGTGGAGCCGGAAATGGTTAATGTGGATTCTAATCTCTACAAAAACCATCCAGATTGGGCAATAGATATCCCAGACCAAGACCACTCTGAGGGCAGGAACCAAAGGCTCCTGGATCTGTGCAACCCTGATGTGGTGGACTATTTGATTGATACCATGAGAAAGGTCTTTTCCACCCCTGGTCTTTCCTACATTAAATGGGATATGAACAGGAATTTCTCCGACTATTACTCAAAGTATTTGCCAAAGGAAAGGCAGGAGGAGGTGGGCCATCGGTATGTCCTTGGCCTCTATAGACTCCTGGATACTTTGACTGGAGAATTCCCAGAGATTCTCATGGAGGGATGTGCCAGCGGAGGCAATCGTTTTGACCTGGGAGCCCTTTCATATTTTCCGCAGATATGGGCCAGTGACAACTCAGATGCTGTCTGTAGGCTAAGTATTCAGGATGGATATTCCTATGGATACCCTCAGTGCTGCTACACAGCTCATGTGTCATCTTGTCCAAATCACCAGACCCTTAGGGTGACCCCTTTAGAATCCAGATTTGCGGTGTCCGCCTTTGGAGTACTAGGATATGAGCTTAATTTAATTGATGCAAAGCCAGAGGAACTAGCCGCAATAAAAGACCAGGTCAGCCTCTATAAAAAATACAGAAAGGTCCTGCAATTTGGAGACTTTTATAGACTGAGGTCAGACAACGTTTATCAGTGGGAAATCCTAGATAGGCAAAAGACCTGCGGCCTTACTTTTATAATGCAAAAGGAGGCTATGCCAGGGGAGGAATATCTAAAGATTAAATGTGCAGGCTTGCAGGCTGACAAGGTATATCACTTTTTTGGCAGGAGCCTGGAATATAATTTAAAGGGATTTGGAGACCTGGTAAACACCGTTGCCCCAGTCCATATAAAGCAGGATTCCTTGGTCCACAATATGGTGGCAAAATTTGTAAAGATGCCAGGGGAGACAGAGGATTATACATTATATGGAGATAATCTAATGGAGGCAGGCCTTAAATTACACCAGGCCTTTGTGGGAACTGGCTACAATGATCAGGTAAGATATTTCCCAGACTATAGCAGTCGATTGTATTTTATAGAGATGAAATAAATAAAAGCCCCAGCATTTGCTGGGGCTTTCTCTTATTTTACGTGTTTGTCTATGTAGTTGCTACGGTATTTGCTGTAGACAATTTTTTGTGATTTATAAAGGCCAAAGTATCCTGATACCCAGTAAGAAAAGGCTACAGAGATTAGGAAATATGGCATGGCGTCATAGCCAAACAATTCGAAGCAAATGAGAAGGCTGGTGATAGGACAGTTAGTAACTCCGCAAAAGAGAGCACCCATTCCAACAGCGGCAGATAGGGATGCTGGCATGCCAAGCAGCGGGCCAAAGGCTGCACCAAAGGTGGCTCCTATGAAAAGGGTTGGGACAATCTCGCCACCCTTGTATCCACAGGATAGGGTCAGGGTCGTAAAGATTATCTTTAAAAGGAAAGCCCCCATGCCAATTGATGCCCCGGTAAAGCAAGAGGCGATTATGGCTGAGCCAGTGCTGTTATAGGTTTGCTCTCCAACTATGAGAGTGAGAACTAAAACTGATGTGCCACCGATTAATGCCTTGATATAAGGGTTTTTTAACTTGTTTGAAATAAAGCCCTCAAAGTAGTGCATAATAGCGCAAAAGAGGATGGATACCAGGCCACAAAGTATTGAGAAAGCAACGATTGATATGGTTGTATTAAAAGTAAATTTTGGGATGTCTGGGATTAAATATTCCTCAGCTCTCAGGCCAAATTGAATGGCAACCCACCTGCCTACCAGTGATGAAAGGACACATGGGGCCAGGGCAGAATAGTGCATGATTCCAACAGATATAACCTCCATGGAAAAGATGGCCGCAGCCATTGGTGTGCCAAAGAGGGCGGAAAAAGCTGCTGACATACCGCACATAATCATGGTCTTTCTGTCTGTGTCAGAAAGTTTTAAGATTCTGGCAAACCCGTTACCCAAGGCTCCTCCCATTTGTAGGGCTGCTCCCTCTCGACCGGCAGATCCGCCTACCAGATGAGTAATGAGGGTGGCCACAAAAATCAGTGGGGCCAGTCTGGCTGGCAGGTGCTTGTCTGATTGGATGGCAGCGATGACTGTGTTGGTACCGTTGTCTTTTACCCTTAGGATTTTGTTGTAAATAAAGGTAATCACAATGGCGCCCACAGGCAAAAAGTATACAAACCAAGGATGGTTTTCCCTGGCGGAAATTACATATCTCATAGAAAGGCCAAAGGCTGAAGAGAAAGCCCCCACTCCTAGTCCTATCAGTATTCCTGCAATGGTCCACTGGAATATGGATAGGATTCTTTGGCTGTTGTGTTCAATTTTGTGTTTTACTAAGTCTTTAAAATCTTGTGTAAACATCTACATCTCCATTATTACTTATTTATTTATCACTCACATCATAGATTATATGGTAAAATTTTTAAAGAGCGATTAAGGAGAAGATATGAAAAGAGTATTTATAGTTAACAAGGGTTCTGCCTCAGGAAATGGCAGACTGACCTGGGAAAAAATAGAAGACTACCTCAAAAAGGAATCCATAAACTATGAGGTATATTTTACCCAGGGAAAGGATGACGCCACCAGGCTGGCTGAGATGGTGACTTCCAAGGGAGAAATGATAAATCTCTATGTCTGCGGTGGGGATGGCACCTTAAATGAGGCCCTAAATGGAATAAAAGATTTTGATAAAACCTTTTACACACCTATTCCTGCAGGCTCTGCCAATGATTTTATCAAGGGTATTGGGCTGGATGGTACAGGGGTGGAGATTGTAAAAAGGACCCTGTCTAAAAATGACTTTAGATTATTTGATATAGGAAAGGTTGTTTTTGAGGGAGGTGACCGTTTATTTGGGGTAAGTTCTGGCATTGGAGTGGATGCCTATGTTTGTCTCCAGGCCCTTACTTCTAAATTAAAGGTATTCTTAAACAAGATTGGCCTGGGACAGGCCACCTACGGTCTCCTTACTGTGGGAGATATTTTTACCATGCCTTTTTCTGACGCAAGGCTGACTATTACAAGAGGGGACCAGGTGGTAGAAAAGGATGTGAAAAATACTATCTTTGCTGCGGCTATGAATTGCAGCATAGAGGGAGGGGGGATCCCCATGTCCCCAGATGCCACTGCTGATAGCGGACATCTCAGCCTCTTTCACGCCCATGACATATCAAGACTTAGATGCCTATTTACCCTGCCAGCTATTGTTGCAGGCAAACACATAGGAAAACCAGGTGTGGACCTAGACGACTTTGACAAGGCTACTGTGGTATTCAAGGATAAAATGTGCCTCCATGCAGACGGAGAACATTTGGGATTCTACAAGGAAATCAGTTTTGAATGTCTGCCTAGAAAACTTAAAATCAAGGGCTTTTAGACTTCTTGTTGCTAAATTTTATGGCTATACCTTATAATGACTTTGGTGGGGAAATTATTTATTAACTAAGGAGGGAAATATGTTTTTCCAAATAACTAACTTATGGCAAATCCTTGGCTGGTTTTTGGTATTTGCCGGATTAATTATTATGAACGAGTTGGGCCGTCGTACAAAGACAGGCGGTATGATTATTTTCGTAATCATTCCTGCAATTCTCACTGTATACTTTATTGCGGCTCACTTTGGGGCATTTGGAGGTGCCGCAAATCCTACAGTTGCTTACATGGACGGCTGGTTCCACTACTTCAAACTTTATGCTGCTGATATCGGCTGCGTAGGTTTTATGATGATCAAGTACAAGTGGGGACTTGGCAAGCAGAAGTGGTTCCTTTGGTGGCCATGGTTTATCGTTGCTGCAAATATTATGATTGCAAATGTATCTGATATTGAGTCAGCCCTTGCTGCTTACGCAATCTCTGGAGATTTTTCAGGTGCTTGGTGGGCATCAAACGAAGGCGTATTTATTTACGGCGGTTGGTGGAATGTTGTTAACGCCCTTGCTGGTCTTATCAACATCTTCTGTATGACTGGCTGCGTTAAACTTTACGCTTCAAATGATAAGAATAGATCAGATATGATTTGGCCTGATATGACAATCTGGTTCATCATCGCCTATGATGTATGGAATTTTGAGTACACATACTTAAATCTTCCTACTCATACATGGTACTGCGGTGTTGCACTTCTTCTTGCTCCTACATTTGCTAATGCACTTTGGAACAAGGGTGGTTGGATTCAGAACCGTGCCAACACACTGGCAATCTGGTGTATGTTTGCTCAGGTTGTACCTCTTTTCCAGTTAAAGGGTACTTTTGCTGCAGTTCTTCCTACAGTATATGGCGGGGCAGCAGAAAATGGTGTGACAACCATGATGCTTTATGACAAGGCTATTGAAATTTTCAATGCAGGTCAGGGCAAGACAGAGGCTGCAGGTGCTGCCATTGCTGATTTTGGTATTGTGGCAGATCCTAGAATGCAGGGCTTTGTCGCTATGATGGCACTTGCTGTAAATGTACTTTGCATGTCTGTCATTATCAGAAATGCTATCAAGAATGGCCACAACCCATATTCTTACCCAGTATTTGAGGGTTCTAGAGATTATGAGGAGGCTATGTCTAGAGCACAGGCTCTATAATTCATATCAATAATTTAACTCAACTCAGGTCCAGGCAGTTTAACTGTCTGGACCTTTTATGTTATACTAGATGTTGTGATTTTATATTGATTGCAACACTAGTAATTGGTTAATCGAGGTTTTTAATGGTTTTTAGCAAGAAATTAACTGGAGAGGAATTCAACCCTGAGGTCATAATGAATTCTGGCCAGGTTTTTAGAATGAAAAAGGAGACCAAAGGGGCTGATGGTATTCCTGACACCTACTATGCGGCTTCTGGCAGTAATGAAGTTTATTTTTACCTGAACAAGGAAAATGATAGTTGGGACTTTGCCTGTCAGGAATCTCAGTGGGATTTTTGGCAAAAGTACTTTGATTTTTCTACTGACTATGCCTCTTATAATAAAATAATTAGGACTTCCTCTGATGACTTTTTAAAGGATGCCCTAAAAAATTCCTTTGGAATGAGAATCTTAAGACAGGACCTGTGGGAGGTTTCTATCTCTTATATTATTTCTCAAAATAATATGATTCCAAAGATTAAAAAATCTATTCAGTGCCTTTGTGACAGGTATAGCGATGGGGCTTCCTTTCCATCGGCTCAGATTTTATCTACCATTCCTGTGGAGGAACTGGCTGATGGTACAGCCCTGGGATATAGGGCAGAATACATTAGCAATATCTCAAAAGGGGTGGCAAGTAAAGAAATAGATTTGGAGGCCATTAGCCATCTTTCTTATGACCAGGCTTATGAGAGGTTGATAGGAATAAAGGGTATTGGTCCCAAGGTTGCCAACTGTATCATGC
The DNA here is from genome assembly GCA_024684955.1 of Pseudobutyrivibrio sp. Classification (GTDB taxonomy): domain Bacteria; phylum Bacillota; class Clostridia; order Lachnospirales; family Lachnospiraceae; genus Pseudobutyrivibrio. The sequence continues at coordinate 33,665 of JAIKWH010000002.1, forward strand.
TCTATGGATTCCATTTTATGGAGAGTTATCCTATTGATACCTGGATGAAAAAGATTATGACAGAGGACTATTCATCCTATTCAAAGGATGAGTATTTGGACTATATCAACAAGACATATCCTGGCTTTCAGGGATATGTTCAGCAATTGCAGTTTTATTCCAAGAGAAAGAAGAAATAGGTGCGAGGTTTCTAATGTTCAAACTTCATGTATTTGCTTTGACAGTTGGAATGGCCCTGGAGCTATTCATAGGAAAGGTGCCAGGGGGATTTGACCCATTCCTTTACATCAAAAAATGGATAAAGTATTTGGATCTTGCTCTGTTGGGAAAGGATATTATCCTCATTGAGCCTGAGCGGCAAAGGAGACAGGGAGTCTGGCTTTTGATCCTGGCCCTCCTGCCTTTCACCCTTTTGGTTCTTTTCTTTACAATGCTATTTTGGGAGGTTTCTCCTGTATTAGCCTTTATCTGGGAGGCTTTCCTTTCTTATATTTGCCTTAGTGGACACAATATTTACTATGGCAGCCATGAGGTTCTTTCATCCTATTTTGAGGGAGGACTTGAGGCAGCAAACTCTACCTGGGAAATACTATTTGATGAAGAAATAAATTTTTCTGATGAAAATGATATGGCAGACAGGTCCATTTCTTATATTGCCAGAAGGACAGGAGATGTGGTTTTAGGCCAGGCCCTGGTCCTATTTGCCTTTGGGCCAGTGGTAGGCTTTGCCTACAGGATTATTGACCTGGCCGATTCTCTAGTGGCCTGTAATGACAAGAGATACAGGTACTTTGGCTACTATGTGGCCAGGCTAAACCACTATGTGAATTTCATCCCATCAGTCTTTGCGGCCAGGCTGAGCATTTTTACAGCGTCCTTGCCTTTTAATGACTTTGACAAAAGAAATGCAAAATACATCTATATGAGGGACTCTATTAGAGGGGAAAATGTTAATGCGCTCAGGACCCTCAGCGCCTTTGCAGGTGCCCTAGGCCTCTCTTTGGAGAACGGCAGAGTAGGAGACATGGATAGGGAAATAGGCTACAAAGATATAAAAAATGCTGCCTATCTCATGAGAAATTCATATATTGTATTTGAAATTTGCTTACTTATATTATTGATAATCTGCTAACCAAAGATTATAATTTAGGAAAGTATGCGATTTAGATTTTAAAATTAGAGGAGGATTTGCGATGAGTGCATTTTTGTCTAGTTTTTTTAGTTATCTTATTAAAATGATCATACTTATTTGTCTTGGAATGATGGGTGGCTTTATTGGAATCAAGCTCCGCAAATACCAGGACAGGAAGAAAGAGGCTGACAATACTTCAGAGTCTTCTTCCCAAGAATAATTTTTCGGAGGACTTTTGTTTTGAATACCGGTGTTAATGATTTACGACGCGCCTACTTGGAATTCTTTGAGAGCAAAGGACACCTTTGCCTCAACAGTTTTTCTCTTGTACCACACAATGACAACTCTCTGTTGCTCATAAATGCAGGTATGGCACCACTCAAGCCATATTTTACAGGTCAGGAGATTCCACCAAGAAAGCGCGTTACTACATGTCAAAAATGCGTTAGAACAGGTGATATTGACAATGTTGGAAAGACCGCACGTCATCTTACATTTTTCGAGATGCTTGGAAATTTCTCCTTTGGAGATTATTTTAAGCACGAGGCAATTGCCTGGTCATGGGAATTTTTGACTCAGGTTTTGGAATTAGATCCAAACAGACTTTATCCATCTATCTATGGAGAGGATGAGGAAGCATTTGATATCTGGACCAAGGAGATTGGTGTTGCACCAGAGCGCATCACTAGATTCTACAGAGATCCAGAGACAGGAGAATGCGACAACTTCTGGGAGCACGGCGCAGGCCCATGTGGACCATGCTCAGAGATTTATTATGACCGTGGTGAGAAATACGGATGTGGCAAGCCTGACTGCAAGGTTGGTTGCGATTGCGACCGCTACATGGAGGTTTGGAACAATGTATTTACCCAGTTCAACGGAGATGGCCATGGTGGCTATGAGGAGTTGGCTCAGAAAAATATCGATACAGGTATGGGTCTGGAGAGACTTGCAGTTGTTATGCAGGACGTAGACTCAGTATTTGATATTGATACAATGAAGGCTATTCGTGACAGGATTTGCGAAATGTCAGGCAAAAAGTATCATGTTGATGCTATGGATGATGTTTCAATCCGACTTATCACAGACCATATACGTTCATCTACATTCCTTGTTTCAGATGGTGTTACACCTTCCAACGAGGGTAGAGGATATGTACTTCGTCGTCTTATCAGACGTGCTGCAAAGCACGGTAGAGCCCTTGGTATAAAGGGTGACTTTATGGCTCTCCTTGCTGAGACAGTTATCAATGAATGTAAAGATGGCTATCCAGAGTTGTGGGAAAAGAGAGAGTACATCTTTAAGACTCTTACAGCAGAGGAAAAGCAGTTTAACAAGACTATCGACAAGGGTCTTGAAATTTTATCTGGCATGGAGGAGGCTCTTATCGCCTCTGGATCAAAGGTTCTCTCTGGAGAGGATGCATTCAAACTGTACGATACCTACGGATTCCCTGCAGATCTTACTGCTGAGATTTTGGAGGAAAAGGGCCTTACCTATGATGAGGCTGGCTTTGAAGCATGCATGGAGCACCAGAGACAGACTGCTCGTGCAGCCCGCAAAGAGACAAACTACATGGGAGCAGACGCTTCCGTTTATGACGATATTGATCTTTCAATCACCTCGGAGTTTGTGGGTTATGACAAGACCATCTCTGAGTCAACAGTTTCTGTTCTTACAACAGAGACAGAGATCGTAGATACCCTGGCTGAGGGAATGGTAGGTACAATTATCGTGCCTGAGACTCCATTCTATGCAACAATGGGTGGTCAGATTGGTGATACAGGTCTTATTTCTACAGCAAATGGAGAATTTGCAGTAGAGGATACAATAAAACTAAAGGGTGGAAAGATTGGCCATGTTGGACATATGACAGCAGGCATGATCAAGACTGGAGAAAAGGTTACCCTCACTGTTGATGCAAATAGACGTAGCCGCATCTGCCAGAATCACTCAGCAACTCACCTGCTCCAAAAGGCCCTCCGTGAGGTACTTGGTACCCATGTAGAGCAAAAGGGCTCTTACCAGGATGCTGACAGGACTCGTTTTGACTTCTCTCATTTCTCTGCTATGACAGAGGAGGAGATTGCCAAGGTTGAGGCCCTTGTTAATCAAAAAATTTCAGAGGGACTGGATGTTACCACAGCAATCATGTCAATCGATGATGCTAAAAAGTCTGGCGCCATGGCCCTCTTTGGCGAGAAATACGGTGATACAGTCCGCGTAGTAAAGATGGGAGATTTCTCCACAGAATTATGTGGTGGTACCCATGTTTCTAATACATCTACTATCTCTGCATTCAAGATTCTCTCAGAGTCTGGTGTTGCTGCTGGTACAAGACGTATCGAGGCAATCACAGGACCTGCAGTATTTGAATACTATGCAGACCTTGAGAAAAAACTTAATGCTTCAGCTGCTCTTCTTAAATGTAAGCCAGCAGAGGTGGAGGAAAAGATTGCTCACCTTCAGAAACAATTGAAGGAGACAAACTCAGAGTTAGAATCCCTCAAGGCAAAGGCAGCCCAGGCAGCCGTTGGTGATGTTATGGACTCTGTAGTTGAGGTCAATGGGGTCAAGCTTCTTGCAACTTCTGTATCAGGAGTTGATATGAATGGACTCCGTGATCTTGGCGATGATATGAAGAATAAACTGGGACAGGGTGTTGTTGTTTTAGCATCTGACATGGACGGCAAGGTTAACCTGGTTGTTATGGTTACAGATGATGCTCAGGCAAAGGGCGCCCACGCAGGCAACATTGTAAAGGCCATTGCACCAAAGGTTGGCGGTGGCGGCGGTGGTCGTCCAAACATGGCTCAGGCCGGCGGCAAGAACCCAGCAGGCATTGCAGATGCTTTGGCAGAGGCAAAGACAGTCCTTGAATCAATGATCCAGTAATATAAATTAAGGGTTGACGTGTGCTTGTTTTATGCTATAATGCCTATTAGTGCTTTTAGATTAAATTAAGTACAATCCCCAGATGGAGGGAGGTTAGGATTAGACTATGTCATTTGTTACAGTTAAAGAAAACGAATCATTAGACAGCGCTCTTCGTAGATTTAAGAGAAACTGTGCTAAGGCTGGCATTCAGCAGGAGATTCGCAAACGTGAGCACTATGAGAAGCCTTCAGTAAAGCGTAAGAAGAAGTCTGAGGCTGCTAGAAAGCGTAAATACTAATTTTCGCTTGCAAATTATGAAACCATGGCCTATACCGTTCTTCGGTATAGGCCTTTTCATTGGAAAGATATTTTGGAGGAACTATGGCACTTACTACAGAAGAAGAGATAAAAAGACGTCGTACCTTTGCGATTATATCCCATCCTGATGCAGGTAAAACCACCCTTACTGAAAAGTTTTTGCTTTATGGTGGACAGATTAATTTGGCTGGTTCGGTAAAGGGAAAGGCTACAGCAAGACATGCAGTTTCTGACTGGATGGAAATAGAGAAGGAGAGAGGTATTTCCGTTACTTCTTCAGTTCTTCAGTTTGAATATGATGGCTATTGTATCAATATTTTGGATACACCAGGTCACCAGGATTTCTCTGAGGACACATATCGTACCCTTATGGCTGCAGATTCTGCCGTCATGGTTATTGATGCCTCAAAAGGTGTTGAGGCCCAGACCAGAAAGTTGTTTAAGGTCTGCGTTATGCGCCATATTCCTATTTTTACCTTTATAAACAAGATGGATAGGGACGCAAACGACACCTTCGAACTTTTGGATGACATCGAAAACGAGTTGGGAATTGCCACATGTCCTATCAACTGGCCCATTGGCTCTGGAAAGGGATTTAAGGGTGTATACGACAGGAATACCAGGTGTGTCCGTCTTTTCTCTGACACCCTAAAGGGTACAAAGCAGGGCGAGGAAAAGGTTGTTTCTATTGATGATCCATCGATTATAGATTTGATTGGCCAGGACAAGTATGACCAACTCATGGAGGAATTGGAATTATTAGACGGTGCAGGTGCTGAATTTAATCAGGAAAATGTTACCGCCGGAGAGCTTTCTCCAGTATTCTTTGGTTCTGCTCTTACAAACTTTGGTGTGGAGACTTTCCTGGAGCACTTCCTCAAGATGACCTACAGTCCTCTTCCTAGAAAGAGTGATATAGGAGAGATTAGTCCATTTTCTGAGGATTTCTCTGCCTTTGTATTCAAGATTCAGGCCAATATGAACAAGGCCCACAGGGATAGGGTTGCCTTTCTTAGGATTTGTTCTGGTACCTTTGATGCCGGCACAGACTATCTCCATGTCCAGGGCAATAGAAAGGCCAAACTGTCTGCCCCACAGCAGATGATGGCCGATTCCAGAAAGATTGTAGACAAGGCATATGCGGGAGATATAATCGGTGTCTTTGATCCGGGACTTTATTCTATCGGAGACACTTTTACCTCGGCCAAATCTGCCTTTAGATTTGAGGGTATCCCTACCTTTGCCCCTGAGCATTTTGCCCGCGTGCGTCAGATTGATACCATGAAACGTAAGCAATTTATGAAGGGTATCACCCAGATTGCCCAGGAGGGTGCAATCCAAATCTTCCAGGAGTTTAACACTGGCATGGAGGAAATCATCGTCGGTGTAGTTGGTGTTCTTCAGTTTGATGTATTAAAATATAGGTTAAATAACGAATACAATGTAGAGATAGCCCTGGAGAATCTGCCTTACGAGTACATTAGGTGGATCGAGGGAGATTATGACATCGACAAGATTTCAGGCACCTCTGACATGAAAAAAATCAAAGACCTAAAGGACAGACCATTGCTCTTGTTTGTCAACTCTTGGTCAGTTGGCATGGTCCTTGATAGAAACGAAGGATTAAAGCTTTCAGAATTTGGTACAAACTAATATGACTTTAAAAGAAGCTGCTGTAGACAAAAAAAATAATCTGAATTTCATCCGCCTCTTTGCCTCTTTGATGGTGCTGTACATGCATTCTTTTGCGATTTGCATTGCAGACCAGTCCCAGGACATATTTGGGATTCTCACCTTCAAAAAGGAACTGGCAGGTGGTATTGCTGTGGATATTTTCTTTGTCATCAGTGGCTTTTTGATTATCAGGTCCTTTGACAGGTCCAGATCCCTATCCAGATATTTTAAGGCTAGATTTCTTAGAATATGGCCTCTGCTTTGTATAGTGGTTTTACTTTCTTGCTTTGTCCTAGGCCCACTTGTGTCAGATTACGGGCCAAAGATATATTTTATGGGAGACTATCAAGGATATCTGCTCAACATGTTTTTCATAGGCAGCCAATCTACCCTGCCGGGCCTTTTTACCAACCACTATAGCCACGCTATTAATGGGTCTCTGTGGACTTTGACCTACGAGGTTATTTGTTATTTTCTGGTGGTGATGCTTTTTCCTTTGTGGAGCAGGTACAAGGCCTCAGGCCCGGTATTTGCCATTTCAATGGGAATAATCCATCTGATTTATTCCACAGGACATGGGATAGGTCTAGGCCCGGTGTCTCCAGATTTTATATCAAATTTTGCTAGGCTTTCTATGTTCTTTGCAGTGGGGTCTACCTATTACCTCTATGAGGACAGGATTAAACTAAAGTGGCAGTACTTTTTGCTGGCCCTTATTTTAGACTTATTTCTTACTTATTTTTTTGATTTTAGTATAGTCTTTGCTGTATTTGGTTCTTACCTTATATTTTTTATAGCCTTTCAAAAAAAGTTTGTGGCAAGGGCCTATGACAAGGTAGGAGATTTGTCCTACTCAATCTATCTCTTGGCTTTCCCAATCCAGCAGACCCTGTTGCATTTTATGGGACATCCTACAGAGACCTACAATACTATGACTATGGATCCATATTTGAATATGGCCCTTACAGTTCTCATACTGATTCCTTTGTCATATATGTCTTGGCACCTGATAGAAAAGCAATTTTTGAAATTAAAATAATAGGACTTGACTTAGTTTTTTGACTTTGTATAATAGTGGACAGTGGTTTTCGCCACTGTCTTTTTTCTTTTTATTTTTCCCTATTTTTTTGTTGACATTAATTATGTCTTTAATTATTATTAATTTATAAACGAACAGTTGTTCCGAACGGAGGTTTTAATAAAATGGCAGATGAAAATAAGTTAAAGGCCCTTGATGCGGCCATTTCACAGATTGAAAAACAATACGGCAAAGGCTCAGTTATGAAACTTGGAGAGGGAGCCAACATCCAGGTTGACACAGTTCCAACCGGCTCTATCAGCCTTGATATCGCCCTGGGACAGGGCGGTTTCCCAAAGGGTCGTATTATTGAGATATATGGACCAGAATCATCTGGTAAGACAACACTTGCCCTTCATGCAGTTGCCGAGGTTCAAAAGAGCGGTGGCATCGCTGGTTTCATCGATGCAGAGCATGCCCTTGATCCTAAATATGCCAAGGCAATCGGTGTTAATATTGACGAGTTATACATTTCTCAGCCTGATAATGGTGAGCAGGCTCTTGAGATTACAGAGACCATGGTTCGCTCTGGTGCTATGGATATCATCGTAGTTGACTCTGTTGCAGCCCTTGTTCCAAAGGCAGAAATCGATGGAGACATGGGAGATAGCCATGTTGGTCTACATGCCCGCCTTATGTCACAGGCCATGAGAAAGTTGACTGGTATTGTTGCAAAGACCAATTGCGTTGTCATCTTTATCAACCAGCTCCGTGAAAAGGTTGGCGTTATGTTCGGCAATCCTGAGACTACCACTGGTGGTCGCGCTCTTAAATTCTACGCTTCAGTTCGTATCGATGTCCGCCGTATCGAGGCTCTAAAGCAAAATGGCGAGGTAATTGGTAATAGAACCAGAGCAAAGATTGTTAAAAACAAGATTGCACCTCCTTTCAGAGAGGCTGAGTTTGATATTATGTTCGGCGAGGGTATATCTAGAGAGGGAGACCTCCTGGATGTGGCTACCAATTTGGATATCATTCAAAAGTCTGGCGCTTGGTATGCATACCTGGGCGAAAAGATCGGTCAGGGCCGCGAAAATGCCAAGTTATATCTCAAGCAAAACACAGATGTGAGAGATGAAATCGAGGCTGCTATTAGGGATCACTACAAGGAAGTAGACGAGGTCGAGGTAGGTCTCGTTGGAGGTCCAAAGGACCAAATACCTACAGAGGATATTGAATAAATGAAAATTATTTCTCTTGTTAAAATGGATAAGGGAAGAGCAAAAATCTGTCTCGAGGGTGGGGCAGATTTTGTTCTTTATAAAAAAGAATATATGTCTTATGGCCTTGCTGAGGGTGAGGACTTGTCTGAGGCAAGTTATGATGAGATCAAAAGAGAGATTCTCATTCCCCGCTGCAAAAAAAGAGGCCTGTACCTCCTGCAAAAGCAGGACAGGTCTAGGAAAAATCTCACTGATAAGTTATTGGAGGGAGGCTATCCCATTGATGTAGTAGATGAGGCCATAGCCTATATTGATTCCTTTGGCTATATTGATGACGAGAGAATGGCCAGGTCATATATCAGGTTTTATCAGGATTCTCGCTCTAAAATGAGGATTAGGCAAGACCTTAAGAAAAAGGGCATTAGTGATGATGTTATCAATATTGCCCTGGAGGATGAATACGCAAATGATGAGATGGAACTGATAAATGCTCTCCTCACAAAAAAGCACTATGACAAGGAAGAAGCAAGCTATGAGGACAAAGGAAAAATGTATAGATTTTTGGCCTCTAGAGGTTTTTCATCAGATGCAATAAAAAAGGCTTTATCTTGACACTTTACCTATATAAAGTTAAACTAATTGTGTTGATGTTTATAAATGAGAGCAATATGCTTTTATTTTAAATCCCAATTAGAAAATTTAATAAGGAGGTGCTCCTGTGCTAACAACGATTATCGTAGCTGTCGTTGCGGTTGTTGTTGCAGTACTGATTACACTGGCACTTGCCAATAGTTATCACAAGAATCAAGAGCGGACCAAGATTGGTTCTGCTGAAAACAAGGCTCGTGAGATTATTGATGAGGCAGTTAAGAGCGCGGAGGCTAAAAAGAGAGAGGCTATGCTTGAGGCAAAAGAAGATGCTATCAAGCAGAAAAACGATCTTGATAAAGAAATCCGCGAGCGCAGAGCAGAGATTCAGAGGAGCGAGCATCGCATTTCTCAAAAGGAAGAAAACCTGGAGAAAAAGTTAGAGGCTTGCGATAAAAGAGAATCTGAATTTGCTCGTCAGGAACAGCAGCTTAACAAGCAGCGAGAAGAGGTTGCTAAGCTTAATCAGCAAAGAGTACAGGAACTAGAAAGAATCTCAGGTCTTACCTCCGACCAAGCAAAAGAACAACTTTTAAAATCTGTAGAAGAAGACGTCAAATTAGACGCAGCTAAACTTATCAAAGAAACTTTGGCTCAGGCCAAAGATGAAGCTGATAAAAAGGCTAAGGAAATTGTTGTTAATGCAATTCAAAAATGCTCAGCAGACCATGTGGCTGAAACAACAATATCTGTAGTACAGCTTCCTAATGATGAGATGAAAGGACGAATCATTGGACGTGAGGGACGTAATATTCGTACCCTTGAGACAATGACAGGAGTAGAGCTTATTATTGATGATACTCCAGAGGCAGTCATTTTATCTGCATTTGATCCAGTTAGACGTGAGGTAGCGCGTATAGCGCTTGAAAAGCTCATTGTAGATGGACGTATTCATCCAGCTAGAATTGAGGAAACAGTCGAAAAGGCTAAGAAAGATGTAGAGCAGCAAATCAAAGAGGAAGGCGAGGCAGCCGCTCTTGAGGTTGGTGTTCAGGGTATCCACCCAGAGCTTCTTAGACTTCTAGGCAAGATGAAATTTAGAACCAGTTATGGACAGAATGTATTAAAGCATTCTATCGAGGTAGC
>JAIKWH010000003.1 GCA_024684955.1 Pseudobutyrivibrio sp.
TAATCCTACAGCAGGAACTAAAGTTGCCACAGCAAATGTTTCATATGAGGTTACTTCTGATGATATAGGAACATGGATTCCAATAACCGCAACCCTTTCAGCAGTAAATAGTCAGGATAGATATGTATATGCCGGTGGTTATTATTCAGTGGTAATTTCTTCTGACGAAGAGGATGAAAACGTACAGTTTGCTTGCAAGGTACCTGAGGCAAATAGTTCAGTAACCTACACAGGCAGTTCTGATTCTGTCTGGACAGAGGCCTCTGAATACTATGGCATTCTGCAATTAGGCATAACCGAGACAGATACTCCTGAGGGATCATTTACAGTAACTGGCACAAATATAAAGGATTACTACGGAAAGGGTGATACAGATACCCTTGAAGCAACCCTTTCAAATTCAAATATTACTAGAAAATTGACTTGGGCATCTAGCGATACATCAGTCATCAGAATAGATGATGCAACGGCAGGAGAGATAACAGCATTAAAGGCAGGTCAGACAACAATTACCGCATCATACAATGGTGAAGTTAAGTATTCAAAAACAGTAAATGTACTTAAGTTTAAAATCAACGATGTAGATCCAAATGAAGATACCGTAAGCGTAGATTATACAGGTTCTGCCATTGTACCAACTGTAGAGGTATATACAAGCGATAGCGCCGATCCTACCACAGTGACTCCTACTTGCACCAACAATATCCATGCTAGCACAAGCACATCAAAGGCTAGTGCGACATTTACCTATGCAGGAAATGAGTTTACTAGAGAATTTACAATTAAGCCGCTAATAATAAATGATAGTGTATTTACTGGTGCTACAGTCTCTGTTTCAAATGGAGCAATAACAGGATTTACAGGACTAGGCTATGCAAAAAAAAGCGATGGGATCACACCTAGCACAGTAAAGCCTACATATAGCGACAGTAAACAAGATTTTGCAGCCACAATAACAGATATCACAAGCGATAATGATGGAATAAAATATGACATCACAATCACCCAGTCCAGTGATGATTTTGAAATCGCAAGCACAACAAGCACAATAACAAAGACATTTAGCCTATCTGCCAAGCAAGATATCAGTTCAGACCTAGGTCTTACAGCAAGCCTTTCTAGGACTACAAAAACCTATGATGGCTCGCCAATCACCGCAGATCATGTATGGTCATGGGTTAGTTTTAAAGATAGTGAGGGCAATGGAAGCACTATTATTAATTCTTCCACCGCAGATATCTCTATCACAGATAATGATACAAATGTGACTGAAAATATATCATCAGCCACAGGGACAAATGCGGCGGTAAATGTAGGAAATAAAACCATTACATTTACCATGAAAGACGACAACGCAGGATATACAGGCAGTATCTCAGTTTCCTTTAGGGTTTTGCAGGCATCCATTGACAATGCAACGGTTATATGGACAAAAGATACTACAGCTGCATTTGGTTCTTTTGCACACACAGGAGAGCCGATAGAGCCAGAAGCAGGTACTGACTTTGTTGTAAAATTAGGCAACGAGGTTTTAACACCAGGTACTGATTACACAGTGTCTTATCCTATAGCTCATACAAATACAGGACTTACCTCCCTCCTTTTAACAGGGGCAGGCACAAATATTACATCTACTAAGTCCGTGCCATATTTCATAACTGTAAACTATGCTATCGACATGGAAATCGATATTACCTATGGCGGTATTACTTATGATGCAACCTATGCTGATAGGGACAGCGATGCCAGCGATGCTGTTTGGGCAAGTGGATGCGAAGCAATGTATGACCCATCAGGCACAAGGCCAAGCATTTCTGTATACATGCCTGGTATTGGCATTTTAGACTCAACCAGTACAGACCCAAAGGCAAGTTACAAGATATATTCTGATAAGACATGCCAAACTGAAGTGGCAGCCGCTGATGCATTTAAGTCTTTAGGCACAAAATATATTAAGGTAACCCTTGAGTCATCAAGCATAACAGCTGCAAATGGGGCAACTGCGATAGCAAAATTTGATGTTGTTGAAAGAACTATTACAGATTCATCAATCACTGTAAAGAAGGAGAGCAGCTCAAGTACTAAGACCTTTACAGGCTCTGAGACTTCTCTTGCAAGCACCGATTTAACAATAAAATGTAACGGCACAGCCCTTACCATGGGTACAGATTATGAGATAGTGTATACAAAAGAAGACAGGACTAATGTAACTGCTTCAAATAGCCCTGTCACCTATCAAATAGTAGGAAAGGGTAATTATAAAGGAACAAGAACAAGTTCAAGTTATACTTATGCCATTACACCAGCAGAAGTTACAAAGACATCGGGGGATAGCAGCAAGGCCTATGTTGCAATAGATGGGGCTACTAATGTTTCGTATACAGGATTGGAGCAGGTGCTTCCTATAACACTTACCTTGAACAATGTTACTTATTATTCAACTAGTTCTTTGCAGTTCTTTAGTGACAACATTGATATAAGTGCTGTAAACAATGTCAGCGTGGGCACAGCCACAATGACAATAACAGGAAAGAATAACCTAACAGGCTCTGCAGTATTGACCTTTACTATTAGCAAAAACACAGAAGAGTACACCATTACAATTGAAGGCAAAGAGGTAAGTACCTTTGCCATTACAAGTAATGCTACCGATGGATATAGATACTATACATGTCCTCTGGACTACACATTTACAGGCTCTGCCCTGGGCAATATTAATAATGTTGTAGTAAAAGATGGAAATGGACAAACCTTGGAGCAGGGCAGTACAAAGGCATATAGAGCAAGATTCTATGATAATGTAAACGCTTATACAGCAAGCCCAAGTGCTGATGCAAGTGCAAATAATTCGAACAATGTACCTCGATTAGTGATTTTAGGCGTTAATAACTATGCGGGAAACAATGCTATAGTTTATTTCACAATCAACCAAAGGGATATATCTGAGTGCACAATTACCGATGCAGATGGACATGCAGGAACAGAGGATGACCCATATCCTCTAGCATTTTCAACTGGCACTCTGAGTGCAGCTGATTTAACAACAAAATACAATGTGACTAACATAGCATCAGCTGATAATGTAACTGTAGGGGAAATAGTAACAAGCACCGCTGACGACAGCCTATCAGTTACTTTGACAGGAACTAATAACTTGACAGGAACTGTCACTAAATATTACAGCGTAGGAACTAATCTGGACGATGTAGATGTAACTCTAAAGTCATATGACACAACAAGCCATGATATGGCTGAAGTAACTGCTACAAATGGAATCTATAAGACATATTTTAGAAATGATGTAAGTCCAGAAGTCACCTTTACAGATCTGACAAAGGATACTCATTATAGTGTGGGCACTCCGGTAGAAACTACTGGAACAGGGGATGTAATCAAAACAGTTGCCATAACCTATACAGGAATAGGATCAAATGGATACTATGGCACAAAGACAATTACCTATACAGTAAACAAAATCAATTTAAGCAACGAGGTATCAACTACAGGAGATACTGCAATAACGCTTACAGAGGGAGATTATAATGGAATATATTACTACACAGGTAGTGATATTACCTATGCCCCATCTATGTATTTAACATACGGCAATGGAGATGATGGAGACTATGACACTAGCGATGCTAGCGATGACTTAACATATACATTGGTAAGTGGTACAGATTACACCATGGATCCATCATCCCTTACAGTATTTGGCACAGACAAGGCTGTAACAGTAACTGGACAGGGCAACTTTACCGGCAGCAATACCGCCTTTAAATACACCCTAAAGCAGGGCTTTGTAAAGATATATGTTGGTAATGATACCAATTTAGCAATAGATCAAAGCACAGGACTAGGATATGGCCTATCTACTTATCCAGAGGTGCTTACAGATAGTGATACAAGTAATAATGTGACGACAGCCACAAATCTTACCACAGCTTTAGCATATGAATACACAGGATCTACCATTACACCGACCCTGTATATTTCAAATGTTGCAGATACTGCAATGCTTGATGAGAGTGAATACACTATCACATACACTACAAGCGCTTCTACAAGTGCGGCTACAGTTACACCAAAGGACCCTGGCACATATTATGCAAAGATTGAGATAAATCCTAGCAATAATAATTCTTCTATTTGCAACTATGCTCACCAGATTATCTTCTTGCCATATACGATTACAACAAACTCTATTGACCCAAATGAGAACGAAAATGTAACAGCAACAATTGCTGATTTGCCATATAAGGCAGAGGCATATACTACCGCCCAGTTGGTAAACAAGATGACTGTAAAGGCTGGAAATAAGAACCTTACTTATGGAACAGACTTTGCTTTGGCAACAACTGATGATGATTTATCAAAAATCAAAGAAGCATACGCAGGTGACGACACCCAGGCAAATACATTAGTTGGAACTAATATCAACCCAGATTACTCTACAGACTTTTCTACCGACCCAACAGAAAACTGGGTTTGGATTAAGGGTATAAACAAGTACAGCGGATATAGAAAAGTAAACTTTAATATTTACTTAGATATCAACAATAGTACTTCCCAGCCAACAAATATACGAGTGGCCATAGCGGCTGCAAGTTATACACTTGATAATGAATCAAGTGCGGTTCCAGTGGTTAAATATCTGTATGATGGCACCTATACAGAAGTGTCATCTATCAGTAATTATGTCACTGTGGCAAGAACGGATACTGGAATCCCAGGACCGGACTCTGCAATGATAGTTACAGGAAAGGGAGGTCTGATCCAGGGTACATATAGAGATGCACTTTATTACGAAAGTGATACTGATACCACAGGAGACAAGATAAAATTCCTGGCTGATTTAAGTACTTATTCTGGCATAGTAATGACTAGTGCCGAGAATGTAGCCTACACTGGAGACTATGTGGCTGCAACATTTAAGGGTCTATATGGCACCCAGGACACTAGCACGAATGGTCAGACAGCGGGAACTGATTACTACATTGTTTATGTTCAGTCCACTACTTCAACAGACGAATCTAATGTCTATGGTGGTAAAGAGGTTGGTAAGTGGTATCCAATAATCCATGCAACAGCAAATAGCAATTATTATATTGCAAATACAAAGACTACAGCAGGAGCATACTCATTCAATGTGAAATATAACTTGAATGAGGCCACAATGACCTTTATTGATGATAATGGTGCAACTATTACTCAGGCAGAGTTTGTATCTACAGGATATGATATTCAGTCTCATGTAAGAATAACCATAAATGATGGGGACGTAACTCTTTATGACGGCCGCACAGGAGCTGGCGTTGCCCAGAGTTACATAACAATCAATGGTGGAAATGATATAACACAATATGGGGATATCCCAGTAATTGCAAGACCTACCACTGATGGTGCCACATATGTCATGGGATCTTGCACTAGCACAATAAAGATCACTGGCAACGTATTAAATGAAAATGATTTTACAGTGACTTTACAAGGATATATTACTGACAATGAAAATCATTACTATTACATACCAAAGAGCAAGGTGGCACCAAGTGTAGTAGTAAAGAAAGGCACAACAACACTTACTCTTGGAACTGACTATACTCTTTCATATCTGGGAAATGATTCTATAACTGACTCATCTACCCATGCCTATGTTGTAGTAACAGGTATTAACAAGTTTAGTGGAAGTATTCAAAAAGAATACTATATAGACCCATTACCTGCAGACAAGCTTACAGTAACAACAATTAATGCAACATACTCAGGTACATATGTAGACCCAGATGCGTCAAGCAAGACTTACGTTCATCCAATGCCTTCTTATATTGTTACCTATCAATACGACAATAAGACAGTAATTCTTGATGAAGGAACTCACTTTACTGCATCAATAAATGATGATGCAAACACTGGTGGCGTATCAACTAGTGCAACTGCATATTTAAAAGGAAGCGATAACAGTCTTTCAGATAAACCGGCAACCTTAACTATTGCTGGCAACGGAACAACAATAACAGGCACAAAGACCGCTGGATATGGAATTGATATATTAGACATTACACCTGGCAGCAACAATAGTGTAAAGGCAGAAATAACCAATAGGTCTGCTCAGTATACAGGACAGGCAATCAATGTATTAGAGAATCTCACCATCAAAGTTGGAGATGTGAAGTTGATGCCTGACAAATATAATGATGCCACAGATGACAACACTGCTGACTACAAGGTGCTTATTACCAACGAATCAGGTGTAGAAACTGACAACCCAAGCATTACAAACCAGGGCACATATAATGTTAAGATTAGCGGAAAAAATAACTGTACAGGATATATCGAGACTACATTTACTGTCACAAAGAGATCACTGCCTGACAATTTCCATTACTGGTTTGAGACAGGAAGCCAATTCTCTAAATCTACAACTACATGGACCTATAGCAGTGACCTAAATATAGATGATGATACAAGCACTCCAGATCCAGGATATATTCTTGCTCCATCTACTAGTGATAACACTGTAGAGATTGGTGGCAAGGAGTATACAGATACCCTGACAATCAAGGTGGATGATTTGGAATCAGGAGATCAAAGCAAGTTTAGGATTACTATTTCAGATTCTGGTAAATTGGATGACAGCACCCTAAACGGCAATGGTGAAGACTACAAAATTGAATTTGTAAATCTGCCTTCATCAGGTTCTGCTAAATGGCTGGCAGAAGACAATGAGGATGACCCATATCATGCAGAGGTTGCTGACACTTCTCCAGCAGTAAAAATTATCGGATGTGGTGATTATGAAGGAGAAATCATAATCCCATTTAATGTGGGCACCAGCCTGGAAGGCCTAAAAGAAAATGACCAGCTCACAGTGACCTATGACAATTTGCTATACACCTACAATGGCAAAGTACAAAAGCCAACAGTTTCTATTATTAATCAGAAATCAGGCGCTGGACTTGTAGAAGGACAGGATTATGAACTTACAATAACAACAGCAACAGGTGCTGATGATGAGGGAATAAATGTAGGAAATAAACTCCTCTATATTAATGGTATAAACAATTATTGTGGCCAATTAGATGGTCAGGCATATACAATTAAAAAGAAGGTAGTAACAGCCAGCCCATACTTGAACACAAGTACAGCTAGTGAATTTACAAACGAAAACCCAATGCTGGCATACGAGGGTGACAGCTATGAGAACAATACAGGCACATACAAATTCACTCTCAGCGCCGATGGGCTTTCTAGAATGGATGAGAATACATCCAAGACCCTCTTTGGAACAACAAATTACAAGGGCTACTATTATGCAGTATACGATGGAGAAATTGAGCCAAGTGTTACTGTAGTAGACAGTGAGATTGGAGAAATTGCATCCAATGAAATTAGCGTAACATATACTAATTCAGATGTTGCCTGCGAGACCCTTGCAACAGCAACAACAACTAGTGTTACCCCAGTTCCAGCAAAGGCCACCGTAAAATTTGCAGCAACAGCAGCAGACAACACAACAGATAGCCTAAACTATTATGGAGACCCATCAGCAGTATATGTAATCGATTACTTGATTATTCCAAAGAACTTTGATGCAACTGATTATGAGGTTTCTATTACAAGTGGCGACTTGGCAGATGCATTCTCATACACTGGTGTAAATATTGAGCCAACTGTATCTGTATATGAAAAGAATACAGATGGAACACTGCTTTCTTCTTCAGAATATACAGTAAGTTATGATGATGAGCATGTGCTTCCAGGCACCCATACCATCACTATCACTGGAAATGGCAACTATACAGGCACCCTTACTACAACATATTTGATTAGAGGAGACTTGAGTACAGATACAGTTGTATATTACAAGGATGCAACCACAGACCAGTATGTGCAGGGAATTCCTCAACTCCTCTTTGCAGAGGAGGATATGAATCCAGACAACCTCTTTTTAGCAGCCAGTGCCAAGGGAACTGACGCAGCAAAACTTAGTCTGGAGGAAAGAAAACTTACCTTTGGAACTGACTATACGAGAAATGGTCTGAATGAATCTAATTCAACCTTTGCATCAGATGTAACAGTCCACTATACAGGAAATAACAACCAGTGGACAGGGGCAAAGGATGTATATTGCACCATCAAATTTGACAAGACAAAGGTCAAAGTAGTCAACTACGAAGAAGAGGAATATTACTACAATGGCAATCCACAGGTAATAGCCCCTGAATTAAACATCAATGCTGATATTACAAACCTTGAGTACACTATTGATGGAACAGGAATCGAGGCTGATGATGTGGATTTGACAGATTCTACACAGGCTGCATTATTTACAAATGCAGGCACTATTGAAGTGGAATTTGACTATACATTTGGCACAGAGAGCGACCACGTAACTAGCAGTTACGAAATTCTCCCTCTGACCCTGGCAGACAACACAGATGGCTGCACAATCATCTACAGCAAGTCAATCAGATACACCAAGGCAGCCCTAAAGCCTAGCGTAGTAATCTGGTTTACAGCAGAAGATGGCTCAAGAGTTAGCCTGGTAGAGAATCAGGATTACACTCTTTCATATGGCACAAATATTGAAAGAGAAGGTAGTCTAACAATAACTGGTAGCGGTAATGCCACAGGTACAGTGTCACTTAACTTTAATATTAAGGTTGGTACTGCAAAGTCCCTTACAATGGCAGCTACAGCCTCAAGTGAGGACACATCTCTTACAGCAACATGGAGAGGTGATACCTGCTCTGATGGAGTGCAATACAGATTTACAAGAGTAGACAATTCAGGTAATGAAACTCTTGTTAAAAGCGGTATGATAGCTAGAAACAAGAGCCTGAAGAATCTAACTATGACAAAGATATTTAGTGGTCTGGATAGTTCTAGCACCTACAAAATTAAAGTTAGATCTTATGCTGTAGATTCAAACAATGCTTATATGTACAGTGATTGGAGAGAGGCTACAGCAACTACAAAGATTTCTCAATCAACAATTGAGGTCACAAGTACTAGTGTGGGCAAGGTAAAGATTGACTGGAGTCAAAATACCAACTCTGACGTTGTTCAATACAGAATCTATAGGGCAAGTGATGCAACATCTGCAGGTAAGGAATTGGCTGTATTCCCTGCAAGCGCAGGCTCATACACCAACTCTACAGAGATTGTTTCAGGACAAACCTATTACTATTACGTAGAAGGATTCGTTTTGAAGGATGGAGCATTCGTATCCATTGGAGAGTCTGAGCATGAGGCAGTAACAGTCCTCTAGGACCAAAATTAAAACAAGAAGAGGATCAGGCTATGCCTGGTCCTCTTCTTTGTGAATTGTAAGAAATGTGGCGAAAATTAAAGAAAATCACAAAAATTTCATTAAAGATAGTTAAGATTAGTTAAGTAAATGACGATATTTTTTCTGTAGAGAACTCAAATTGGCGGTAAATCCGTACAAGGTATGTTAATATTAATGTATAAATAAGAATATAGGGATGCTATGGTGAAAATGAAAAAAGGAATTTTGAAAAAAACAGGATGTATTCTTATAAGCGCTTCGGTGATTCTCACAGGCTGGACTTTTTTGGACAGTTTTAGATCCAACGCCGCTTTAAATGATGATGCTACAGAATATGTGGTGACAGATGGGGAGACCATTTCTGCTACTACACTTTCTACTGCAGCCTCAACACTTGAAACTGTGACCGGCAGTGGAACAGTAACAATTGATACCGGGGCTTTTAATGGATTCTCTGCCTTAGAGACAGTCGACCTGACAGGAAGCGTTAGCATTGCTGACACTGCTTTTAACAATTGTGAGATGCTGACTTCTGTATCAGTTGGCACAATGACATCTATTTCTCCTACCACTTCATTTGTGGATTGCCCAGAGCTTTCTTCAATTTCTATTAGCAATTCTGGAACCTACTATACTTATGAGGGATGCCTCTACTCAGGCACCAGTTTATTGTACGTTCCAGCAGCAGTAAATTCAGTAATAATAAAATCTGGCACTACCACAATTGGAGCAGATTCCTTCAAGGATTATGATGGAGATGATATAACCTTTGAGAAGGCAGCAGATATAACTGCCATTAATATGTCCACAGACGCGTGGAAATATATTGACGGAGGCTATGATATATACATTACAGCCGTAGATGGATCTGGCACATATGTAGAAGAGTATTTTACAAACTTAAATACTATATCTAACCTAGCCCACCTTTCGTGGACAACTGACGACCCTGACGATGCTGACGATACAGTTTATACAATCAGCCTAAACTACTCATTCAAGGACGCCGATGACAACCCAGTGACATACTCGGGCCCAGCACTTCCTACGTCTATTACAAAGACCAGCGGCTCAGTAGTAGGAACAGGGGATATCCCAGCTAATGCTACAGACAATGCAGGTGTTGTTTATTTATATGAAAGCGGATTGCCAGGTACAGCAGTTACCAGCAATACCACATACACACTAATATATAAGGAAACCACCGATTTGGTATCTTATGTATATAGATACTACGATACAGATGGCAGCTCGCTACTAGGCAGTGAGACAAAGGCCTCTAATACAGCCACAAGTAAGGCGGGCACTAGCCTTCCTGAGTCTACATATGACAAGGCTATAGGTGATACCATTACATATGATTCTGACACTTATAGACTTACAAGAAAAACATATTCATTAAATGGTACCTTAGTAGAGACAGGTTCATTTACATCTGTTACTTGCGCTGCAAACAATGTATACCTTTACACTTATGACTTTACAAAGCAAGCAGCTGGCAATCATACAATCACTTGGTCGGTTAGTTATTATGATACAGATGGCACTACACTCCTTGGCACCAGTACAACTACCACTAGTGTAGCCGACGGAGCCCTGCCTACATATTCCACTTCTGTATCAAACCCAACAGTTACCCAGGGTAAATTAAGCGGAACATATACGTATGTAAGTGTTTCTCCTACCCTTGTGGCTGCAACTGCTGATGCAACATACACCATCAAATATAAAAAGACCAACAGCAGCGACACATCTATAAAGACCTACAAGATTACTGTTTATGATGTATTCTACAAGGCTGATGGCAAGACAAAGGTTAAGACTACAACCAGAAAGACTGATACATACAAGGCTGGGGAAACCTACAGTTATGGCCCAGAAAATTATACTGGATATGAATTGATGGATACCAAATATCCTTCAGGTACAGTATCTGCAAATAGGGATGTATATTTCTACTACAAGCAGACCGACGGCACTAATACCCAGACTTCTAGCAACACAGGCAATTACAACATTATCCTGGGGGCTGACCAGACTGTAAAGCAGAATGGTGGTCCAGTAAAGATTTCATGTAACGGACCAATGGAAAAACTTACCAGAGTGTCTGTCGATGACATCACTATTCCAGAGGGCAAATATACATTGGAGTCTGGATCAACAATCCTGACTATGACCTATGGCTATATTTGCTCACTGCCAGTTGGAAAGCATGTAGTTAGATTTGACTACACAGATGGTTATGCAACCACTAATCTTACTGTTACAGCAGGCAAGACCACAACCACAGTTTCATACACAGTAAATGGTGACGGAACAATTTCCGCTGGACACACAAAGGATACTACTCCAAAGACAGCAGATGGATTTGATATCAGGTATCTCCTTTGCATGGGCCTCTTCCTACTTGGAGCAGGAACAATTTTCCTCAGCAAGCAAAAGAGACTGACAGCCATGGCTGTAAAAAATATGGAAAGATAATAATAAGTATTAAGGCTACGCTTTGGCGTAGCCTTTTTTAATTGCCTTGTAACTTGCTGATAGGGTGGACAATTATTATAATTTAAACAAAAGTAGTTTTTTAAAGAGAGATATGTTATGTCAGATAAAAAGAAATTTGCCATAGGAGGATACGAGTTTGATTCCTTCCATGAATACAAGGCAGCACAAGAGGATGTAAAAAAAATAGAGGCCATTAGCCAGGAGTTGGATGTGCAAGATCCTGAGGTGGCCCTCCGTTTATATAATGACATTAGGGATGGAATCATAGTATTTACTAGCCCTATTGGCAAGCAGTATGCCAGCCATGTGGCGGATATTGTGGCCCACAAATCAGCAGGTCTGCTGGATAATCGAGACATTATCGAGGAGGCTGAGGATCAGGCAAAGGGGTCCAAGATGATAGGCCTGGCCCTAGTTGGGCTGGCAGTCCTATTAATCGGCACCTATGCTGGCGTTACAATCCATGAGAATTTTAAGACTAAAAAAATAGCAGAGCAGACAGCCCAGGCCCATTCGGACAATAAAGCAAATGAGGAATCCAAGGCTGGTCAAAGTGGCCAGGGGACAGGCGGCTCATCTCAAGAGACACCAGACATAGATAATGACAATAGCGCCCAGCCTAAAGACATTACAGAGGATTTGATTTCCAGCCCTTGGGATACTACATACAATCCAGAGGACAGGCCAATTCTGTCAGAGCTGCAAGACCTATACAATACCAATGATGATTTAGTTGGAGTCCTAGATATAGTTGATGCAGATATCAACTATCCTGTGGTACAGACCATTTCCGACCCAGAATATTACCTGCGCAGGGACTTTTATGGCAATGATGCTACGGGAGGCACCCTCTTTGTAGACTATAGGTGCGACATAGTAAATCCTACTACAAACACCATAATATACGGTCACAACATGAGGTCAGGCACTATGTTTGGCGGGCTAAAGAGATTTTTGGATAGGGAATATTATGATAGCCACAAAAAGATTATCTTTAAGACCTTATATGAGGAGCAGGAGTATGAGATAGTAGGTGTAGGCTTGTCGACTGTTGGATATGACGATGACTCTACCTACAAATACTACAACTTTATAAATGCAGTAACAGGAGCCGAACTGCAAGAATTTTTAGATGCTATACAGTCTATGTCAGTATATGACGAGACCATTGATATTAGCGCAGAGGACAAGATATTAACCCTAAGTACCTGCAATTCCTACACTGAGGACGGCAGAATGTTTATAGTAGCAAAACGAGTAAAATAGTGGGGGAGATGATATGATAGTAGGACTGGTCATATATGGCCTGATGGTTTTAGGGCTTTTGGCAGTATGTGATAATGACTATTCAAAGACCTGGTACCTGAGGTTAAAGACCTTGTGTTCCCTGGCCTTTATAATCATCTACCTGGTGTTTTCAGGCAGGGGACTAATCATAGCCCTCCTGGCCTGCGGCCTGGGGGACATATTTATGGCCCTGTATCACCTAAAGGCCAAAAAGATATACATGTTCCTTGGCATGTTGACCTTTATGACGGGACACATATTTCTTTTGATATACATGTGCTCTGAATTTGCCCCAACAGCCTGGTTGGTCTTTATAATACCAGTGTTTATATGCCTTTGCATGCTTGCTATATACAAGGGCTTTCATCTCCACATGGGGCGCCTTTTTTATGCAGCCATAATTTACTGCTATTTTGTATCTGCCATGGCTACAAAGGCCATAGAGATAGGAATCAGAGCCTGTGTACAGGCCACGGAGTCGATGATTCCAATTCTTATAATGATCGCAGGGATTCTCTTTTTTCTAAGCGATTTTTCCATAATGATAATGTACTTTTATCATTTCCATAATAGGAGAACCAAGAGGCTGGTTCACTACTTTGAATTAATAAGCTATTACACAGCTATAATCCTATTTGTAATTTCATCTATAAAATAAAAGACCCTAGTAAAGTAACTGATTCCAAAAATCTGATTTTTGGGATTGGTTCAAAGTACTAGGGTCTTTTTCTTAATGTATGTAGGAAACAAAGACATTTCCGAAAGTCTCAAAATATGTAGTGGCCTCGTTTATAGACATCTTTGAATTCTTTAGGGTGAGAGGATCAAAGATGGTAACTGTGCTGGAATCATATCCCACAATGAGGACCGCTGTGTCCTCTCCTGTGTAGGCATATACCGGGTTGCCTAGGTTTACATAATATAGTGTCTCTGTTAGGGTGGCCCCAGTCAAATCCAGGATGTTGTAATTTTTTAGTGTGCGGGACAGAATTGAGATTGGGGTCTCCCCTGATTCTATCAGTGAGTGAACCTGTACATTCTCCCCCTCGTGGACTAGCATAGCCGAAAGGGCTCGGGCTGTGCCGCTAGCCTCGGAATCATTTGAGCCTACAGCCATATTTGTGGCAGATGCCACGTAGGACTTGCGGCCCCTTTTCCATATGTAGGAAGGCTCATTGTCTAAAACGATACCCATATTCTCGTCAGCCTCGGTGATTGCCTCCAGCAAATTGTCTGTGGCCAGGGTGACTGTGTTGCCCACATATACAAAGTACTGGGTGGAGGTGGCAGAAGGTGAAACAGAAATGCTGCGACTGCCATCTGCAAGGACAAGGCCAGTAACGTCATATTTTACTTTGCCCAGTTTTTCCCCTTCTTCAAACTCTGCCATGTTTAAAAGCACAACCTGCTGCTTGATTGCGTCGATTTGTGTAGTGATTGGCACCGCCTTGTTCTGCTCTCCGGCAGAGTTTTTGATGGTGTCCTCGCTGGCTTCGGTGATAATTCCATCTGGACCTATCTGAATTCTGTTGAGGTAGATGGTGTATCCTTCCAGCTTTATGTCAGTGACAAAGTATCCTGGCTTGCTGTAGGTCATCAGCTCCCTGTCCTTTTCTCCAGTTACATCGGAGATGGTAAGGGCATGCATAGGATAAACAGTGGTACCAGCCTCATCAGTGATGATGGAGTCCTCGTCCAAAACACCGTATATCATGTCGTCCTCCATAAAGGCAAGAGGCTTTAGCAACTGACCAGCACTAGCCTCTATGTCGTGGGACTTGCCGGTTTCCAAATCTTTGATATGGATGCAGTCAGATACAATTGGATTCTCCATCCAGGCCATATATCTGCCAGAATTAGAAACGGCATATTGGTCCTCGTCAAGACCGGTAATCAGCTCCTCTGTGGTCAGCATATTAAGGTCGATGTGGAGCAAGGTGCCGGATACCATAATGTAAAACTCATTGTCAGCAGTCTCGTACAAAAGCTGGGAGAAATTGGCATTTAATATCTGGTAGGATGAGGATGAAGGAATAAATACCTGCTCTGTAGAGATATTTTCCAAGGCGTCAAAGTGGTACAAGTTAATACCGCATTGCCCCTCGTGTCTACCAGAATTCATATATCCATAGACTACATAGTCCATGGTGCCGGACTCATCAATATTGAGGATGAGAATCTGGTGCTGATTGTAGGTAGCCCTTGGGTCCTCTGGTGAGGATACAAAATTGAATATCTCCTTTATAGTGCGCTGGGTTTGGTTGTACTCATAGAGGCTGCCGTTTGATACAAAGGAAACAATGGTACCAGTCTCGTTGGACAGATATTGCACATCCGGGTCTGAAATACCTATATTTACAGCGTTTAGTTTGATGTCGATGGCATCCTCATCTAAAAGTTGAGTCATTGTCCTATCGTAATTTAAGAGGTAGAGTCGGTCGCTTGTGTACCTGATTCTAAAAGACTCAAAGCACTGGTAGTATTCACTGGTATCATTGACCTGACGAGAAAGCATGTAGGAAAAGGTCAAGGAAATATAATTAGAAGAAATATCAGTCATTGAAACATAGCAGGAGCC
This sequence comes from Pseudobutyrivibrio sp., assembly GCA_024684955.1. GTDB lineage: Bacteria > Bacillota > Clostridia > Lachnospirales > Lachnospiraceae > Pseudobutyrivibrio. The sequence continues at coordinate 15,663 of JAIKWH010000003.1, forward strand.
GGTGGCGCTGCCATCAAAGGTGCCGTAGGATATCTGATCCAGGGAAGAATTGATGGTGACATGGCTCAGGTCGTAGGATGAATTGCCGCTAGGCTCAATGTAGGTAGCCAAAGGGCCAGGGTCAGCCGACAGGGCTGTGTTGTGGAAATACCTGGCAAAATCAAGGATTTCCTTTTCGTGGTAGCCCTCAGACTGCATTATTCTGGTGTAGTAATAAACCTGGTCCTCACCGCTAGTGATAGTGATGACCAGTAGGTATTCCTCCCCAGCCTCAATCAGGTTTTCAGCGGTAAAATCCACATTTATAATCTTGCCCTTTTGGGTAAAGTCCAGGTCGTTGGAAGATATATTTCGGTCGCTGTCCAAAGAACGGATTTCGTAGGATACCTTGTCCACTTGATAGTCGTAACAATTTATTGTCAAAGAAACATTTCTGTCATCAAAAAGAGGTATAATAGCATCTCTCATGTAGGCAGGGTCCATCTCGTTGACGTACCCATGCAAGAGGGTGTTATTCTCTCCTAAATATGAAACCATAACAATAGGCAGGGTTGGGGACTCCTGAGCAGAGACCTCCATAGCCTGATGGACATTTGTTACTATTTCAAAGAATACTACTGAGACCAAAAAGGTAGTGGCCAGCAGGGCCACCCTTTTGATGATGCGGGTAGGTATTCCTTTTTTGTAAAACTGAAGTTTCATAAAGTTACCTTTCTTGAGAAAAGAAAATATTAGTGTTATAATTTCTTGAATTATGGCTAAAATTAGTAACTAGTAGTATCAACATATAAATGGAGGACACTATGTCACACACCCATATAGACGAAAATGGAAATATTTATGAGCATGACCATGACCACGACCACAGTCATCCACATGTTCATACTAACACAAAGCAGGTTATCAACAGATTGAACAGGGCTATTGGGCATCTGGAATCTGTCCGCAATATGGTGGAGGACGGCAGAGACTGCTCTGAGGTCCTGATTCAGATTGCTGCTGTAAAATCTGCTATAAATAATGTAGGAAAGATTATCCTCACTGACCATATCGAGCACTGTATAGTGGACGCTGTAAAAAACAACGACCATGATGCAATCGAGGCCATGGAGGAGGCAATCAACAAATTTGTCAAATAAAATCTAGCAAATAATCAAGGTAATTATTGTCTAAAAAAATTGATAAGAACAACGATATTTTATCACTCTTTTTTACCTCTGTCTTGTTAGATTGTAGGTGAAAATTTAGCTTTAGTTGGAGATAAGATGAAGAAGTTTTTTAAAAAACTGGCAACAGGTATTAAAAAGGGTGCAGGACTAGTAAAAAAAGGCCTTGCGTATCCTTTCATAAAATTAGCAAATTCAAAGGCCGTACAGGCATATCTTAATAGCAAAATCCATAAGGGTTGGGTAAAAATCTGGGATAAATACGCCTTCCCAATGAATATTCCTCTTTCTTTATTAGTAATATTTGCCATGGAGTGGATGTCCAGACATTCCTTTGTAAAGGCAGTAGATTTTGTCACAGAACACACAGGACCATTCCTATTTAATGGATACTGTGTATTTGTAATGCTTTCAATTATGTTTTTGAGCAAGAGGAGAGACTGGTGGAGAGTTCTCATCACAGTCTTCTTCCTAATACTAGGCATTATCAACAGTGTTATCCTTTTAAACAGGGTTTCTCCATTTGGCTATACAGACCTCTCCATGATTGGAGACTTGATGACCATGCAGGATTCTCAGTATTTTACTGCCGAGCAGGCCACTATAGTGGTCATCGCCTTTGTTATCCTGGTCATTCTCATGGTTATATTCTTTGTGAAGGGACCAAAGAAAACTGATGTAAAGCCATTTTGGACCAGGGCCCTTGTTGTGGCAGGTCTCATTGTGACACTGGCACCAGCCACCAATTTCCTCAGGGACCAGGGCATCCTTACCTCATATTTTGGAAACCTGACCCAAGGATACTTAGATTACGGTTACTTATACGGATTCTCCACCTCAGTTTTTGACAGGGGTATGAAGAGACCATTTGGATATTCTAAAGACAAGATTGATTCAATCCTAGAGGAGGATCAAGACTACGTGAGTAGCCTGGCCATCCAGGAAATAGACACTGGGGAGAATCAGCCAAACGTGGTTGTTATGCTCTTGGAGTCCTTTTATGATGTGTCCGAGTGCAAATTCCTGGAGACAAGCCAGGACCCAATCCCATTCGTCCACTACCTGGAGGACAATTTCTCCACAGGACACTGCATTGTGCCAGTAGTTGGTGCCGGCACATGTAATACAGAATTTGAGGTTACCACAGGTCTTTCATGTAATTTCTTTGGACCAGGTGAGTATCCACAAAAGACTATCCTAAAAGAGGTGGATGTAGAAAGCTACGCTGATGTCATGGATGAGAATGGCTACAAGAGCCATGTAGTCCACAACAATGGTGGTAATTTCTATTCTCGAGCAAATGCCTTTACCCAGATGGGCTTTGATACATTTACCTCAAAAGAACTTTTAGACATTACAGACTACACCCCACTGGGCAACTGGCCAACAGACGACATACTAATCGGTGGCACTGTTGATGCCATGGATTCCACACCAGAGAGTGACTTTGTATACACCATCACCGTAGAGGGACATGGTGCCTACCCTACATATCAGGTGGAGGAGAATCCTGCCGTTACTGTCAAAGCAAATGGCAAGGACGAAGAAACCAAGTGGATGTGGGAATATTATGTAAATAGGATTTATAACGTAGATGATTTCCTCAAACAGTATATTGAGGCACTGGATGCCAGAGGAGAGGACACACTGGTTATCATGTTTGGTGACCACCTGCCAACAATGGGACTGACCGATGATGAGGTTGCCACAGGGGACTTGTACAAGACCAAGTATTTCACCTGGAACAACTTTGGTATGGAAAAGGAGGACAAAGACCTGACCTCTTATCAGCTGGTGTCAGAATACCTGGGCAGACTGGGTATTCACAATGGAAATATCAATGCATACCACCAAAAGACCATGGCAGATGGGACAAAATATAACACATCAGCCTACATGAATGACCTGAGAATGCTCCAGTACGACATTATGTATGGAGACAGATATACATATGAGGACGGCACAGAGTATGGCCCATCAGACCTTGTGATGGGTATCAATGAGGTCAGTATAGACAGGGCATATTTCCTTAATGGGCGCCTTTATATATATGGAGAAAACTTTACCCCTTGGTCAAAGGTTTATGTAAATGATCAAAAGGTTTCTACAAAATATAAGTCTGGTCAGGTCCTTACTATAAATGCAGACGATGTGGCAAATCTTGATACTATTAAGGTGTATCAGTTGGGCAGTTCCGAGACCAAATTTAGGGAATCCAATGAATATACAGTACTTGACCCAGAATACGCATTTTTGGAAGAAGTGGAAATAGAAGATGAAGAGGCCACAGTAGAGGCTGAGGACGAAGATTCAGAAGAATAATTTTAGACATTAAAGAAGACACCGAATAATCGGTGCCTTCTTTTTTATTGTATTAATATTCTCCGTTACGGTATCTGCTAAGGAGCTTTTCGATACGTCCATAAGGATTGAGAAGCTCTGAGATAGAGCAATCATGATTAAGTGTATCAATAATATAAGCGATGTATTTGCTCATGTCGCATTTGATAAAGTAATCACGGCTAAGGGTCTCGTCATTGAGGTAGGTCAGGTTGGTAGTAACAACCTTGTATATAATGCCATCGGCAACAGCCTGGTCAAATTTCTCCATGCCAGAAGTGAAAAGACCAAATGTAGCAACTACGAATACTCTCTTAGCATTGCGCTTTTTAAGCTCTGTAGCAACATCAATCATTGACTCGCCAGAAGAGATCATATCATCAACGATGATTACATCCTTGCCAGCTACATCATTACCCAAAAACTCATGAGCAACGATTGGGTTGCGTCCATCAACGATAGTAGAGTAATCGCGACGCTTGTAAAACATACCAACATTGACACCGAGTACAGATGCCATATAAACAGCACGATTGGTACCGCCCTCATCAGGTGAAATGATCATCAGATGATCGTTGTCAAGCTGAAGGTCCTTGCAGTTTTTAAGGATGCCCTTAAGGAACTGGTAGGTAGGAGATACTGTTTCAAAAGAGTGAAGAGGAATAGCATTCTGTACACGAGGATCGTGTGCATCAAAGGTGATAATATTATCAACACCCATGTTAACTAATTCCTGTAAAGCCATTGCACAATCCAGTGACTCACGGGCACTGCGACGGTGCTGACGTCCCTCGTAGAGGAATGGAATAATAACTGTAATGCGCTTTGCCTTTCCCATTGCAGCAGCGATGATACGCTTTAGGTCAGAGTAGATGTCATCTGGTGACATGTGATTCTCGTGACCTGAAAGAGAATAAGTAAGGCTGTAGTTTGTAACATCTACGAGAATGTACAAATCAATACCACGAATAGACTGTCTAATGATACCTTTGGCCTCGCCAGAACCAAATCTAGGACAATCAGCATCAACAATGTAAGTATCAGACTGATAACCAGCAAGATTGATGATAGACTGGTCACTTTTGCGTTCTCTGCGCCACTCTAAAAGGTAATCATTAACCTTTTCTGCAATACCTGCACAGCTTTTGTGAGGAATGATACCTAACTCAGCCATAGGTGGTGTGTTTTCCAACACGATTTCGTTGTTTGGCATGTTTAGCTCCTTGAATTATTAAATTATTTATTATTGATTACTTTCTTGATACGAATATCCTCACCAATAAGATGTATATCTGTGTAGCAGGACAGTACCCTGGAAGTAATACGTTCCGAGTAAGCATCTCTCAATTCGTTTCGAGAGAAATTGGTAGATATTATAGTCGATTTGCCTCTTAGTAAACGCTCGTTTAAGCATTCAAAAAGCTTTGAATTAGTAAAAGAATTAGACACCTCAGTGCCCAGGTCATCAATGATAAGTAGGTCGCATTCGAAAATTTGCTCATGAAGATCAGAGACCTTTGAATCCTTTTTGAAGACCTGTTTTTCAAAAATATCGAAAAGCTCAAAGGCGGTAAAGTAAATAACTGAGTGCCCTTGATCTAAAAGTGCTTTTGCAATGCAGTTGGAAAGGAAGGTTTTACCACAACCTGTCTGTCCAAGCAACAAGAGATTACCACCATTTGTCCTAAAATTCTGCACAAAGTTTTTGGCAGTACGATAGGCCAATTGAGCACTATCGCGAGCGCTTGGCCCATCCTCCGACTCTCTGTAATCCTCTGAATAGAGATTTATATCGTAAGAATCAAAATTTTCCTTTGATAAAATGGTGCTGATATTTGACTGCTTGTAGATCATATTGATGGCAGCCTGCTTGAAGCAATGGCATCTTTTGCCGTCAATAAATCCAGTGTCCTTGCAATCTGGGCAGTCGTAAGGAGGCTCAAGATAGTCGGCAGGATAGCCTGCTGAGGTGATAAGAGAATCACGCTTTGCCTTGAGCTCAGCCAATTTTTGTCTTGATGCATTAAGTGTGGAATAGGCATCTCCTCCATCAAGCATGGATGTGATGGAAGAAATAGAGATATTAGATACCTCTGCATCTAATTGATGCAAGGTAGGAACGGCAGAATAAAGTTCGTCTGTGCGATAAGCCACAATCTGATGATTGCGCATCTGCTTATGATTATAAATGCGCATAATAGTATCATACTGTTCATTAGTCAGTGCCATAATTATTCTCCCCCTCCTTAATTGCTAGATATTTTCTTCTCAAAGAGTGCATCATAATCAATATCTCTCTGAGAGAACTTGTTGAACTTGTTGTTTGACGCCTTGGCCCTGGCTGGGGTAGCGCTGGATGTGCTACGAGAATTGGTAGCGGCCAGCTTTGCTGTAGATGCGGCAATAAACTGTTCGTCAAGTTTTGAAATATCATCCATATTTTTTACTGAAGAATTGTTCCAACCAGTCAAAATAGAATCAGCGTAGGAAAACTGTGGCTTGTTGGTAGCAAGGATGGTGCGCTTGCAGGCTTCAGTAATAATATCCTTTGAAAATCTATATTTGTTGGCCCATTTATCAACGTATTCCAACTCTGTTGGAATAAGATCACGGCCAGAAATACCCATGGACTTTTTGACAGCATAAACAATGGCAAGATGAGACTTTGATGTGGTCCTAGCCTGGTCAACTGTAGTGATACCGCTCTCTGTCCAGTTGAGGGCTGTCTTGTTCATATAGTGGAAACTCTTGTGCCCATTATCTATAGATGACTCAATAAGGTACTGAATCAAATCAATATTCATATGTAAGCCCTCAAACCAGAAAAGAATGGTAGAGGTCTCAGTGGATGAAAGTGGCCTTCCAATGTAAGTTTGGGTACAAAAAAGGAGGTCAGAGACCTCCGAATCAGACTGGAATGCTTGAAGCTCATCCGGTGTGTAATTCGGTTTGACAAAAGTATTTTCAATTGGAAGAGGGGCAGCGGGACTGCTCGAAGGGGCAGGAACCTTTCCTAATCGGTCGTGCCCCTGAACATCCACAAAGTATATTCCTGAAAGCTCATTCAGGTCGTTGTATTCAAGACGAAGCAAGCCTACTTTCTCCCAATAAGTAAAGGCACGCAATACATCTTTTTCTGTGTGGTCTAAACAGTCCGCCAACTGTGAGATGGAAAACTCGTATCCATCCTTATTAAGACTACGCAATAAATAGAGGTATATCTTGACAAACTCCCCATTGGCGTCTTTCATGAAGTTATCTATGAAGGCATTGGAAACACAGGTAACCCCGGTTCCCTCGCTTGTGTGTAACATGATGTCAGCCATAACAATTATCCTCTCTTCTCATAACCTATGGCAAATTATAGCAAAGAGAAGTAAAAATGAAAATAGCAAAATGCCCGCAAGCCCTTGGGATTACTGGGTTTTTGCCACATGTGGACAATGTGGATAACTCCGTGAAACCTATGTGAAAAAGCAAAAAAATATCCACAGTCTTTTGGGCATATTCAAGCCCAAAAAAATGTGGATAATGTGGATAACTATTCTGAAAGTAGGTTTTCCCCTACTAAATAAACATCTCCGGCTCCCATAGTTATCAACAAATCGTTGTTAACAAGATTTTTTTGCAAAAATTTTTCGCAAGCCTCAAATGTGTGTAAATTATGGACCTCTGTACCCAAATTTTGGATACGGTCTGCAATGTCCTGAGAGGACACACCGTATATGTCTGGCTCTCTGGCAGGATAGATGTCAGCCAGCAAAACCATATCTGCTACTGAAAGGGCCTGGGCAAACTCATCGAGGAAGGCTAGGGTCCTAGTGTAGGTGTGGGACTGGAAGCAAACAATGAGCCTGTCATGTGGATACCTGAGGGCAGCCGACATGCTGGCAGCGATTTCTGTAGGGTGGTGAGCGTAATCATCAATGATGGTGGCTCCGTGATACATGCCCTTGTACTCAAAACGCCTGTGGGCTCCACCAAATTTTTTAAGTCCGGCAATGATGTGGCTGTAGTCCACATCCATATTAGTGCAGAGGGCAATGGCAGCCAAAGCATTGGAGATATTGTGGTCCCCAGGTACGCTAAGGGCAATCCTGCCCAGCTCCTTGCCGTCTAATACAGGGGTAAAACTAGCGCAGCCCTTGCCGTCGTAGGCTATATCCTTTGGATAAATGTCTCCCTCGCCATCCATATCATAGGTAATGACACGGCATTTAAGACCCTCTGTAAAGTAATCTACATCAGGAATCTCCTTATTAATAATAAGGATTCCATCATCAGCAGTGTTGCCTGCAAATTTTTTAAAACTTGCCCTGTAATTCTCCAGATTTTTGAAAAAGTCCAGGTGGTCTGCCTCAACATTGAGAATCAGATTATATTTAGGGAAAAACTCGTGATAGGAGTTGGTGTACTCGCAAGCCTCTGTAATAAAGAGGTCTGAGTCTCCCACGTGGACATTGCTGTGGATTGCATCTAGGATTCCACCTACTGAGATAGTAGGGTCATTGGCAGTCTCCAGGAGAATCTGAGAAATCATAGATGTGGTAGTAGTCTTGCCGTGAGTACCAGCGACAGCAATGCTCCTACCGTAATTGGCCATAATCTCGCCCAAGAGCTGGGCCCTGGTGAGCATAGGCTTTTTGGAATTTACAGCGGCTACAAACTCTGGGTTGTCCTCATGGATTGCAGCAGTGTAAACAATGAGGTCTATATCATCTGTAATATTGGAAGCAGCCTGTGGATAATTGACAGTGGCTCCAAGGGCAATCAGGTGCTTGGTCAAATCTGACTCGGACCTGTCGGAACCAGAAATTTTGAAACCTCTTCCTAAAAGAATCTCGGCCAGTCCTGACATGCTAATGCCGCCGATGCCGATAAAATGAACCTTTATAGGTTTGTTAAAGTCTACTTTATACATAACTTTCCTTCTTTATCTAATAAGCTCATCTAAAGATAACTCCAAACAGTTTTAGATTCAAGTTTTAATAAGAAGAAAGTTTTGATTTTGCTATGAGAATTGGCAAATTTAACCTAAATTGTCAAACTATAATCAAGTATTTGTAAAAAAATATGAATATTATTGCACCCAAAATTCGACTTTGCTATACTGAAGTTAAGTAATTAAAGGGTGTTGAGGGGTTTTATGCAACATTCCTTAAATTTTGGCACCATGAGAAAGGCAGATGATTAGGGATGATTAAGAAGGAAATGATAGCTATGCTATTAGCCGGTGGACAGGGGAGCCGTCTAGGTGTGCTTACATCAGACGTTGCTAAGCCGGCAGTGTCTTTTGGAGGAAAGTACAGGATTATTGACTTTCCTTTGTCTAACTGTATCAATTCGGGAATCGATACAGTAGGTGTGCTGACCCAGTATCAGCCACTTGTTCTTAATTCTCACATTGGCATTGGAATACCGTGGGATTTGGACAGAAACAACGGAGGTGTATCTGTTCTACCTCCATATGAAAAGAGTGATACCAGTGAGTGGTATTCAGGTACAGCAAATGCCATATACCAGAATCTCAAGTACATGGAGAATTACAACCCAGAGTATGTACTTATTCTATCTGGAGATCACATTTACAAAATGGACTATGAGGCCATGTTGGACTTCCACAAGTCTAAGGGGGCAGATGTAACTATTGCGGTTATCCCTGTGCCTATTGAGGAGGCTAGCCGATTTGGCGTTGTTATAGCCGATGAGAATAAGTGTATTCAGGACTTTGAAGAAAAGCCTGAGCACCCAAGGAGCAACCTGGCATCCATGGGTATATACATATTCACATGGGCAGCACTAAAGGAGTCTTTGCTTGCTCTCAAAGACCAGAGCAACTGTGATTTTGGAAAGCACATTATTCCATACCTGCACAAAAAAGGTTCTCCTATGTATGTGTACGAGTTCAACTCATATTGGAAGGATGTAGGAACCCTGGGTTCATACTGGGAAGCCAATATGGAACTTATCGAACTTATACCAGAGTTTAACCTCTATGAGGAATTCTGGAAGATTTATACAAACCAAAGCATTATTGAGCCTCAGTATATAGCCAGCACGGCCATGGTGGAGAAGGCCATAGTTGGAGCCGGCGCTCAAATATATGGAGAGGTATACAGTTCCGTCCTTGGTGCCGGTGTAATCATCGAAGAGGGAGCAGTGGTTAGGGATTCTATCATTATGGAGGGAGTCCATATTGGAAAGAATTGCGTAATCGACAAGGCTATCATTGCTGAGAACACTGTGGTAGGGGACAACACCAAGATGGGTCAGGGCGAGGCCCTAGAAAGCAAACTAAATGCCAGCATCTACGCCTTTGGCCTGGCGGTAGTGGGAGAGAATTCTACAATACCGGCAAATGTTACTATTGGTAAGAACACAGCCATCAAAGGACAGACAACAGAGGAAGATTATCCTGACGGACAACTTTGCAGTGGCGACTATATTATTAAGGCAGGTGATCGTGAATGAAGGCATTAGGAATAATTCTTGCAGGCGGAAACAATGTTAGAATGCAAAACCTAACCGACAAGCGCGCTATTGCCGCTATGCCTATAGGTGGTAGCTACAGATGTATTGATTTCGTCCTCAGTAACATGACAAACTCGCACATTCAAACGGTGGCAGTGCTATCACAGTACAATGCCAGGTCTTTGAATGAGCATTTAAATTCATCAAAATGGTGGAACTTTGGTAGAAAGCAGGGAGGTCTCTTCCTCTTTACCCCAACAGTAACCACTAATAATAACTGGTGGTACAGAGGTACTGCCGATGCCATTTGGCAGAATATTGATTTCCTTAAAAAGAGGCATGAGCCATACGTGGTAATTGCTAGCGGTGACTGCGTTTACAAACTTGACTTTAACAAGGTCCTTGATTACCATATCGAGAAGCAGGCAGACATAACTGTTGTATGTGCCAAACTTCCTGAGGGGGACGACCTAAGCAGGTACGGAGTGGTAACTATGGACAGGGACGGCAGGATCACAGAGTTTGAGGAAAAGCCAATGCTGGCCAAGTCAGACATTGTATCAGCCGGCATCTACGTTATCCGCCGTCGCGCTCTCATTGATTTGCTGGAGGAGTGCAACAAGGAGGGCAGATACAACTTTGTTACAGACATTCTCATCAGATACAAGAATCTAAAGAGATTATACGGCTACGAAATGCAGGGCTACTGGAGCAATATTGCTGATGTAGACAGCTATTTCAAGGCCAATATGGATTTCTTGCGCAAGGATGTTAGAGACAAGTTCTTCCACGAGGAGCCAGGAGTCTACTCAAAGACTCACGACCTACCACCAGCCAAATTTAACACTGGCTCAAGGGTGGTCAACTCTCTGGTAGCGGGAGGATGTATCATTAATTCTACGGTTGAGAATTCTGTACTATTCAAGAAAGCATTTGTTGGCAACAACTCAGTTGTCAAGAATTGTATTATATTAAACGGAGCCTACATAGGAGACAACGTGCACGTAGAAAATTGCATTGTTGAGAGCCATGAGACTTTACTTAGCGGATCCACATATATAGGAGAAGATGGGGTTCGCATCGTTACCGGAAACAAGAATCGTTATGACATGCCAGTTGGGGAGGTATAACACAATGCAAATCACAGACATTAGAATTCGCAAGATTGAAAAAGAAGGCAAGATGAAAGCTGTGGTATCTGTTACAATCGATGAGGAATTCGTAGTTCACGACATCAAAATTATTGAAGGAGACAAGGGGCTCTTTATTGCAATGCCATCACGTCGTGGTTCTGAGGGGGGCTACAAGGACATTGCACATCCAATCCGCTCTACCACAAGAGAGCAGATGCAGAATATGATTCTGGAAAAATATAAGGAAGAGTTCCCAGAAGGATAGTATGTTTTTAATTGTAGGTCTGGGTAATCCCGGAGAGAAATATGCCGGGACAAGGCACAATGTAGGATTTGAGACAATTGATGCCATGGCAAATGACTACTCTATCCCAGTTACCCACAAGGAGCACAAGGGCCTGGTGGGCAAGGGAGTAATTGACGGACAAAAGGTAATGCTGGTAAAACCCCAGACATTTATGAACCTAAGCGGAGAATGCGTTTTTGAACTGACTGAGTATTACGGTGTGGATCCCACATCTGAGCTTATAGTAGTTTCAGACGATGTATCCCTTAGTACCGGAAATATCCGCATTAGAAAAAAGGGTAGCGCCGGTGGTCACAACGGGTTAAAAAACATCATAGGTCTTTTGGATACTGACCAGTTTGCCCGAGTCAGGGTTGGAGTTGGTTCCTGTCAGGATGGGGACATGATAAGCCATGTCCTAGGCAGATACTCCAAGGAGGACCGGGAGAGGGTTGACTATGCCATAGACAAGGCAAAGGGGGCTATAAAACTCCTTTTAGCCGGGGAAATGGAAGAGGCCATGAACAAATATAACCTAAAAGAGACTTTTGAGTAGTTAGACGCCTGCAATTATTTGCAGGCGTTATTTTTTTTCGCTTTACAACAAAAAATTAAAAAAGTATACTTATTTTTATAGAAGGCATTATATAAAATAACTGGATAGTATTTCACAACAGAGATTGGAGATTTTCATGTTTGAGAAAAAGGAAGAAAAAATAACAGCCTCAATGTTTGGCGGTTTCCACATTGAATATAATGGCAAGCCATTTTCCATTGAAAGAAATACTGTTACCAAGGTGAATCAGTTAGTTCAGATGCTGATGTATTACAGGGAGGGTATCTCTAGGATTCAAATAATTGAAAACTTATTTGGCCATGATGATATTGCAGACCCTTCTAATAGTTTGAGAGCCCTGGTATTCAGAGTTAGGCGTACACTGCCAAAATATGGTCTTCCAGAGGATGATGAGTATATCTACATCAAGAGGGGATTCTACAGTTGGAGCCCTACTTTTACTGTAGATTGTGATGCAACAAATTTTGAGAACACCCTAAAAAAGGCAGCCCAGACTGAGAGCGATACAGAGAGACTGGCCCTTTTTGAGGAGGCTTTTGATATATATAAGGGAGATTTCCTGCCAGAATTGTCTGGTGAGGAGTGGGTTGTCCCTATTCAGGTCCGCCTGAGAAAAATGTTTAAGGACATTACAAGGGTCCTTTGCGAGCACTATCTTGGAAAAGAAAATTACAAGAGGGTCTACGAGCTGTCAAAAAAGGCCACAGACCTGTATCCATATGATGAGTGGCAGTACTATCAGATGAAAGCCCTCATTGAAATGGGCAAGACCCAGGAGGCCATGGCCCTCTATGAGGAGACTGAAAAGGACATGTTCTCGGCCCTAGGGGTATCTGTATCTCCACAGATGAAGGAGATGCTGGACAAGTTGGGTGCCCAGGTCAAATACGGCACAGACATGATCTCAACTGTCCAGGACAATCTGGAGAATACTAAGGAGGACATAGAGGGAGCATTCTATTGTACCTATCCTGTATTTATAGAGACCTACAGATATATAAAGAGAGTCATCAGACGTAGCGGCCAGGCAGCATGGCTGATGCTTTGCACATTGACAGATGGCAAGGGCATTGCCCTTGATAATTCCGACAGGCTCAACATGCTGGCTGACGAACTGTCAGAGGCGGTGCGTGTGTCTGCTAGAGGCGGGGACATGTATGCTAGATATTCAAACAATCAGTTTATAGTTCTTCTCTTGGGAATCAGCCAGGAGGATTGCAGTCTTGTTGAAAATAGAATCAACGAGCACATGGCCAAGGAATCTAGAAAGCGTTATATCAAATATACACTTGCTCCTGTTAACCTTGCATCTGCTGGAACAGACAGAGATGCTGATGAGTTGAAAGATATGGTCAGAGGTGATAAATAATGGGGATGTCAGATAGAATTAACCGAATGCCAGGTTCAGTTCTTGTTTGTGTTGATAATGAAAAATTTGGGGGAAAGCTATATCACTGCTTTAGCGAAACGCCGGTAGAATTTTGTGATTTGCCAGATTTGTTTGTTTTGCTGGAAAGGGTTGCTGACGAGGTGGGCTACCCAGAGGCAAAGACAAGACCTAGATTTTTTAAAAAGACCGGCAGAGAAGACATAAGTCTGGGGATTATGGGGCAAGCAAAGGTATGCTTCCCAAAGGACTTGCTTGTGCACAAAGGCAAAATAGGAACATTTATGATTAGTGTGATCTCCAGGGACTTTTCTAGTCTCCAGGGGCTTTTGTACAACCAGATGGCAGATGTAACTGTAAACTTTGATAGCGAAGTACATCTCACAAGGATAATTAATGAAGCGATCACAAAATAGGAGGAAACAGGTGAAGCGTATTAAATGCCTGCTTTCACTGATAGTTCTGTGCGTCAGCCTGGTATCCTGTGGCACCTTAGAGTCGGGCAATAGTGTCTCCGACAAAGGGGGCAATCAGTCTACAGGAGTAGAGGCTAAAGGCAAAGGGACGAGAGATAATTCCATAAGGGTACTGGTGCCAGAAGCCACAGGCACAGAGGTCTACGGCAATGCTGACGCATCCATAGATGCCAGCAACGCTACAGAGGGCTATGTGATGGTGGCCTACCTGGGGGATTCTGCCAAGGTCAGAATGCTTATTGAGACTCCTGCTGGCAATACCTACAATTACTTGATTAATCTGGATAAACAATATCATGTTTACCCACTGTCAGAGGGAAACGGTACCTATAAAATTGGTGTCTACGAAAACATTTCTGGGGACCAATATGTGGCAGCCTTTACACAATCAGTGACAGTTACTCTAAAAGATGAATATAGTGCCTTTTTGTATCCTAATGCTTATGTAAATTTCAATGCTACTAGCAAGGCGGTGCAAAAGGGAAAAGAACTTGCGGCTGGATGCAACAATGATATTGATGTAGTAAAGTCCGTTTATCACTACATTACAGACAATATCGACTATGACTATGAAAAGGCCGCGACGGTTCAGTCGGGATATGTGCCTACAGTGGATTCCACCCTGGAAACAAAGACTGGAATATGCTTTGACTACGCCTCTTTGATGGGGTCCATGCTTAGATCCCAGGGCATTCCTACCAGGCTGGAGATTGGCTACGCAGGAACAGAGTATCATGCCTGGGTCAGTGTATATACCAAGGAGACCGGCTGGATAGATAAAATAATTCAATTTGACGGCAAGAATTGGTCATTGATGGACCCAACATTGGCTTCCTATGCCAGCAATAAAATCGTCAAAGAAAATAGAGAATCAACTACCTACTATCAACTGAAGTACAAATATTAAAGGTGGAGAGTTTGTATGAGCGACAATAAAAGAAAAAAATTAAGTGCTGAGGAATTATATGCCTTTTCCGATGAGATGGGCATGATGATTTCTTCAGGCGTTTCCTCAATCCAGGGCATCACCATGATGCTGGACGAGTCCGAGGGTGGAGAGGAAAAGGAACTGTTGACTGAAATGGAAAAGGTGGTTTCTGAGACAGGCTCTCTATCAAGAGCCATTCAGGAGTCAGGAGTTTTCCCAGACTACTTTGTAGAGATGGCTACCATGGGAGAATTGACAGGTAAGATGGACTCAGTCCTTACCAATCTGGCTAGGCACTATGCCAGAGAGATGGCCATCAGCAATGCTATTAAAAGCGCAGTTACATACCCACTTATGATGGTTGCCATGATGCTGGTTATCATAATCGTTTTGGTAACAGAGATCATGCCTGTGTTTGACAGGGTATTTAAGCAGTTGGGTGGCACAATGGATGGCCTGTCAAAAGGATTTTTGGCTGTGGGCGTATTTATGAAAGCCCATGGACTCATACTGCTTTTAATCCTTTTGGCCATAGTTATCTACCTGATTTTCATGAACAGGTCAAAATGGGGCAAGGAGCATAGAAACAAGCTCCTCTACAGTAGCAAGAGATTCAAATCAATCCATTCAAAGATTGCCACTAGCCGATTTGCATCAGCCATGGCCATGACCCTTTCATCAGGCATGGACGTTATGCAGTCCCTAGATGTCAGCAGCAAGATTATCGATGCCCCTGATTTTGCAGGCAAGGTGGAAAAGTGCAAGGATTCCTTTGCAGAGACCATGGATATAGGCAGAGCTTTTTCTGCCTCTGGTATATTCGGAGGCTTGTATGGCAGAATGGCAATTCTCGGTGCCAAGACAGGTAACATGGAGACTGTTTTGGAGAAGGTAGCAGAGACATATCAGGAGGAGGCTGACGACGAAATCAACGACCTCATTGCCATTGTTGAGCCTACCCTTGTAATAATTCTTTCTGTAATTGTTGGAATTATTCTTTTATCAGTAATGTTGCCATTGTTAAATATCATGTCAGGAATGATTTAATATGGGAAAAACCAGATTTGGAAGCCTAGACGGCATCCATAATATTAGAAAGAAAAACGTGGTGAGCACCACACTTTTGTCGGCGCTCATGTTTATCGTCATATTTATCCTCTTTCTTTTTGCAGTATCAAAGGCAACTGCAGGCTCCAAAGACGAGCAGCGCAAGGTCCTTTCTGACGCCATAGACAGGGGCATTGTCCAGTGCTATGTGACAGAGGGCAAGTATCCTGAGAGTTTTCAGTATCTGCAGGAGAATTACGGAATTATTTACGATGAGGATGTATTCAGGGTGGATTATGTCATTTACGGCAGCAATATGAAGCCTGAGGTTACAATTATCGATTTACAGTAGGAGAGACTATTTTGAACAGGAGACGAAGCAGAAAACATAATATAGACATCATGTTTTTGATGATTCTCTTTTTGATATTTACCTTTTCCGGGGTGAGTGTTCTTCTGATGGCTGTAAATTCCTACAGGTCTGTTGTGGACAGCAATCTAAAGGACACCGACGCTAGGGCTGCTATGGCCTATGTGAGAGAGGTAGTCCATAAATGCGACAATGGTTCAGGGATTGACATTGGCACAATAGAAGGTAATTCATGCCTGATTATCCAAGATGAGTCTGGAGAATATAGCAGGTATATATACGCCTATGACGGCTACCTGAGGGAACTATTGGCCAAGGATGATTCCGGAGCCACAGCAGAGTTTGGCGACAAGATATTAAAGGTTAATTCCTTTGATATAGCCTGGCTGCCAGAGGGAAATGGCCTGGAGGCCAACATCGAGGACAACAGTGGAAAGGCCCATGTGGTAGATATTGCCATTTGTTCTGGAGGTGACAAGCGATGAAGACAAGAAATAACGGATCCAGAATTTTCCTTACAGAATTATTATTTGCCATCTTGTTTTTTATTATGATTGCAGCAGTCTGTGTCCAGGCCTTTGCCCAGTCATACATTAAAAGCAAGGAGGCAACCAACCTGACCAATGCAGTAGAGGTGGTGACCAATGCAGCAGAGTTGTACCTGTCAGGCAACTTGGATGGCGATTTTACCGAGTATTATGACAAGGACTGGAATCAGGTAAGGAGTGCAGGAGAATACAAATTTACCGGAATTATAACTGACGCCGAGAATGGAGTGGAATCCATGAGCCTGGTGGTATGCACCCTGGAGGACGACGCCCAGATATATTCCCTGGTTGTGGAGAAAGCGGTTAAATGAGAGAAGAAAAAAACAGGAATGTAATTAATATAGGAACATCCCTAATGGTGGTTATCCTCATAGGCCTTTCATTTGCCATTATTGCAGCCCTGGCTATTTCATCTAGCCAGAACAACTACAATCTGAGCAAGAAAATGGCGGACCACACAGCTAGTTATTATCAGGCCAGCAATACTGCCCAGGAGATAATTGCAGCAGATGATTGGAAAGACCAGGAATTCACCGTAGATATAGATGATAGCCAGCAACTGTCTGTGGCTGTAAAAGATGGAAAGATTGCCAGGTGGCAGGTGGTAAGCACTGAGGATTGGGAGGCTGACAGCACTCAGCCTGTAATTACCCTAGAGGAAGAATAGGCAAATTAGGAGGAAATTATGTCCGTAGATATAGTCAGTTATTTGACTGATGCAGTTAAAAAATACAAGGCCAGCGATGTCTTTATCGTAACCGGCCGTGAGGTGTCATTCAGGGTTAATGACGTGGTAATGACCAGGTCTGAACTGGAGGCGACCCAGGCAGAAAAATCTATGCCAGACGATGGTCCGGTAATGCCAGCCAAGGCGGAGGAATTGGTGGAGCAAATCTACCAGTTGGCCGGTCGAGACATTACAAGATACAAGGAATACGGGGATGATGATTTCTCCTTTGCCATAAAGGACGTATCAAGATTTCGTGTAAATACCTTTAAACAGCGTGGTACATTTGCGGCAGTTGTCCGTGTTATCACCTTTACATTGCCAGACTACAAGACCCTGGGTATACCAGAGTCTGTTATCAGACTGGCAGACGAGTCAAAGGGACTGGTCCTTGTCACAGGACCTGCAGGCAGCGGTAAATCCACCAGCCTTTCATGTATCGTTGACAGGATTAACAAGAATTACAACAAGCACATTATTACCCTGGAGGATCCGGTAGAGTACCTCCATAGACATGGTAAATCAATAGTTTCCCAGCGTGAGATTCACCTGGATACAGAAAATTATGTCACAGCCCTGCGAGCATCACTGCGCCAGAGCCCAGACGTAATTCTCCTGGGAGAAATGCGTGATGCAGAGACAATCTCTGTTGCCATGACAGCCGCAGAGACAGGACATCTTATCCTTTCTACCCTCCACACAATTGGAGCAGCCAATACCATCGACAGAATTATCGATGTATTCCCATCAGAGCAGCAACACCAGATTGCCCTACAGCTTTCTATGGTTATTAAGGCGGTTGTTTCCCAGCAGTTGGTTCCTACCGTGGATGGTACACTGGTTCCAGCCTTTGAGGTTATGACAGTTACACCGGCCATTCGCAACATGATTCGCGAGAATAAGGTGCCTCAGATTGAGGGTGTAATCTATTCTAGTGACACAGATGAAATGGTTTCCATGGATTCTTCTCTTTTCAAATTGGCAAAACAGGGTATAATAACCAAGGATACAGCAATGGAATTTGCCGTAAATGCCGAAATGTTAGGAAGAAGATTAGGAGTGTAATCAATGGAAAATTTTAAACCCATGCTCTTTACTTGCATGAAAAAGTATTCGAAGGAGCAGTTAGTAAAAGATATTGTATCCGGTATTATAGTGGCAATCATTGCATTGCCACTTTCTATTGCCCTGGCCCTGGCCTCAGGTGTTGGTCCTGAGCCTGGACTATATACAGCAATAGTTGCCGGATTTTTAATTTCCTTTTTTGGAGGAAGCACAGTACAGATAGCAGGCCCTACAGCAGCCTTTGCCACAATCGTTGCAGGAATCATAGCAACAGATGGCATGGATGGCCTCATTATTGCCACAATTATGGCCGGAATCATTCTGATTATACTTGGAGCAATAAAGGCAGGAGCCCTTATCAAATTTATACCTTATACAATCACCACAGGATTTACAGCAGGTATTGCAGTGACAATCCTTTTGGGACAGTTTAAAGATTTCTTTGGTGTTACCTACAATCATGGAGAAAAGCCAATATCTACCATTGAAAAGATGCAGGCTTTCGGGGCCAATGCAGACACTATCAATTGGTGGGCAGTCCTGGTAGGAATTGTTTGTCTCATCATCCTGGTTGCCTGGCCAAAGATTTCAGCAAAGATTCCAGGTTCAATCGTTGCCATTGTGGTTGCAATTGCAATGGTAAAGGGTCTTGGCCTAGACGCCAAAGGGGTAAAGACCATCGGAGACCTTTACACTCTATCAGGCAAGTTGCCATCCATTTCACTGCCACACTTTTCATTTGCAATGGTTACAAAGGAAATGTCCAATGCTTTTACAATCGCAATCCTTGCAGCAATAGAGTCTCTTCTTTCAGCCGTAGTGGCCGATGGAATGGTAAATAGTAAGCACAGATCAAACCAGGAGCTTATAGCCCAGGGTATTGGAAATATTGGTTCAGTATTATTTGGTGGTATTCCAGCAACAGGAGCCATCGCCCGTACAGCAGCAAATATCAAAAATGGTGGCCGCACCCCAATCGCCGGCATGGTACACTCAATTACCCTTGTGGCAATTCTAGTTGTCCTCATGCCATATGCAGCCCTGATTCCAATGCCATGTATAGCAGCAATCCTATTCCAGGTTGCCTACAATATGTGCCAGTGGAGACCTTTTGTAAGACTTGTAAAATACGCTCCAAAGTCAGACATCATAGTCCTGGTTCTCACCTTTGTTCTCACAGTTGTATTTGATTTGGTTGTTGCCATTGAGTGGGGCATGATTATCGCCTGCATCCTCTTCATCAAGAGAATGAGCGAGGAGACCAAGGTAAGCGGCTGGACATACCAGGGAGAGGAAGAGGAATTTGTAGATGACCTGAGACCAGTGGACAAGGAAATCCGCGTATTCGAAATCACAGGTCCTCTATTCTTTGGCGTATCAGATATGCTGGCTGAGGAAATCAATGTAAAGAAGTATACAAAGGTACTAGTCATGAGAATGAGATCAGTACCTGCAATAGATGTAACAGCTCTTAGGGCCCTAAAAGATCTTTCTGCTAGAGCAAAGAAAAAGGGAATCGTGGTTGTATATTCTCACGTAAACGACCAGCCTATGAAGATGATGGAAAAGGCCGGATTTATTGCTGAGGAAGGCGAGGAGAATTTCCAGCCAAACATCGACGCTGCTCTGGATAGAGCCCAGGAGATTATTGGAAGTAATTAGGAAATTAAACCTATAGTTAATAATCATGAAAGCATTTTTAGAACCATATGAATCACTTGTAGACATTGAGTCTCTGAGGGAGGCTCTTGCTTCTAATGGAAAAATATACGATATAACTGGGTGCGCTGATAAGGCGCACCTTATTTTTGGTTTGGGCCATGACGTCAAATACAAGCTGGTAGTGGCAGCAGATGAGTTAAAGGCCAGAGAACTCTATGATGAGTACAGATTCTATGACGAGAATACAGTCTACTTCCCAGCCAAGGACTTTCTATTTTACCAGTCTGATATTAGGGGTAATGCACTGACCAGGGAGAGAATGACTGCCATAGAGGCCATTATTGGACAGAGTAAGTGTACCGTCATTACCACAATAGATGCCCTGATGAACAAGTTGCCTGATGTGTCCTATTTTGAGGACGGATTAATTGCCCTGTCCGACACTGATCAGGTGGACATGGAAAGCCTCCGTAGGAAACTGACAGCCATGGGCTATGAGTTGGTTGGCACCTGCGAGCACCCTGGAGAATTTGCGGTGAGAGGTGGCATCATTGACGTCTTTCCCCTGACAGCAGACTTGCCAGTCAGAATAGAATTGTGGGGTGACGAGGTAGATAGCATCAGGTCCTACGATGCGTCAAATCAGAAATCAATCGAAAATATAAATTCTGTTTTAATTTTTCCAGCAGTGGAATTAATCCTTTCAAAGGAGGAAGTGGAGGCTGGCCTTAAAAAAATTGAGGCAGAGCGAGATGAAAGATATGAGAATTATCGCAAGGAGATGAAAACAGAGGAGGCCTACCATCTTAAATCCTATGTGGATAGGGTAGTGGAGGAGACAAGAGAGTGGGGATTATCCCAGGAGTTGGAGACCCACCTTACCTATTTCTGTGACAAACTAGGCTCCATATTAGATTTCATGCCAAAGTCTACCTATGTCTTTGTGGACGAGGTCCAAAAGGTAATCGCCAAGGGTCAGGTCACGGGAGAAGAGTTTGCCGACGCCATGACCCACAGGGTCGAGGCAGGATACATGCTAAAAGGACAGATGGATATGCTCTACTCTGTGGAGGAGATCCTGGGCAAGATTGGCAGGAGACCAACTGTCCTCCTTTCCATTCTGGACGCTAAAAACAAACTTTTAAAATCTGAGGGCCACTACAGCATTCAGATACAGGGAGTAAACGCATACAACGGTTCCTTTGAATTGCTGACAAAGGAACTATTGGCATATAAGAAAAGAAAGTACAAGGTTCTCCTTGTTACATCATCTGCCACAAAGGGCCAGCGCCTGGCAGATGATTTGATGGAGGAGGGACTAAACGCATATTTCACCAGTGACTTGAACCACAAAATATATCCCGGGGAGACCATGATATGCGTTGGAAATATTAAAAGAGGATTTGACTATCCTGGTGCGGCCTTTGTAATGCTGAGCGACGGAGATATATTTGGTCACACCAGAAAGAAGAAACATAGGGTTAAAAAGTACGAGGGCGAATCTATATCTTCATTCTCGGATTTGCACGTGGGAGACTTTGTTGTCCATGAAAACTATGGACTGGGTATATACAAGGGTACCCAACAGATGGAAGTGGACAAGGTCATCCGAGACTATATAAAGATTGAGTATGCAAAGGGGTCAAACCTTTATGTGCTCACATCTCAGTTGGACCAGATTCAAAAATATTCTGGCCCAGACGGAAAAAAACCAAAACTAAACTCTCTAGGAGCTGGTACCCAGGAGTGGACCAGGACCAAGCAAAAAGTCCAGTCTGCCGTTGGGGTGGTGGCCAAAGAGTTGGTTGACCTCTATGCCCTTAGACAAAACACAGATGGATTCAAATATGGTCCGGACACGGTTTGGCAGAGGGAATTTGAAGAATCCTTCCCTTATGAGGAGACAGAGGGCCAATTGCAGGCCATTACAGATGTAAAATCCGACATGGAGTCCACCAAGATTATGGACAGACTTATCTGTGGAGATGTGGGCTTTGGCAAAACGGAAGTTGCCATGCGAGCGGCCTTTAAAGCAGTTCAGGAGGGTAAGCAGGTGGCATATCTGGTGCCTACCACCATCCTGGCCCAGCAGCACTACAACAACTTTGTCCAGAGAATGGGCAATTATCCAGTAAATATGGGCCTGCTATGCAGGTTTAGGACCCCTGCCCAGCAAAAGAAAACCATAGAGGGTCTGAAAAATGGAAATGTAGATATTGTAATTGGCACACACAGACTCCTTTCCCAGGACGTGGAATTTAAGGATTTGGGCCTACTTATAATCGATGAAGAGCAGCGTTTTGGTGTAAACCACAAGGAGAGAATTAAGCAGATGAAAAAGACGGTGGATGTTCTTTCTCTATCTGCTACACCAATCCCTAGGACCTTACACATGTCTTTGGTGGGAATCAGGGATATGTCTGTCTTGGACGAGGCCCCTATGGAGAGGACCCCAATCCAGACCTTTGTCTTTGAATACAACGAGGAAATGGTGAGGGAGGCCATAGTCAGAGAGATGGCTAGAGATGGCCAGGTATATTATGTCTTTAACCGGGTTCGGGGAATACAGGATATGGCCGCAGAGATAGAGCGACTGGTGCCTGAGGCCACAGTGGGCTACATCCATGGGCAGATGACTGAGGCCAAGGTGGAGGATGTAATGATGCAGTTTATCAACCACGAGATAGACGTGTTGGTAGCCACCACCATTATCGAGATTGGCCTGGATATTTCCAATGTAAATACAATAATCATCCACGACAGCGACAATATGGGTCTGTCCCAACTCTATCAATTGAGGGGTAGAGTGGGCCGCAGCAACAGGACAGCATACGCTTTTTTGATGTACAGAAGGGACAAGATGCTGAAAGAGGTGGCTGAGAAAAGGCTGGCTGCCATTAAAGAGTTTACCGACCTGGGGTCTGGCTTTAAAATTGCCATGCGAGACCTGGAAATCCGCGGTGCCGGCAATATGCTGGGAGTGGAGCAGCACGGCAACATGACTGCAGTGGGATATGACCTATACTGCAAGATGTTAAACGAGGCTGTCAAAATGGAGAAGGGCCAGGTCAAGGAGGAGAACTTTAATACCTCCATCGATATTAACATTGAGGCTTATTTGCCAGACAATTATGTTTCAAACGAGGAGCAGCGCATCGACATTTACAAGAGAATTGCCACCATCTCCTCTGAGGAGGAGAGGGACGAGATGCTGGATGAGCTTGTGGATAGATTTGGTGAGCCAAAGAGGTGTGTTCAAAACCTGCTTTGGGTGGCAATGCTTAGGGTAAAAGCCCACGATGCCTATGTTACAGCCATTGAGCAAAAGGGTGACATTATTAGAATTGTCATGTATGAGAAGGCAAAAATAGATGTGGCCCAGATTCCTAGTCTCCTTGAGAGAAACAATCCACACATCACCTTTGCAGCAGACCCAAAGGCACCGGCATTTATATTTAACACAAAGGCAAATACCAGAATTAAACCAAAGGAAGTCTATGATTATCTGCAGGATTTTCTTTTAGATCTAAAGACTTTAAAAGTTGATAATTAAAGGCTATAGAACTATAATTTATAAGACTGATTTTAAGTGGAGGAATTTTACAATGAACAAAAAAATTATGGTATCAGCATTAGCCCTTACTTTGGCTGCTACTAGTCTTACTGCCTGCGGAGGCATCAATAAAAACGATACTCTCATTACCATCGAGAATGGGGATAAAACAGATGAGATTTCTCTTGGCACAGGTAATTTCTATGCCAGATTGGAGCAGGCTGCATATGGCCAGATGATGATGGCTTACTATGGAGAGTCTGTTTGGACAACTGATATTACAAACAGTGGTCAGACATATCAGGAGGATACAAAGGACGGAGTCATCGAGACTATAAAAGAGTATTACATCTGCCAGGACAAGGCTGCAGAATATGGTGTTGAGCTGTCAGAGGACCAGGAAAAGGCTATTAAAGATGCTGCTAGCCAGTTTATAAAGGATAATTCAGAGGAAACTATTGAGGCAATGGGTGCCACAGAAGAATATGTGGCAGACTACCTCAGAGGATATACTTACCAAAGTTTAGTCAGCAAGGCTGTAAAAGAAGAGGCTGATGATGAGGTAACAGATGATGAGTGCTGGATGCGCACATTCACCTATGCTCTTGTAGATACAACAGGTGTTGTAGGCGAGGATGGCTCTACAGTGGAATACACAGAGGAAGAGCTGAAAGGTCTCAAGACTACTGCAGACACAATTGCAGCAGCAGAGGATTTTGATGCAGCCCTGACAGAGGCTGGTATTGAGGGACAGTCTTTCTCATACCTAAAGGGAGAAACCGAGAATTCTACTATCGAGGCAGCAGTGCTTGAGGCAGCAGAAGGTCTTAAAGAAGGTCAGGTTTCTGATGTTATTTCAGTAGATGGCAAGGGATATTATGTTATCCGCCTTGATAAGGACCATGACTCAGAGCAGTCTGAGTCTAAGAGACAGTCGCTGCAGACCCAAAAACAGAATGAATACTACGAGACAAAGTTGCAGGAGTGGAAAGATGCCATCACCTGGACAGTAGACGAGGATGCTTGGGAAAAGGTTCAGTTTGACACTATGTTCAACATAGTATCAAAAGAAGACCAGGAGGCAACCGAAGAAACCACAGAAGATAATACAGAGGAGCCTGATGATACAGCAGAGGCTGAGGGAGATTCACAAGCTTCTGAGGAAGAATAATATAAGATGAGTTTTATATTCAAGTATGTAAAAAAATATAAAATACGAGCAATATTGGCCCCGCTATTCAAAATGTTAGAAGCCATATTTGAATTGCTGGTTCCATTGGTGATGGCAGCTATCATCAACCAGGGAATTGGCAATTCTGATAAAGGTTACATCATTAGGATGAGTGGGGTCCTAATTTTATTGGCGGTAATCGGCCTTGGTTTAGCCTTAATCGCCCAATATTTTAGTGCTTATGTTGCTGTCCATACAGCATCAGATATTAGGATGGACCTTTTCAACAAGATTCTATCCCTATCTAAAAAGGTCAAGGATTCTGTGGGAGAGGAGGTCCTTACCACCCGCATCACAAACGATATCAATCAGATTATGAACGCAGTAAATATGGTGCTTCGTCTCTTTTTGAGGTCCCCATTTATAGTGTTTGGAGCCATGATTATGGCGGCTTTTGTTGATGCAAAGGCCAGCATTATTTTTATTTTGGTAGTAGGTCTACTTGCACTTACTGTTGTATTCATAATGAGATTTACCCTGCCTAGATACAAAGAAATCGCCGCAAGACTAGAAAAGGTCCTAGGTGCTACCTCCGAGAATTTGGAGGGAGCAAGGGTCATTAGGGCTTTTGCCAGAACTGATTCAGAAAAGAAAGAATTTAAGGAAAAGACACAGAGTCTTACAGATTTGCAGATAATTACAGGCAAAATCTCTGCCCTTTTAAATCCTCTTACCTATGTGATGGTAAATATTGGAATAGTAGTTCTTATATATTTCTCTGGAATAAGGGTTAATAGGGGAGCAATCATGACCGGTGATGTAGTTGCCCTTGTCAATTACATGTCTCAGATTCTCATCGAGCTGGTAAAATTGGCAAACCTGATTGTCCTAATAATGAAAGCCATCCCATCTGGCGACAGGGTAAATGCCCTGATGGAGATGAAAAGCGACGAGAGGACAAAGGGATTGGGACATGAGCCTGGAGAATTCTCTGGAGCAATTAGGATGGAAAATGTTTCCTTTTCCTACACAGGCAGCATGGATTTTGACTTGGCTAATATCAGCATAGATATCCCAGCAGGGTCAGTATTTGGAATCATAGGCGGTACAGGCTCAGGCAAGACCACCCTGCTGCGCCTTTTAAATCATACATTTGATGCCACAGAAGGCGACGTTTTATTAGATGGAATAAATGTGGTAGATATCAGCGATGAAAAATTGTCACAGGTCTTTGGAATAGTACCTCAGAAGGCTTCTCTTTTTGCAGGGACTATCAGGTCTAATATGACCATGAAAAATCAGGCCAGCGACGTGGAAATAATAGAGATGCTCAAGAATGCCCAGGCCTATGACTTTGTCATGGCAAAGGAGGGCTTGGATACAGAGGTCTTGGCCAAGGGAAACAATTTCTCCGGAGGTCAAAAGCAGAGACTGACCATAGCAAGAGCCCTCATGGGCCAGCCAAAGGTTTTGGTATTGGACGACAGCGCCTCAGCCCTTGACCTGGGCACAGAGGCAAAACTCAGGTCAGCCCTTAGCGCTCTGCCTTGGAAGCCTACAGTTATCATAGTTTCTCAGAGGGCATCCTCAGTCAAATCCGCAGATCAGATTTTAGTTTTGGAGGAAGGCAAGTGCGTAGGTCTTGGCAGTCACGAAAAACTATTGGATTCATGCCAGGCATATGAAGAGATTTATTATTGCCAGTATCCTAAAGAGGAGGCTTGCAATGAATAATAATATGAAACAACAGGAAATATTAAAGAGGGTCCTCTTAGAATTAAAGGCATATGGGCTAAAGATAATACTTTCTATTATTTCAGCCTTGGTGACTGTGTATTTGACTCTTAGGATTCCAATCCTTACAGGTCAGGCTATTGATACCATTGTGGGGAAGGGACAGGTAGATTTTGACAGTCTAATTGCCATTCTCCAGGAAATGGCAGTGACAGTAGTGGCCACCAGCCTGGCCCAGCTTTTGATGAACAGGCTAAATAATTCAATCACCTACTCTGTGGCCAAAAATCTCAGGGACAGGGCATTTGATAGGATTCAGAATATGAGACTTGCTGATATAGATTCTCACCCACATGGGGATATTGTAAGCAGAATCGTGTCAGATGCAGATACATTTACAGATGGACTGCTCATGGGATTTACCCAGCTATTTACAGGAGTCCTCACCATAATAGGCACCATCATATTTATGGTTAGACTGTCTGTACATATTGCCCTTTTGGTAATTGTCTTTACACCGGTTTCCCTCATCCTGGCCAGATTTATTTCCGGCAGGATATACAAGTATTTCAACGACCAGGCAGCAATAAGAGGACGAGAAACTTCCTATATAGAAGAGATCATTGTAAACAAGGATATTGTTAGCAACCTTAGTTTTGAAGACAGGGCCTCGGAAGAATTTAGGGTCATGAATGACAAGTTGACTGACGCTTCAATGAAAGCCACCTTTTATTCATCCACCGTAAATCCTTCCACTAGGCTGATAAACAACCTGATTTATGCAGCAGTAGGAGTGTACGGAGCCCTCATGGCAATTAATGGCCAGATTACAGTGGGAAACCTGACTAGTTTCCTATCTTATGCCTCCACCTACGGCAAGCCATTTAATGAAATCTCAGGAGTGGTGACAGAATTCCAAAATGCCATCGCCTGCGCAGGCAGACTCTTTGAATTGGTAGATGCAGAACCGGAGCCAGACAATGGTAATAAGACCATTGATGGTACAAGGGGCAGAATAGTATTTGAGAATGTATCTTTCTCCTACGACAAGTCAAAGAAACTCATTGAGAATTTAAATTTAACAGTGGAGCCAGGACAAAAGGTGGCCATTGTAGGACCTACTGGCGCAGGAAAGAGCACAATAATAAACCTCCTTATGCGATTTTATGAAATTGACAAGGGCAGGATTACCATAGACGGGGTAGATATTAGGGACATTAGCCTGGAAAATTTGCGAAGCAACTTTGGTATGGTCCTGCAGGAGACCTGGCTGAAGGAGGCAAGTATAAGGGACAACCTAAAGATGGCAAGCCCTGATGCCAGCGATGAGGAAATCATTGAGGCAGCCAAGGCCAGTCACGCCCACGGCTTCATCCAGAAGATGCCGGCAGCCTATGACACGATTTTGTCCGCAAGCAGAGGACAGGTATCTCAAGGACAGATGCAGCTTTTGTGTATAGCAAGAGTTATGCTAAACATTCCTCCAATGCTAATATTGGACGAAGCAACAAGTTCTATAGATACTAGAACAGAACAAAAAATACAATTGGCATTTAATAAAATGATGGAAGGTAGAACCACTTTTGTTGTAGCCCACAGATTGTCTACCATAAAGGAAGCAGACATGATTTTGTTCGTCAAAGACGGTCAGATTGTGGAGCAGGGTAACCATAGTCAGTTATTGCAGAAAAATGGATTTTATGCTAAATTGTATCACAGTCAGTTTAAAGAAAGTTAATTGGCTTTTTTTTGTTGACCTTATTTCTTGTACAAGAGTTGATAGGAGTAAACAATGGAACAGTACGTGATTAAAGGTGGCACAGCTCTGTCTGGTCAGGTAGAGATTAGTGGCGCCAAAAACGCAGCCTTGGGTATTTTGGCCGGGGCTATCATGACAGATGAGACTGTTACAATTGAAAATTTACCTAACGTTAAAGATATAAACGTGTTAATTGGCGCAATCCAAGATATTGGAGCTAGCGTTACCCGTGTGGATGACCACACAGTAAAGATTAATGGATCTAGTATTTCTAGACTTTCTGTAGATTACGAGTATATCAAAAAGATTAGAGCCTCATATTATCTTATGGGAGCCCTCTTAGGAAAATACAAAAACGCAGAGGTGGCTCTGCCTGGTGGATGCCTCATTGGTGCCCGCCCAATTGATTTACATGTAAAGGGCCTCAAGGCTCTTGGAGCAGACGTGGATGTTTCCTACGGTCTTTGGTCAGCAAAGGCGGACAAACTTGTTGGTTCTCATATATACATGGACAAGGTATCTGTTGGTGCCACAATCAATATTATGCTTGCATCTGTTTTGGCAGAGGGCAAGACCACTATTGAAAATGCAGCCAAAGAGCCCCATGTAGTAGACGTAGCATCATTCTTGAATTCCATGGGAGCAAATATCCGTGGAGCAGGTACTGATGTTATCAGAATTCAGGGTGTGCCAGAGTTACACGGCACAACCTACGCAGTTATCCCAGATCAGATAGAGGCAGGTACATATATGTGTGCTGCAGCCGCTACCCACGGGGATGTGCTTATTAAAAATGTTATTCCAAAGCATCTTGAGGCAACCAGCGCAAAGCTGATGGAGGCAGGATGTTTAATCGAAGAATATGATGATGCAGTTAGGGTAATCGCCAAGGACAGAAAGCTTACCAGCACCCACATTACCACACTGCCATATCCAGGTTTCCCAACCGACATGCAGCCAGAGATGACAGCAGTCCTTGCTATTGCAGAGGGCACCAGCACAGTCACAGAGTCTATTTTTGAAAACAGATTCAAATATGTGGATGAGTTGGCTAGGATGGGAGCAAATATAAAGGTTGAGGCCACAGTTGCTATCGTCAGCGGCGTGGAGAGATACACAGGCGCAAGAGTATGCGCATCAGACCTTAGAGCAGGAGCGGCACTGATTATCGCCGGCCTTGCAGCAGATGGATTTACAGTCATCGACGACATCAAATACATCCAGCGTGGTTATGAGGATGTGGTAGGGAAATTGACAAACCTTGGGGCAATTATTTCCCAGGTTGAGGATGAGCACGAGCTGCAAAAGTTCAAACTCAAGGTTTCCTAGATTAGAGATTATTAAAGGAGGATGGCAAATGCCATGCTCCTTTTTTTAGAAAAGAAGGAAAAGAAATGAAAAAAATAGTTTTGACAGGCGGCGGAACAGCAGGCCATGTAACACCTAATTTAGCCCTGGTCCCAAGCCTAAAAGAGGCAGGATATGAGGTAGAATACATAGGCTCATACACAGGAATCGAAAAGTCTATAGTGGAGAATGCAGGTATTAACTACCACGGCATTTCCTCAGGCAAGTTGCGCCGATATTTTGACATCAAAAATTTTTCAGACCCATTTAGGGTAATCAAGGGATTTTTTGAGGCAAGACGACTTCTCAAAGAAATAAAACCTGACGTGGTATTTTCCAAGGGAGGTTTTGTGTCAGTGCCAGTAGTTATGGCTGCTGCCACAAGACATATTCCAGCAGTAATCCACGAGTCTGACATGACCCCAGGCCTGGCCAACAAACTGGCCATTCCTTTTGCAAAAAAGGTCTGCTGCAATTTCCCAGAGACCCTGGAGTATTTGCCAGAGGGAAAGGCTATCCACAGCGGTTGCCCAATTAGAGAGGACTTATTCACAGGGGACAAAAAAAGGGGCCTGGACTTTTGTGGATTTAATGAGGACAAGCCAGTCCTCCTGGTAATGGGAGGCAGCATAGGCTCTAGGGCAATCAACCAGTCAATTTGGGAAAAACTGGAGGAGCTACTTGCCAAGTACCAGATTGTCCATTTGGTAGGCAAAAACAATAAAAACCCAGAATTAGATGGGATTGATGGCTACAGACAGTTTGAGTTTTTGTCTGAGGAATTAAAGGATGTATTTGCTATTACTGACATAATGGTCAGCCGTGCAGGAGCCAATGCCATCTGCGAGATTCTGGCATTAAAGATTCCAAACATTTTGATTCCCCTTTCTATGGCTGCCAGCCGTGGAGACCAGATTCTCAATGCAAAAAGTTTTGCCAAGAGGGGGTATTCCTATGTTTTAGAGGAGGAGAAG
This sequence comes from Pseudobutyrivibrio sp., assembly GCA_024684955.1. Classification (GTDB taxonomy): domain Bacteria; phylum Bacillota; class Clostridia; order Lachnospirales; family Lachnospiraceae; genus Pseudobutyrivibrio. The sequence continues at coordinate 46,384 of JAIKWH010000003.1, forward strand.
GTTGGAGAAAATCCTGGGCTTCTCCCAAATGCTATCAATGATGTATTTGCAAAAAGGGATGAATATATCTCTGCCATGGCATCTGGTCAGGAAAAGGACGCCACAAAGATTATAATTGACCTGCTTAATTCTCTATAAAACCCAGTAAAATCAAGGCTTTGTGGCCGCAGATTTGACTTTTTCAGACAAGAATGCTATATTACTTGCCGTAACAAAGTTGTAACAAATGAAGTTTTTTTGTAAAAAAGACTTATAGTCCCACTGATTTTTTGTCAGAGGCGGCTGCAATATAACGGAGGCTTATGATTAGTTTTACTGAAGTACTTACTGCAGTGTACGCAAAATGTAAATCTTACATTACCAAACGTACAATGCAGGCTGGAGCACTCACATTAGCACTTGTTATGCTATTTGCAGGAGCTTATGCTTATGCACCAGTTGAGGAGATAGCTACAACAGAGGTTGTACAGGGCACTAGCCAAACTGTTGGCGTATTCGCAGCGGTTTCTCAAATTAATGTTGAGGCCAGCGAATCAGCACGACTTATGTCTGAATCGTCAGAGGTAACAGTCGTTGCGGCTACCACAGATCAGGTAGAGCCAGATCAAACAAATGAATACGATGAATGGTCAGACAAGGTTATGGCTGATGTAAATGAATATCTTTACATTCGCTCGGATGACAATCCAGAGGCAGAGCCAGTTGGAAAACTGCGTGCAGGAGACATCGCCACACTTGTTGACGTATATGACGGTTGGTATGAGATTGAATCAGGAAATGCTCATGGTTTTGTCTCTGCTGATTTCTGCGTTACTGGCATCGAGGCATACGAACTTGCCATGGATGTATGTGACACATACGCTACCACAGATGTAGCAGGACTTCGCATCAGAAGCGAGGCATCAGAGGATTCAAAGATTCTCAAAGTTGTTTCTAAGGGAACAAAACTAGTTGTAGACACAGATGTAGAGGAAGTGGACGGCTGGGTAGCCGTTTCATCTGCAGGTACAAGCGGATATGTAAAGGGTGACTATGTCCAGGTTGATATGGAAACTGGTGAGGCAATCACTCTGGAGGAAGAGGCCGCAGCAATTGAGGCTGCAAGAAAGGCCGCAGAGGAAGCCAAGGCAAAGGCTGAAGCAGCCGCTGCCGCTAATCAGGCAATTATTGATTCAGCCGATGATATAACACTTATGGCTGCCATCATTCAGATTGAGGCAGGCAGTGAGTTATACGAGGGCCAGGTAGCAGTTGGTTCCGTAGTTATGAACCGCGTGCGCTCAGGCTCATATCCAAACACTATTGGTGGAGTTATCTTTGCTAGAGGACAGTTTGCCACATCACGTATGTCATCTGTCATCTCAAAGGGACCAAAGGCATCATGTATCCAGGCCGCTATGGACGCCATGGCAGGTGTTGATACCACAGGCGGTGCCACACACTTTAGACGAGCTGGCAACAAGGCCGGTCTTATTATAGGACATCACGTATTCTACTAATTATAAATAGCAAGTACTTAAAGCCTTTGGGGTTCCCCCAAAGGCTATTTTGATTTATAATAGGCCACAGAATTTTACTTTTAAAATTATAGAAATAGTCATGTGACGAGAATGGGAGGGGAATATGGATTTAAAGAACAGACACTTTTTAAAGATGCTAGATTTTACCACTGAGGAAATTAACGGACTTATCGACCTGTCCCTTAGATTAAAGGATGAAAAGAAAAAAGGCATTTCTCAGAAATCTTATTTAGCAGGCAAAAACATAGCGCTGATTTTTGAAAAGACATCTACCCGTACCCGTTGCTCCTTTGAGGTGGCAGCCTACGACATGGGTGCTGAGGTGACATACCTGGACCCATCCGGTTCTCAGATTGGAAAAAAGGAATCTATTGCTGACACAGCCAGAGTCCTTGGTCGCATGTACGATGGAATAGAATACCGTGGTTTTGAGCAGACCAAGGTGGAGGATTTGGCAAAATATGCAGGGGTCCCTGTGTGGAATGGTCTGACCAACGAGTCACACCCAACACAGATGATAGCCGACATGATGACCATCAAAGAAAAGTTTGGCAAGTTCCAGGGTATAAAGTTTGTATACATGGGCGATGCCCGCTACAACATGGGCAATTCTCTCATGGTTACCTGCGCAAAACTGGGAATGGATTTTGTTGCCTGCACCTGCAGAGAATATTTCCCAGAGGCCGGCCTGGTACAGACTTGCCAGGATATTGCAAAGGAAACAGGAGCCACAGTGACACTGACAGAGGATGTGGCAGAGGCCTGCAAAGATGCTGACGTCATCTACACAGATGTGTGGGTATCAATGGGTGAGCCTGATGAGGTTTGGGACAAGAGAATAAAGGACCTTAGCCCATATCAGGTAAATGCAAAGGCATTCTCCTATGCAAAGCCATCTGCTATCTTTATGCACTGCCTGCCAGCCTTCCACGATTTAAATACTACAATTGGCAAGGAAATACATGCAAAATATGGCATTGACTGTATGGAAGTCACAGATGAAATATTTGAAGGTGAGCGTTCTGTAGTCTTTGATGAGGCTGAAAACCGCATGCACTCAATCAAGGCTGTTATGTACGCAACATTGGGATAATGCTGGAAGATATTAGATATGAATTTTATGAATCAGTAGATTCAACAAATGATAGAATAAAGGAGCGGGCGAGAGCCGGCGAAAAAGAGGGGCTGGTGATTTCTGCAGGCATGCAAACTGCAGGCAAGGGCCGCATCGGCAGAAAATGGCAGTCCCCTGTGGGAGAAAGCATTGCCACATCAATTCTCCTGAGGCCAGCGGGGATTGATATAGCCCAGGTGCCCACAGTTACCATAATCGCCGCCATGGCGGTCAGGTCCGCAATAGAAAAATCCTGTGGGATATCTGGCCTTATAAAGTGGCCAAATGATATTGTGGTAGATGGGAAGAAAATCTGCGGCATTCTCACGGAGATGGAAATGTCAGAGGGAAGGATTTCCCATCTGGTTTGTGGCATTGGAGTCAATGTGCACAACAGGACATTCTCGGAGGATATTGCCTATAAGGCCACATCCATTGACCTGGAATTGGAAAAGGCGAATTCTACAGCAAAGGCCTCTTGCAAGGAGATAACAGAGTGTATCTGGGAGAGTTTTAAAAAATACTACAATGTTTTCTTGGAGACTGGGGATATGACAAATCTCAGGGAAGAATACGAAAAGTATTTGGCCAACAAAAACGCCCGTGTTAGAATAGAAGACCCGGAGGGAGCCTATGAGGCAAGGGCTCTAGGTATAGACAATAGGGGCCAACTTTTAGTAGAAGTAGGAAATGAAACTAGATGCATCTCCACCGGAGAAGTATCGGTGCGGGGCATTTATGGATATATTTAGTCTTTGTAATTAGGAGTATTTATGGCAGAAAAAGAAGTAGTCTTGTGTGGGGCCAGTTGCTACACCAAGAAATTTTATCTCAATCCAGATTTCGAAACTTTGCCACCACTGGTAAAGGATGAATTAAAGATAACCTGTGTAATGTACACAGAGGAGGTCAGCGGCACAATCCAAATGATTTTTGAGCCAGATGGCCATTTGAGAATAGAAACCAGCGCAGAGGAGAATGATTTACTCTACGACGAGATTGGTTCTGTACTAGAAATCAAAAAGATGCAGCAGGAAAAACTGGAATTGTTTGAAGCATTAGAAACCTATTATAAGGTAATGTTCTTAGGGGAGGCACTGTAAAATGTTACTTGCTATTGATGTGGGAAATACAAATATTACACTTGGTGTATTTGATGGAGAGGAATTGCTGGGCAATTTCCGTGTTACAACAAAGATAAATCGTACATCAGACGAATTTGGCGTAGTTTTCAAAGATATTCTCAGGGCAAATGACCTGGATTTTGCAAAGGTGGAGGATGTAATCATAGCATCAGTTGTGCCTGCAGTAATGCACTCCCTCACCAGTTCAATTATCAAATATTTTAATATCACACCAGTCATTGTGGAGGCAGGGATCAAGACCGGCATTAGGATTGCTACCGAGAATCCAAAGCAGATTGGTGCGGACCGTATTGTAGATGCAGCAGGAGCCTTTGAGTTATACGGTGGTCCTGTTATTGTCATCGACTATGGCACAGCCACAACCTATGACCTGGTTGATGGCACTGGAGCCTTTATGGCAGGAGTTACAGCCCCTGGTATTAGAATCAGCGCCAAGGCCCTTTGGCAGGACGCAGCAAAACTGCCAGAAATCGAGATCAAAAAACCAGAAAAAATTCTGGCGAAGGAAACAATTTCTTCTATGCAGGCGGGTCTTGTCTACGGACAAATCGGCCAGACAGAATATATTGTAAAGCACATGATAGAGGAATCAGGATTTGAAAATGTAAAGGTAGTTGCCACAGGTGGTTTGGGAAATCTTATTTCCAGTGAGACCGCCTGCATCGATATCTACAATCCAAACCTGACCTTGTACGGTATGAAGTTTATATACGACAAGCAGAAAAAGTAATGATAGAAAAACTAACTATAGGAAACCTACAACTAGATAACAACTTGATTTTGGCACCAATGGCAGGAGTAACAGACCTGCCATTTCGTTTGTTATGCAAGGAACAAGGGGCGGCCCTGGTCTGCATGGAAATGGTCAGCGCCAAGGGGATTTATTACCACAATAAAAACACGGAGAGCCTCCTGAGGGTGGATGAAAAGGAAAGGCCTGCCAGCCTCCAATTGTTTGGTTCAGACCCAGACATTATGTCTGAGATGGCAAAGAGGATTGAGGACAGGAATTTTGACATATTAGATATCAACATGGGATGCCCAGTGCCAAAGGTGGTAAACAACGGGGACGGTTCTGCCCTGATGAAAAACCCAATTCTCGCCGGCAAGATAATAGAAAAGACAGCTAAAGCCATCAAAAAACCAGTGACTGTAAAAATCAGAAAAGGCTTTGATGATGAACATGTAAATGCAGTGGAGATGGCCCACATTGCCCAGGAGTCTGGAGCGGCGGCAGTGGCAGTCCACGGCAGGACCAGAGAGCAATACTATTCTGGCAAGGCAGACTGGTCAATTATTGCAGATGTAAAAAAGGCAGTGAATATTCCTGTAATAGGAAACGGTGACATATTAGACGCCAGGGATGTAATAGCCATGAGGGAGCAGACAGGCTGCGACGGCTTTATGATAGGCCGTGGTGCCCAGGGCAATCCATGGATATTTAAACAGATTCTCCACTATTTTGAGACAGGGGAAATCATTGGCAAGCCTCCTATGGAGGAAATGGTAAAGACCATGCTCAGACATGCCAAGATGCAGATAGAATTCAAGGGGGACTACCTGGGTATCAGAGAGATGAGAAAGCATGCTGCCTGGTATACAGCAGGCTACAAGGGAGCCAGCAAATTAAGGGGTGCCATCAACGGGGTGGAATCCTATCAAGACTTGGAACAACTCTTTGAGGAATTCCTTAGTAAATACGGGAATTCTTGACATAAACCCCAGTGTGGAATATAATACGCTGAGTTATATAAATTTTAAAATAAGCAGAAATGCAGATAATATACGGGGAAAGGAAAATCAAGATGGAAGCAAAAAAGAACTTACTTACAGCAGAAGGTCTTACAGCATTACAGGATGAATTAGACGACCTCAAAATCAATAGACGTAAAGAGGTTTCACAAAAGATAAAAGAGGCAAGAGAGCAGGGAGACCTTTCAGAGAATGCCGAGTATGATGCAGCAAAAGATGAGCAGAGAGATATCGAGGCTCGTATCGAAGAGATCGAAAAGATCTTAAAAAATGCTGAGGTAGTTTCTGAGGAGCATGACACAAAAAATATCAACATTGGTTGGACTGTAAAGCTTCTTGATATGGAATTTGACGAGGAGACAGAGTACAGAATCGTTGGTTCTACAGAGGCAAACAGCCTTAAGGGAAAGATTTCAAACGAGTCCCCAGTTGGCAAAGCAATCCTTGGACACAAAAAGGGCGACGTAGTTACAGTTTCAACAGACGCCGGTGAGTTCCAATACAAGATTGTTGCAGCAAAGAAGACAAAGTAATTAGTTTGATTTTGTATGTCGCAGCCGATGGATTTTGGCTGCGATTTTTGTGGCTATATAGGAATTATAATCAATTAATATAAAGGAGTAATTATGGCAGAAGATATTAACCAGCTTTTACAAGTTCGTAGAGACAAGCTTGCCGCTCTGCAGGAAGCAGGCAAAGATCCATTTCAGATCACAAAGTATGACCAGACACATCACAGCGATGATGTAGTGAGAATTTACGAAGAGCACGAAGCCAAATTGTTGGCAGGCAGACCACAGGTAAACACAGATGGCATGGATGAAGAGGCTGCTAAGCAGGCAATTAATGACGACTATAATGAGCGTCGCGCCATTATGGATGCTGACCCAATCCACGTTTCGATTGCAGGTCGTATGCTGCTCAAGCGTGTTATGGGCAAGGCTAGTTTCTGCCATATTCAGGATCTCAAGGGCAAGATTCAGGTATATGTTGCTAGAGATGCAATCGGCGAGGAGTCATATGCAGAATTTAAAAAGTCTGATATTGGCGATATCTTTGGTGTAAAGGGATATGCTTTCCGCACAAAGACAGGTGAGATTTCTATCCACGCTGAGGAGATTACACTTCTTTCAAAGTCTCTCCAGATTCTGCCAGAAAAGTTCCACGGAATCACTGACACAGATATGAGATATCGTCAGAGATATGTGGACCTGATCATGAATGAGGATTCTAGAGCTGTATTTGTAAAGAGGAGCCTCATGATGAAGGAAATCCGTAATTTCCTTGCAGGCAGAGATTTTATGGAGGTGGAGACACCTATCCTTGTATCTAATGCAGGTGGTGCAGCGGCTCGCCCATTCGAGACTCATTACAATTCTCTTAATGAAGATGTAAAATTACGTATCTCCTTAGAACTTTATCTCAAGAGACTTATTGTTGGCGGTCTTGAGAGAGTATACGAGATTGGTCGTGTATTTAGAAATGAGGGTGTTGACACCCGTCACAATCCTGAGTTTACTCTCATGGAGTTATACCAGGCATACACAGATTACAACGGCATGATGGAACTCACAGAGTCCATGTTTAGATATTTGGCAGATAAGGTAGTTGGCTCTACAAAGATTAGTTACAACGGAGTAGAGATCGACCTGGGCAAGCCATTTGAAAAACTTACAATGACAGACGCTGTCAAGAAATATGCAGGGGTTGATTTTGATGCAGTTGCAGATGATGCAGCAGCAAAGAAATTGGCAGATGAGCACCATATCGAATATGAGGACCGCCACAAAAAGGGTGATATCCTCAATCTCTTCTTTGAGGAGTACTGCGAGGAGAAACTGATTCAGCCTACATTTATTATGGACCACCCAATCGAAATCAGTCCTCTCACAAAGAAAAAGCCATCTGACCCTAGCAAGGTAGAGCGTTTCGAACTTTTCATCAACGGATGGGAAATGTGTAACGCATACTCAGAGCTGAATGACCCTATCGACCAGAGAGAGCGTTTCGCTGCTCAGGATGCTAACGCAGCAGCCGGAGATGACGAGGCAGAGCACACAGATGAGGATTTCCTCAATGCTCTTGAAATTGGTATGCCACCTACAGGCGGTATCGGATATGGTCTTGACAGACTTTGCATGCTCCTGACAGATAGCGCTGCTATCCGTGACGTCCTGCTCTTCCCTACTATGAAGACATTAAAGGACGGCTCAGAAAAGAGTGAGACCACAGCAGATGCGGGTGACAATAATGGATTCTTTACACCAAATGCAAAGATTGATTTTTCTAATGTAAAGGTAGAGCCACTTTTTGAGGAGGCAGTTGATTTCGAAACATTCTCAAAGAGTGATTTTAGAGCAGTAAAGGTAAAAGAGTGCGTTGCAGTACCAAAGTCAAAGAAACTTTTACAGTTTACTCTTGACGATGGCACAGGTGTTGACCGTACAATCCTTTCTGGTATCCATGCATATTATGAGCCAGAGGAACTTGTTGGCAAGACCCTCATTGCAATCACAAACCTTCCACCACGTGCCATGATGGGTATCGAATCATGTGGAATGTTGCTTTCGGCAGTTAACAACCTCAAGGATTCAGAGGATGAAGAATTACACCTGCTCATGGTTGATAATCACATCCCAGCAGGCGCAAAGCTTTACTAAAAAATACTTTATTTTTATATAATAATTTAGCGTTCTTTAACGCCGACAGTTCGTTTGTACCATCCTGTCGTTAAACAAAACCAGGACTATAATTAAACAAGTTTGTGAAATTATAGCCTTACGTTTTGTAAGGCTATTTTTTTTGGAGGAAGAAATTATGAAAGCATTAGTATGCTTTAGTGGTGGACTGGATAGTTCCGTATGCCTTGGATTGGCAGTAAAAAAATACGGAAAAGATGAAGTATTGGCATTATCTATATACTACGGACAAAAGCATAAAAAGGAGATGGAGGCTTCCGAAAAAGTTGCTGAGTATTACGGGGTAAAAAGAATCACCCTGGATTTGGGTGAGATTTTTAAGGATAGTAATTGCACCCTATTAGAGGGGGCAGAGGGAGAAGTCCCTCACGAGGACTATGCTGAGCAGCTGAAGAAAACAAATGGAAAGCCAGTTAATACCTATGTCCCATACAGAAATGGTTTGTTTTTATCATCAGCTGCCTCTATAGCATTGAGCCATGGTTGCTCAGAAATATATTATGGTGCCCATGCAGATGATGCTGCGGGAAATGCATATCCTGACACCAGTCTGGCCTTTAATAAAGCCATTTCTGAGGCTATTTATATTGGCAGTGGTAATGAATTAAAAATAGTTGCTCCTTTCATTGACAAGACCAAGGCCCAGGTGGTGGCTATGGGAACAGAAATTGGTGTTCCCTTTGAATTGACCTGGAGTTGCTATGAAGGACACGAAAAGGCCTGCGGAGTCTGCGGCACTTGCAGAGATAGAATCGCTGCCTTTGAACTAAATGGATTAAAAGATCCTATCGAATATGAAAAAGAGGTATAACAATAATGTCTAACGAACTAATATTTATTTTCACAGTTTTAGTATATCTTGGAAGTGTACTGGTACTCTACAGGATTTTTGGACGCAATGGTCTTTTCGCCTTTGCTATTTTTGGAACAATTCTCGGCAATATTGCAGTATGTAAATGTATAGATTTATTTGGTCTGTCAACAACTGCTGGAAATGTATTATATGCATCAACATTTTTAGTTACAGATATTCTCTCTGAGAAATATGGTAAAAAGGATGCAAGAAGAGCAGTCCTGTATAGTTTTTCAATAATGCTCCTGTGGCTGCTTGGTACACAGATGATTCTACTCTTTACACCTAATACTAATGACTTTGTTTCCGATAGTTTGCAGGTTGTTTTTGGCCTGGTACCTAGGATTACCATTGCCAGCCTGATTGGATTTATCTGCAGTCAGAATATTGATGTTTTCCTATATCATTTTATTTGGGAAAAGACAGGAGATGACAAGTCAAAACTTTGGCTTAGAAATAACGGAAGTACCCTGCTCAGCCAGGCTGTAGATACAGTCATATTTACCTTCCTGGCTTTTTGGGGCACCTATCCTACAGATGTTTTCTTAAGCATTCTATTTACCACATATTTGTTTAAAGCGCTTGTAGCATTATTTGATACACCTTTCATATATATTGCTCGTAAAATTAAACCAAAGGAGGTAATTTAAATGAGTGGAAGAGAAAAAGAGGGCCTGACAAAACTGGGTAGCCAGGGGACAGAATATAAAACCGATTATGATCCTAGCCTGCTGGAATCATTTAGTAACAAACACCCTGAGAATGATTATTTTGTAAAGTTTAATTGCCCGGAATTTACTAGCCTGTGCCCAATCACAGGACAACCAGATTTTGCCACAATCACTATTTCATATGTGCCAGACAAACTAATGGTTGAGAGTAAGTCACTAAAACTTTATTTATTCTCATATAGAAATCATGGGGATTTTCATGAAGACTGCGTCAACAAGATTATGAAGGACCTGATAAAGCTCATGGATCCAAAATATATCGAGGTCACTGGCAAGTTTTTACCTAGAGGAGGTCTTTCAATAGATCCATATTGTAACTACGGAAAGCCAGGAACCAAATGGGAAGATGTGGCATGGGAGAGAATGACCCACCACGATATGTATCCTGAAAAAATAGATAATCGATAAAACAAGCCTAATCAAAGGTAGGGGATTTTGCCAACTGAGAGGAAGGAGGGTGCATTTAGAATGAAATACGGAGAATCTGCATTTGATATTTTCTATCTATTGTTTGCTATTATCAGTGGTATCACCATCTTGCTCAAGGCGAGAAATGGCAATGAAAAGAAAATGGGATTGGCAGTGTTAATTCTCGGCTGCGGAGATGCTTTTCATTTGGTGCCTAGGGTGCTTAATTATTTTGTTACAGGGGCAGATTTTACCGTGGCCCTTGGCGTAGGAAAACTGGTTACATCCATTACCATGACAGTATTTTATGTCTTGGTGTATTACATATATTTAGAA